>JAFYXE010000064.1 GCA_017546275.1 Bacteroidales bacterium | reverse complement strand
TTTAAGGTACGCCGTGGTAGTTCAGGAGGGTAAGATAAGGAAAACCATGGCCGCCCGTGGCCTTGTGAACGGGAGGGGCCCACGAAGTGGGAGGGATTTAGTTTTCCGTTGTTATCCTCCTGGACTTCTCTTCACCCCCCCAAAAAAAAAACAGAAGCTAACCTTTTGGGTCAGCCTCTTTCTTATATCTTCACTGTTGTGTAGTGTGGACCGAATCTTTCGAACGCCGCGCGGTCGAGTGCTTCCTGATGGTCAGGGTGAGCGATGCTGATGAGCAGTTTGGCGCGCTCCTGCATTGACTTTCCGTAAAGGTCTACCGCTCCGAACTCAGTCACCACATAGTGTACGTGAGGTCTTGTAGTTACGACTCCACCTCCCTCGATGATGGTAGGTGCGATCTTGCTGCCGCCCTTGTTTGTTGTCGAAGGCATAGCGATGATAGCCTTGCCCTGAGGTGCGAGGGACGCTCCGTAGATGAAGTCCACCTGTCCGCCTACTCCAGAGTGGAAACGTGTTCCGATAGAGTCTGCGCAGACCTGTCCTGTAAGGTCGATCTGTACTGCAGAGTTGATGGCTGTCATCTTAGGGTTCTTTGCGATCACGAACGGGTCGTTGGTGTATCCTACATCCATCATTGCAACCATAGGGTTGTCATCGATGAAGTCATATACCTTCTGCGAGCCCATAAGGAATGTAGATACGAGCTTGCCCTTGTCTGTTACCTTGTTTGAACCGTTGATCACTCCCTTCTCCACAAGTTCGAGAACTCCGTCTGCAAACATCTCTGTGTGCACTCCGAGGTTCTTATGGTTGCCGAGCTGTGCGAGAACTGCGTTAGGAATAGCTCCGATACCCATCTGGAGGCAGGCTCCGTCGTCGATAAGTCCGGCGCAGTGTTTTCCGATAGCAATCTCCACTTCGTTAGGCTCGCTGAAGTGAGCTGGCTCGAGAGGCTCGTTGCCCTCTACGAAGATGTCGATCATATCCATAGGGATCATAGCCTGTCCCCAAGCGCGTGGCACGTTAGGGTTGACTACGGCGATAACTGTCTTTGCGCACTCGATTGCTGCGAGGGTGGCATCCACAGATGTTCCGAGTGAAACATAGCCGTGCTTGTCAGGTGGACATACCTGGATCATTGCCACATCGCAAGGGAGGGCACCGCAACGGTAAAGTTTCTGGGTCTCGCTGAGGAATACAGGAATATAGTCTGAATATCCTGCCTGGACGCTCTTGCGGACGTTTGCTCCGACAAAGAATGCCTGGTGGAAGAATACTCCGTCAAACTTAGGGTCTGTATAAGGTGCGGCTCCTTCTGTGTGAAGATGGTGGATGCGCACATCCTTGAGTTCTCCTCTTTCTCCACGTGCACAGAGTGCATCGATGAGGAGACGTGGCGCACTTGCGACACTGCTGAGGTGTATGTGGTCGCCTGACTTGACAACCTTTACGGCTTCTTCAGCCGAAACGAATCTGATCTCTTTACGCATAATTGTGGGATTAGCTCGCCAAAGATAGTTATTTTTTGCAGAATTGCTAACTTTGCAATTCACTATAAATGAATATGCATACAAGAGAAGAAAAGCTTCAGGCATTCGGCCGCATACTGGATGTTCTTGATGAATTGAGGGAAAAGTGTCCTTGGGACAGAAAGCAGACAAACGAGTCTCTCCGTCCGCAGACACTTGAAGAAGTATACGAATTGAGCGACGCTGTTCTCAAGGGAGAGGAGCGCGAATTGTCAAAGGAACTCGGCGACGTGCTTCTGCACGTTCTGTTCTATGCCAAGATCGGTGAGGAGAAGCAGAACTTCGATATCGTCGATGTGATCAACTTCCTCTGTGATAAGCTTATATATCGTCATCCGCACGTGTTCTCATCTGCTGAGGTGGGAAGCGCCGAGGATGTCATCAAGCAGTGGGAGATGCTGAAGACCAAGGAGAAGGACGGTAACAAGAGAGTGCTTTCCGGAGTTCCTGACGGACTTCCGCCGCTTCTCAAGGCTTACCGTATGCAGGACAAGGCGCGAGGAGTCGGTTTCGACTGGGAGTGCAAGGAGCAGGTATGGGATAAGGTGAAGGAAGAGATGGGCGAGTATCAGGCTGAGCTTGATGCTATGGCTGCAGCTCAGACCGACGAGGAAAAGGCTGCCGCATATGACCGCGCTGAGGACGAGCTTGGAGATTTCCTTTTTGCAACTGTAAATGCAGCAAGACTTTACGGTCTTAATCCGGATACCGCGTTGGAACGTACCTGTGCAAAGTTCAAGCGTCGTTTCACTTATCTCGAGGAGCAGACTATCCGTCAGGGACGCAATCTTACAGATATGACCCTCGCCGAAATGGATGCAATCTGGGACGAAGGAAAAGCTAAAGGTCTGTAGCCCGTTATGATATACGATTGGCAGGAAAGAACGGCGATGCTGGTAGGGGAGGAGATGCTTGACCATTTCCGCAACTCTACTGTAGCCGTGATAGGAGTCGGTGGCGTAGGAGGATATGCTGCCGAAATGATCGTACGTGCAGGTGTAGGTCATCTCATCATATTGGACAGCGACGACGTGTCCGTCACTAACAAGAACCGCCAGCTTCTGGCTCTTGATTCGACTGTAGGCAAAGCTAAATGTGAGGTCCTTGCAGCAAGACTTAAAGATATCAATCCTGAACTGGACCTTACCATAATACAGGAATACCTCGAAGCAGACAAAGTGGCTGATGTGCTGGGCGGTTACAAAATCGACTTTCTGGTGGATGCCATTGACACTCTGGCGCCGAAGCTCCATCTCATCAAATATTGTGTGGACGGAGGCATTCCGCTCGTATCATCAATGGGAGCAGGTGCAAAATATGACGCTACGAAGGTCCGCATAACAGATGTGTCGAAATCATTCAACTGTCCTTTGGCATACATTGTACGCAAGCGTCTCCGCTATATGGGCATCAAGAAGGGCTTCCAGGTTGTCTTCTCTGAGGAACTCCCGGACAAGGAATCCATCGTGCCTTGCGAGGACAGAAACAAGAAGTCCCAGGTCGGAACGATTTCATACATTCCTGCAGTTTTCGGATGTGTTTGTGCACAGGCTGCTGTCCAGTATCTGATTTCATCAGCCGGTACTTCCGAGCCAGAACGTGAAATCTAATTTTTTTATTATCTTTGCACGCTTAAACAAACCATTATATGGCAGATAATTCACTTTTGGAGAAGGTTTTGGGCCTTCAGGAGAAATATGAGGCACTTCAGGCTCAGTTGTCTGACCCTGAGGTGATCGCTGATATGAAGAAGTTCGTTCAGCTCAACAAGGAATATAAGGAACTTACCCCTATCATCGAGGCTGGAAACGAGTTCAAGAGAATCCTCGAGAACTACGAGATGGCCAAGGAGATTCTCGCTACAGAGAAGGATGAGGACCTCCGTGAGATGGCTAAGGAGGAGATCGCAGAGATCGAGCCTACTCTTCCTGAGTGGGAGGAGAAGATCAAGCTTCTTCTTATCCCTGCTGACCCTCAGGACAGCAAGAACGCTATCCTCGAGATCCGTGGCGGTTCAGGTGGAGACGAGGCGGCTATCTTTGCCGGTGACCTCTTCCGTATGTACTCTAAGTTCATCGAGACAAGGGGCTGGAGAATGGAGATCACTACTCAGGCAGAGGGTGCTGCAGGTGGATTCAAGGAAATTGTCTGCAAGGTGTCAGGTGACGGAGTATACGGCGTCCTCAAGTATGAGTCAGGCGTACACCGTGTACAGCGTGTCCCTCAGACAGAGACTCAGGGCCGTGTGCACACTTCAGCAGCTTCGGTTGCAGTCCTTCCTGAGGCTGACGAGTTCGACGTAGAGCTCAATATGAACGATATCCGCAAGGATACATTCTGTTCATCAGGTCCTGGCGGACAGTCTGTGAACACTACATATTCGGCTATCCGACTCACTCACATCCCAACAGGACTCGTGGTGCAGTGCCAGGATGAGAAGTCACAGCTCAAGAACTTCGACAAGGCTCTCCAGGAACTTCGTACACGTCTCTACAATATGGAGTATGAGAAGTACCTCGCAGAGATCTCTGCAAAGAGAAAGACTATGGTCGCAGGTGGTGACCGTTCGGCAAAGATCCGTACTTACAACTACCCTCAGTCACGTGTGACCGACCACCGTATCAACTACACAATGTACAACCTTCCGGTATTTATGGATGGCGCGATCCAGGATGTGATTGACCAGCTTCAGATTGCCGAGAACGCAGAACGCCTCAAGGCGGCAGAATAAAAGAAAGCGCGATGAGAAATCATCGCGCTTTTCTTATTCTTCAATCGGCTCCATAAGCGGTCTCTCTTCAGAGAAATATGCCAGGATGGAGTCTGTGTATGTCTTGGTGATCGGAAGTGACGGAATCGCATCGTTTTCAAGATCGAGGAAATATCCGTCGCTCTCCTTTCTGAGCATCGCAACCTTTTTGATATTTACGATGTACTTTCTGTTGCATCGTATAAGGCCGTTCTTCTTGAATCCTTCTTCGATTGTCTTCAGGCGGCACCTCAGCATATACTGCTTGAGCTCTCCCTTGCTGTCGGTGTACCATACTTTTATATAGTTGTCGTCAGACTCTATGTAATAAAGGTTCTCCGGACTGAGCGACAGTTTCAATGTACCGCTGTTGTCGTAGAGTGTGATCTTCTGCTTCGACGACTCCGATTTCGGAGCTTCGTCTGTGACCACATTGTCGAAGTTCATCAGTCGGATGGTGTTGTTCTTGTCGATGATAGCGAAGTACATTCCTGAAAGAATGTATGGTATGCCGAGACTGATGGCTCCGTAGATGAGCGACCTGGTAAACGTCTTTACTACGCTTTCGTCCTGAGGAGAAGCAAAGTCTGTAGTGAGACCTGTATAGATTCCGCAGATTGTGACGATTTCAGCAAGACACCAGATGATGTACATCAGATAGGTCATATCGAAGAACTTCTTGCTGATGTACATAAGCCTTCGGCTGATGATCAGGATGAGGATCGCTATGGCCACATATGCCAAGGTCAGCAGGAACATCACGGAATTACCGAGTCCGAACCAGGCTGTATCAGAAAAGGGGATATATATGTTCAGCGATACCAGCGCAAACAGCACGGTGAAAGTCACTGTACCTATAAGCTGGTACTTGCCGAGCAGATAACCCGGCAATGTCTGGTTTAGTAGCATACGTTTTAAGGTTTTAATGCCCTACTCGGCGAGTTTGTCCAGACAGAGCTCGATAAGCTTTCTTACCTGTGGCTTGTAGTCAGGGTTGCTTGCCTTGTGGTGACGGTGAGCGATGATGCAGCATACTGTACCGCCGTTGTGTCCGAGGTGTGCTGCGATACCTGCAAGTGCGGATCCTTCCATCTCGAAGTTTGTCACCTTCTCGTCTCCGAATCTGAAGCTCTCGAATGTGTCGAGCATATCAGGCATTGCGAGCGGCATACGGAGAACACGTCCCTGAGGACCGTAGAAACCTGATGCTGCGATGGTCATACCCTTGTATGTGCAATCTTTGAACTTCTCGATCATCTTTTCTCCTGCTCTTACGAAATATGGGTCAGGAAGATGCTTGTTCCAGTTTGTGTGCTTCTTGAATGCCTCCTCGATGTCAGCCAAAGCGATCTTGTCTCTGTCAGCGTACCAGTTGAGGAGACCGTCGCAACCCACCGAAATGTGTGAGAATACGAAGCCTCCGAGAGGAATCTCAGGCTGGATGGCTCCTGATGTACCGATGCGGAGGATGTTGAGGCACTTGTGCTCAGGCTTCACCTCTCTTGTCGTGAAGTCGATGTTTGCGAGAGCGTCGAGCTCGTTCATCACGATGTCGATGTTGTCGGTACCGATACCTGTCGAGAGGGCTGTCATTCTGACGCCCTTGTATTTTCCGGTTACAGATACGAATTCACGTGACTCGTGTCTGAACTCCTTCTCTTCGAAATATTCTGCAATCATATCCACGCGGCCAGGGTCACCTACGAGGATCACGTTGTCAGCAAGTTCCTCAGGGCGGAGATGAAGGTGGAATACCGAGCCGTCTCCGTTGATGATAAGTTCTGATTCTGCTATTCTCATAATGTTGTACTTTAAATTTCGTCAGATAGTCAATAATCGTTCAAATATAGTTTTTTCCTATGAAAATTCCTACTTTTGTCCCCATTGTTAAAATATCGGAAATTATGTGGCAAAGAATACAGACCTTATATTTAGGTATATCGACAGCGCTCATCGCCTCAATGTTCTTCTGCAGGTTTGCAACAATTGCAGGCCCTGAAGGATCTGAGGTCATCATAAGATATTACGAAAAGATGCCTTATCTGGTGCTTATGATTATGCTCCTCAGTGCAAATCTGGCATCGGTGGCTACATATAAGATGTTCTTCCTTCAGGCAAGGGTATGCGTCATCGCCGGCCTCCTTTCTCTGGGCTTCCAGATCTGGCTCGGCATCGACTTCTTCCGCTTCCACGGAGATATGGCCTTCTCGGTTTCGCTACTCTTCCCGATGGCGGCAGCCTTCCTCAACTTTACAGCAGCACACAAATCTATGGTAGACGAGATGACCATTCAGGCTGTGAAGGGTATCCGTAAATCAAGAAAAAACAGAAAGTAGATATGAAAAGATTCTTTTTCCTTCTTTGCGCCTGCATAGTAGGCGCAATCTCTTCCAATGCACAGACCAGGGAGTCATTGGAAGATTCGGTTGTAATCGGCGGCATATCACGCTCGATGGTAAACCTTGCCTTGAGTGCAAACCAGATGAAGCCTGATGAAAAGCTTATGATCCATTGGACGTACGCGGAATTCCTGAAGAAGATTTCACGTGAGCCCCTCGCATCTTTCACAGATCAGGAACTCAGAGAAATCCTGAAGTATTACCATACAGACGGATACAGATATCTTTCATCCGACGCGTTCTTTACATCATATCTCGAGAATATCACAAAGGCATTGGAGTATGAACTTGGAGGCGGTGTTCCTTTCGTATACGGTCTGTCAGACAAGACTTACGGTGCCGGACTTGAGCCAACCTTCAAGAGTACGTTCTCTTCGTTGCAGTCTGTGATCGACGATATGTACGGAGAGGAAAGTACTGCAATCACCAGTGCCAAGTCGGCAGGTGTACCTGCGAGCCACATTCAGCTGATGAGGACTGCAGCAAAGAAGGTGATGGCCAACCTTTACAACATCTACAAGATAACTGCTGTGGATTACCTCAGCAAGGATGCTGTCAAGGAGGTAGAGGACTTCGCTCTTTCTGCACTCGGACAGAAGTATGCCGTATATATGACTGAAGTGAAGGCAGCTGCGGACCTTGCCTCGGATGACTTCATCAATGAGTTTATGGAGAAGCTTGAGAAGAACAAGATCATAAATTCTCAGCACAGAGCCAGCGTGGTCGAGTATGTCTCTATCTCAAGGGAGTTCCCTGAATATTTCCCTGAACTGCTTCGTCCGTATGCGGAGATGAAGGTAGGGGACTACACATATCAGGGTGAGACACGTGACCAGAAACCTTACGGAAACGGTAAGTTGACCGACAAGAAGGGCGTTACATATGAAGGAAACTTCAAGAACGGCAAGAGACACGGACTTATCACTGTTACCAAGCCTGGCAAGCCGTCTGTAAAACAGTATTGGATCGATGACCAGTACAGGAAGGAAGTGCCTGTAGGTAAGGACAAGAATGGTATTATGCCTTCTCCATACAGTGATGAAGGACTTCGTTTCGGTTATGGAAGCGCATATGATGAGAAGTCGAAGTCACGTTATCAGGGAGTGTTCATCGACGGCCAGCTTTATGGCCAGTCCAAGGTGTATGAGCCAGGCAGAACCGTAGAGGGCGAGTTCGTTGACGGAAAGTTTGTCAATGGAGTGATGACCTGGACAAAGGATGAGAACCAGACATCTGTATTCAAGGGCAGAATGTCGGGTAATATGGGCCAGGGTATCCGTGAATGGAAGGCTAAGGATGGCTCAAGAACAGAGACTCATATCGGCTTCTTCTTGGACGGGGTGCTTGAGGGACAGGGACAGAGAAGCATCGTGGCTGAAGGTGAGTCTATCCAGACATCAGGTCTTTTCGCATATGGCAAGCAGTACGGCGAGGGAACCAAGAGACGTGAAATCGAGCACGACAACGGAATGCAGGAATCATCATTCTATACTGGATCTTTCTTTGCCGACAGCTATCAGGGCGAAGGCCGCATCACGTTCTCATTCGTAGATGCACCAACAGGTGCCGGTGCCTCTTTGACACGCTGCGGTGTGAAGCTTGCGCCTTTTTCGACCTCATCTCCGTCAGTTGTGATGGAAGGACGTTTCGACAGCGGTAGTTTCATTGAGGGAAGGATCACATATTCTGACGGTACCTGGTATGAGGGAAGATTCTCTGAGGCAGGTCTCGTGCAGGGAAGTATGCGTTGCGTCAATGAAGACGGCTCGGTATATCAGGGCAAGTGCTCTGAAGGAGTACCTCACGGAACAGGAGAGCTTCACAAGGCAGACGGTTCTGTATTCAAGGGTGAATTCGAGTACGGTGCGCCAGTAAAGGTCAAGGAGCCTGTACGCCAGGATCCTAGAAAGAGCAACGTCGTACGCAACGATGAGCTCTCATACAAGTTCGACAATATCTCGGCAGGATATGGAAAGGCTACACTCATCAAGCCGGCCGGCGTCAAGGTGATGGTGAGAACATCGGTGACATCTCTCAAGGTTACCTGCAAGGGTAAGTTCAGAGGAGAGAACCTTATCGAAGGAAAGGTAACAATGTCTGACGGCTACTGGCTCGAGGGTGTGTTCGAAGACGGAATCCTCATCCAGGGAAGAGGAAAGACAATCGACAAGTACAGAGTGGTATATGAGGGTGAGATCAAGAACGGTTTCCCTCACGGTAAAGGAAAGTGCTACTACAACGACGGCACCTGGTTTGAAGGAAAATTCGCCTGGGGCAATCGTTTGGGTGGTACCCATTACTCAGCCACAGGCGATGTCATAAGAGTCTACGAATAGCAGATTATTTGTGATAAAGCTCTTTTCTTGATTGCGGGCCCGAACCTTTCCATACGTTCGGGTCTGTAACCCAAGCTTCAATGATTCTCTCCTTTCCGTTCATCACGTTTGTTTCAAGGAACTTGAACTGGAGGTCTGTTGTAGTGTTCATCGAGCCGGCAATCTCGTGGCCGTAGTCGATGAAATGATACATATTATAGTTGAATCCGAACTTCTCGAATCTCTTCACAAGCTTTCCGGCTCCGAAGAATCCAAGATTGAAGAAGGCGATCTGTTCGTAAGGAACGAGTTTGTCCGCAGTGCCGTGGAGCATAAGAGTCGGGCAAGGTCGTTCCTTATAGTTTACTTTACCCTCTCTCGAAAGGATGGCTCCTGCAAACGACATCACGCCTGCATATCTGAATCCTTCCGGAAGAGTATTTGTCCAGGATGTCCTGTTGCAGACCTCGTACTCTGCCTGCATTACGCTGATCGCTCCTGCAGAAGAACCGCTGATGACGATGTTTGAAGGGTCCACGCCAAGCTGTTCCGCATTTTCAATGATGAATGCTGTCGCGCTGAAAAGGTCCTCTACTGCCATATGGATGGCCTTGTCCAGTACATTTACCTGAGCCACTCCCACTTTGTTCGAACCTTTGAGTCCGAGACGATAGTCGATGGAGATGATTCTGTATCCGTTGTCGGTCATAGTCTTGAACCAGCCGTTGTAGCCCTCGTCGTCACGGGCGCCTCCGATGAATCCGCCTCCGAACATAAATATGATTGTAGGCTTTGTCTTCCCGTCGATCTTGGTGATGCTGCCCTTTGCCGGGTTATAGACGTCAAGGAAGAGCTCGCAGGTGTCTCTTTCGACGAAAAGGTATGTTCCGTCAGGGGAAATCTTCTCAGCAGCCGATGCTGTAGAGAATGCACACCATACAAGTGCGAATGCAATAAGGATTTTCTTCATATTATTCTTCGTTTTCATCTGATGTTATAAGCTTCTCGTCCGGAATCAGTCGCTTGATAGCCTTGATATGTCCGAAGAAGCGGAATGCGATCACACGGAAGACTGTATAAACCGGTATCGCTATGATCATCGACATAGGGCCTCCGATGTGTCCCACGATGAGCAGGACGATGAAGATCTCGAGAGGCTTTGCCTTGATGCTTGTCGAGTAGATTAGAGGCTGATAGAGGAAGTTGTCCACCAGCTGGGTGACGCAGAATATCGCTATCAGGATGGTTGTGAATATCCAGAAGTTCACGTCCAGACCCACAGGCGTTGCACTGCTGTATTTGAGGATGAGTCCCAGTACTGTTCCGAGTGCTCCTCCGAGAAGAGGACCTACGTAAGGAATGATGTTGAATATGCCTGTCAGGAAGGCGATTCCAAGTGCGGCGTTGATTCCGAGTCTTGCGACGAGGAAGAGTCCGAGGAAGTTTATCAGCGCAACTCCTGCCACCTCTATCATCACTCCTGTGAAATATCTCGAAAGTAGATGTCCTATATCAGAGATCGCCTTTTCGGTAGTGGCCTCGTGTCTGTCCGGGACGAGTGCGCATACTATCTCGGTGAAGAGTCCGTCATCCTTGATGAAGAAGAAACCTATGAAGACCACAGAGAACAGGCCCACCCCGAGGCTTGTTATGAATGATGCTGCAGATCCTATCCAGTTGGAGAACTCGGCAGGGTTGAACAGTTTCTGGACTTCCTGCAGGACTGCTATCTCAAGCCTGAAGTCGCTGCCCAGTGATGTGAAACTGGTCCTGAGATATTCGTTGAGGTTCGCGAGAGGGACAGCGACGCTCTTGGCGGCTCCCTCGATGTTGCTCATCGAGATGTTCTTGATGATTCCGCTGACGATAGGGACTATGATATAGGCTACTGCTGTCAGTATTCCCATTACGATGGCAAGCGAGAGGGCGGCGAGCAGCCAGTCCGGAGCCTTGCGTCCCTTGATGCTTATCTTCTTGAGTGATACCATTATAGGCTTTGCTATCAGTGATACCACTACCGCTACGAGAATATATATGAGTACATTCTTGAAGAACCAGCATAATGCTGCAGCGATGCCGATTCCGGCTGCAAGAAGAATGTATTTCGCGAGTTTGTCAGTATATCTTTCGTTTGTTCTCATAACCTCGGTGTTTGGGTTTGCTGCTCAAATATAAATATTTATTTCAGATACTGCGACAGAGCTTCGTAGATTTGCCCTGCGGTGTCGGCAAGCATCCAAGGCGAATATGCCTCAAGTTCCTCTCTGGTTCTGAAGCCCCAGGTCACTCCGACTGTCTTTACTCCTGCGCCGATGCCTGTCTTCATATCCACGTCCGAATCACCGCAATATACCACTTCGTCCGGGTCTGTGACTCCTGCCGCCTCCATTGCCTCAAGTACAATCGAAGGATCAGGCTTGATAGGGTGTCCCGGCCTTTCCCCGAGCACGGCGGCGAAACTGTGGCGGCCGAAATATCTGTCGACAAGCCCCTGGGTGCCCTGCTGGTATTTGTTTGATGCTATTGCAAGAGCCACACCTTTTCCTGCTATGTTCTCAAGGAGTTCATCGACTCCCTCATATGGAGCGGTGAAGTCGCAGCTGTGCTCATTGTAATACGGCACGAAGAATGATCTCATCTTCTCAACCATCTCCTCGCTCCTGCATTCCTCGGGGAGTGCACCTCTGAAAAGATTGGTTATGCCGCGTCCGACGAGCATATTGTACTCTCCCAGACTGCGCTCGGGGCAGCCACAGCTTCTGAGGGCATAGTTGCAGGCCTCTGCGATGTCTCTACGTGTGTCCAGAAGCGTTCCGTCAAGGTCGAATACTACAAGTCTTATCATATTTGCAAAAATTTATTTGATGTGCCATAGATTGGCACAATGTGGGTCTATCTTTGCATCAACAAACAGATAGAAACCTTTAAAACATACAGTTATGAATACAGAAAACACACTTTCAGGCCTCAGCACAATGTTCACTTCTGAAGCTTCTTACAGAACTCTTGTGGATCTGATAAGTGATCTGGATCTTGAACTTATGGGAATGGATATGGCTTAGACCCATTCCACCAGAGTGTTCTCCTTGTCCTTGGTCAGACTCACGCGGATATCCGCATCTTTTCTGGCGTTCTTTCCGGAAAGCATACGGTCTGCGATGATATGCTCGGAAACAGGGTCCTCGATGAGTCTTTGGATGGCTCTCTTGAGCGGTCTGGCACCATAATTCGGATCGTAGCCTGTGTCTGCGACAAATCTTTTGGCTGCCGCTGTGACCTTGAGGCCGAATCCCGCTTCCTTTACTCTCTGCTTGAGACCCTTGAGTTCGATATCGATGATCTTCTCGATGTCCTCCTTGGTGAGAGGGTTGAAGAATACCTGCTCATCCACTCTGTTGATGAATTCAGGCGGGAATGCCTTTCTGACAGCCTTTTCAAGGACTGCCTTGCGGTTTACGTTCACATTCTTGCCGGCGGTGTTGAAACCGACTCCTGTGCCGTATTCCTCAAGTTCCCTGCTGCCCACGTTGGATGTCATAATCACGATGGTGTTGCGGAAACTTACAGTCCTTCCGTTGCTGTCTGTCAGACGTCCTTCGTCCATAACCTGGAGAAGGATATTGAACACATCAGGATGAGCCTTCTCGATCTCATCCAGCAGCACGACGCAGTACGGCTTGCGCCTTACTCTTTCGCTCAGCTGTCCTCCTTCCTCGAATCCCACATAGCCCGGAGGCGCTCCGATGAGTCTCGATACATTGAACTTCTCCATATATTCGCTCATATCGAGTCGGATCATATTGTCTTCCGAATCGAAAAGATACTCCGCAAGCGACTTGGCAAGCTGTGTCTTTCCAACTCCTGTAGGGCCGAAGAAGATGAAGGTTCCGATAGGCTTGCCCGGATCCTTGATGCCGGCTCTGTTTCTCTGTATTGCCCTGACTACCTTGTCGATAGCCTCGTCCTGTCCGATAATCCTCTTCTGGAGTTTCTGACGCATATTCATCAGTTTTCCTCCCTCGCTTTCAGCTACCTTTCCCGAAGGGATTCCGGTCATCTTCGATATGATTGTAGCCACATCCTCTGCTGTGACTGTGCCTTTCTTCTGCGGGTTTTTCAGACGCACCATAGAGCCAGCTTCGTCCATAGCGTCAATCGCCTTGTCCGGCAGACATCTGTCCGTGATATATCGCTCCGACATCCTTACGCAAGCCTCGATCGCATCCTCTGTATAAGTTACATTGTGATGCTTCTCATAGTTGGTCTTCAGTCTTGTAAGGATGGATATAGTGTGCTGAACGTCAGTGTGTTCCACTACGATCTTCTGGAATCTTCTGTCAAGCGCTCCGTCCTTCTCCACGATCTTGTGGAACTCGTCCATAGTGGTCGCTCCGATGCACTGGATATCGCCTCGCGCAAGCGCCGGCTTCAGCATATTCGCAGCGTCCAGACTTCCTGATGCGCCGCCGGCTCCGACGATAGTGTGGAACTCGTCTATGAACAGGATGACATCCGGATTTGCTGCCACCTCGTTGATGATCGACTTGAGTCTCTTCTCGAAGTCTCCGCGGTATTTTGTGCCTGCCACGATAGAACCGAGGTCAAGTGATATGAGTCGTTTGTCGGCAAGGACAGGCGGTATGTCGCCGGATACGATCTTGAGCGCGATTCCCTCCACGATGGCAGACTTTCCGACTCCCGGGTCGCCCACGAGCATCGGGTTGTTCTTGCGTCTGCGGCCAAGGATCTGTATCACCCTCTGGATCTCGTCCTCTCGTCCTACGAGCGGATCCAGTCTGCCTTCTCTTGCAGCCTGTGTGATGTCGTATCCGAACTCCTCGAGCGGAGATGTCTGTTTCTCCGGTTCCTCGGCGTTCTCCTGGACTGCTCGGATGCGGATCTGCGGAGCTTCCTCCTCCGGCTTTTCGCTCTCCGAAGGGGTCTGCACGGCAGTGTCTCTGTCAAGCAGTTCGTTCCTGTCCAGATACTTGAAGATGTGCTCGTAGTCGATTCCCTGGTCACGCATAAATGTGTAGCCGTAAGAACCTCCGGCCCTGCAGAGGGCGAGAAGAAGGTGCTGTGAAGCCGCCTTGGCGCTGCGCACCTTGGTCGCCTCAAGGATTGTGAGGCTGAGCACATTCTGTGCTCCGCGTGAAAACGAGACCTTGTCGATGTCCGAATAAGGGACGTGCTCGTTGGTGAATATCCTGCCGTCGATGAACTCCTTCATCTCCTCTATGTCGATGACGGTGCCGCGCAAAGCGTCTACTCCGGTGTTCTCTCTGTGGCGGAGCATTCCGAGGAAAAGATGGTCAGGGGCAATGCCGTAACTGCCCGTTCTCATAGCCTCTTCTCTCGAGAAATTGATGATTGAATTGAGCTCGTCCGATATGCTGATTTCCATATATGCGAAAAAATATGTCTGTTACTATTAAAATCGTTCTTGATTGCACAAAATTACTAATTTTTTTGTAACTTTGCCAAGATGTATAATCAAGATAAAAAGTAAATATCATATATGGAAAATGAGGTAAAAACAGGTAGAATTGAGCAGGTGAACATCGACCAGCAGATGAGGAATGCGTATATCGACTACTCAATGTCTGTAATCGTGTCCAGGGCACTCCCTGACGTGCGTGACGGTTTCAAGCCTGTACACAGAAGAGTTCTCTTCGGAATGGACGGCCTCGGACTCAGACATACCAGCCAGACCAAGAAGTCTGCCCGTATCGTCGGTGAGGTTCTCGGTAAGTACCATCCGCACGGAGACTCCAGCGTTTACGACGCTATGGCCAGAATGGCTCAGGACTGGAGCCTTAGATACCCGCTCGTATTCGGACAGGGTAACTTCGGTTCGATGGACGGTGACCCTGTGGCTGCAATGCGATACACCGAGGCAAAGCTCTCGAAACTTTCTGACGAGGTGCTTGCAGACCTCGAGAAGGATACAGTGGATTTCCAGAACAACTTCGACGACTCTCTTCAGGAGCCGACTGTTCTCCCTACAAAGATTCCTCTCCTTCTTCTCAACGGTTCATCAGGTATCGCTGTAGGTATGGCGACAAATATGGCTCCGCACAACCTTACTGAGTGCTGCGACGCCATCTGCGCATACATCGACAATCCTGATATCACTGTCGAGGAGCTGATGCATTACGTGAAGGGTCCGGACTTCCCTACAGGAGGTATCATCCAGGGCCGTCAGGGCATCAAGGATGCATTCGAGACAGGTCGTGGCCGTATCGTTATCCGTTCGAAGACAGACATCGAGGTGAGCGACTCGGGCCGTGAGACCATCGTTGTGACTGAGATCCCGTATATGGTCAACAAGAGAGAGATGATCGAGAAGATCGCAGAGCTCGTTGAGACCAAGAGGATCGACGGTATCGCATACATCAACGACGAGACTACTATGAAGGGTGTCCGCATCGTGATCCGTCTCAAGAAAGACGCGAACTCGAATGTGGTTCTCAACACTCTCTTCAAGTATACTCCGCTTCAGTCAAGCTTCTCGGTGAACAACGTGGCCCTTGTGAACGGACGTCCTCGTACGCTCAACCTCAAGGATCTCATCAAATACTTCGTAAGACACAGACACGAGGTTATCCTCCGCAGAACCAAGTTCGATCTCGACAAGGCTCAGAAGAGGGCGCATATCCTCGAGGGACTCCTCAAGGCTCTCGATGTGATCGATCAGATCATCAACATCATCCGCTCTTCAAAGAATGTCGAGGATGCGAAGGCAGAGCTTATGCAGCAGTTCGCATTTACTGAGGTTCAGGCGACAGCTATCGTGGAGATGAGACTCCGCCAGCTCACAG
Organism: Bacteroidales bacterium; assembly: GCA_017546275.1. Lineage (GTDB taxonomy): Bacteria > Bacteroidota > Bacteroidia > Bacteroidales > UBA932 > Cryptobacteroides. Next base: position 23,193 of record JAFYXE010000064.1, on the reverse strand, counting down.
GACTCGAGAGAGAGAAGCTCCAGAGCGAGTACGACGAACTTATGAAGTTCATCAAGTACTGCGAAGATGTTCTTGCAAACGAGCATCTCCAGCTCGGCATCATCAAGGACGAGACTCTCGAAATGAAGGAGAAGTACGGCGACGCAAGAAGAACAGAGATCGCCCTTTCTTCAGAAGAGTTCAACCCGGAGGACTTCTATGCTGATGAGGATGTGGTCATCACAATCTCTCATCTCGGATATATCAAGAGAACTTCACTTGCCGAGTATCGTCTCCAGAACAGAGGCGGCGTAGGTATGAAGGGAAGCGCTACTCGTGACGAGGATTTCATCGAGCATATCTATGTTGCGAATATGCACAGCACTATGCTCCTCTTCACTCAGAACGGTAAGTGCTACTGGCTCAAGGTTTACGAGATTCCAGAGGGATCACGTGCATCAAAGGGTCGTGCGATCCAGAACGTTATCAACATCGAGCCGGATGACAAGATCAAGGCATACCTCAATGTGAAGAACCTCAAGGATGAGGATTACATCAACAACAACTATATTGTCCTCGGTACCAAGAAGGGTATCATCAAGAAGACATCTCTCGAGGCTTACTCACGTCCTCGTACAAACGGTGTGATCGCGATCACAGTACGTGACGGAGACGAACTCCTCGAGGCAGTTATGACCAACGGTCACAGCGAGATCCTCCTTGCAGGCCGCAACGGACGCTGCTGCCGCTTCGATGAGGCGGATGCAAGAGCACTCGGAAGAACTGCATCAGGTGTGCGCGGCATAAATATTGAAGATGATGATGAAGTTGTAGGTATGATTACCTATGATCCTACAGCTGAGGATGCGGCTGCACACACAATCCTCGTAGTCAGCGAGAACGGTTACGGAAAGCGCACAGACTTCGATGAGTACCGCAAGACAAGCAGAGGCGGAAAGGGTGTTAAGACGCTCCAGATCACAGAGAAGACAGGTGCACTCGTGGCTATCAAGAACGTAACTGACGAGAATGACCTTATGATCATCAACAAGTCAGGTCTCACCATCAGGATGGCGGTTTCAGGCATCAAGCAGGCTGGCCGTGCTACTCAGGGTGTACGTCTCATCAACATCAAGGACGGTGATGCTATCGCGGCGGTTTCTGCAGTAAACAAGACTGAGGAAGATCAGCCGGCAGAACAGCAGACTGAGCAGACCGAGAACACAGAGAATACAAATAATTAACTTAATATCACAACATTATGAAAAGAATTCTTATCGCATTGGCAGTCCTTCTTTCAGTACAGGTAGCTGATGCACAGGTGAAGACTCCAGAGGCTGCCAAGAAGGCAGTTGAGGCGGCTGAAGTTGCAGCACAGAACCCTAAGAAGGCAGTAAAGGTGGCTACTTGGACAAAGCTTGCTACTGCTTATATGGATGCATACAACGCTCCTACAGGTAACCTTTGGGTTGGTGCAGGTTTCCAGGAGCTTCCGCTTCTTTTGGGTAACCAGAAGCCAGTTGCTGAGGAGCAGGCAGTTCTCGGTGGCGAGCCTTGCCTCAAGCAGATTTTCGCTGACAAGGAGCTTTACTTCAACCAGAGCGGTCAGATCATCCTTATCAACGTGACTAACCCAGTATGCGAGAACGCTCTTGCAAAGGCTGTAGAGGCTTACAAGAAGGCATACGAGGTTGACCTCAAGAAGTCAAAGGTTAAGGATATCAACACTGGTCTCACCCAGATTTCACAGAAGTACCTCAGCGAGGGTATGAACAGCTATCAGCTCGGCGATCTCGCAAAGGCAAGTGAGCTTTTCGGTCTCGCAGCTGACGCTATGGCTACTGAGCCTCTCGCACAGGTTGACACTACATCTCTTTACAACGCAGGTTTCACAGCTTGGATGGTAAAGGATTATGAGAGAGCAAAGACTTACTTCGAGAAGTGTCTCGCTGTAAACTATTACTATGATGATGGTGAGGTTTTCGCAAAGCTCGCTGACGTTTACAAGAACCTCGGTGACGCTAAGAAGAGCGCAGAGGTCCTCGAGACAGGTTTCGTTACTTATCCACAGAGCCAGAGCATCCTCATCGGTCTCATCAACTACTATCTTGAGAACAACGAGAACGCGGACAGACTCTTCGAGCTCATCGCTATGGCTAAGCAGAACGAGCCTGACAACGCTTCTCTCTACTACGTTGAGGGTAACATATACAAGGAGCTCGGCAACGTCGAGAAGGCTGTAGCAGCTTACTACCAGTGCGCAGACATCAACCCAGCTTACGAGTTCGGTTACATCGGAGCAGGTGTTCTCTACTACGAGCTCGCTGTAAAGCTTTCTGAGGAGGCTTCAAACGAGTACGATGACGCTAAGTACAACGCTCTCGTTGAGCAGTTCGAGAAGGCCCTTATGGACGCTATCGATCCATTCGAGAAGGCATTCGAGGTTACAAAGGACAACAACCTCAAGGTGAGCATCGCCGAGTACCTCAAGAACATCTACTACCGCTTCTACTCTAAGGGTGAGCAGTATGAGGCCGGTTACAAGAAGTATGATGACATCGTAAAGAACGGCATCAACTAATCAGTTGAAATACAATAGAAAAGGCAGCTCAAATCGAGCTGCCTTTTTTTATTCTGCCTTTTCGAAAGCCTTGACGATCTTGGTGACGAGAGGGTGACGGACAATGTCTTCGTTGCGGAAGGTGATTGTCTGTATCCCCTTGATGTTCTTCGTAAGCTCTATGCCCTTGAGGAGGCCTGAATCCCTTTTGTTAGGAAGGTCGATCTGGCTGGCGTCTCCTGTGACGATGAACTTGGCATCGCATCCCATACGGGTGAGGAACATCTTCAACTGTCCGAGGTTGGTGTTCTGCGCCTCGTCGAGAATCACACAGGCCCTGTCGAGAGTGCGGCCTCGCATATAGGCGAGGGGAGCGATCTGGATTGTGCCCTCGGTCATAAACTCCTGAAGTCTCTTTGCAGGAATCATATCTCCCAAGGCATCATAAAGAGGCTGGAGATACGGGTCGAGCTTGTCCTTGAGGTCTCCTGGCAGGAAGCCGAGGCGTTCACCTGCTTCCACGGCCGGACGTGTAAGTATGATCCTTTTGATCTCCCTGTTCTTCAAAGCCCTGACTGCCAATGCAATGGCGATGTATGTCTTTCCGGTACCTGCCGGGCCGACTGCGAAGATGAGATCGTTGCCGAAGTAGGCTTTCACCATCTCCTCCTGAGTCCTGTTCCTGGCCTTGATAGGCTTTCCGTCGTTGCCGTGCACTATGACAGAGTTGCCGCAGAGCTTGTATCTGTCAGGTGTGGCTTCTCCGTCGAAGAGGTCTTCCACATCGTAAGGAGTTACGTTCATCTTGTGGTGGCGTCTTTCAATCAGCATCTTGAGTTTCACTGTGAAGTTCTCAATGTCTTCGTCGCTTCCTTCCAGGATGATCTCGTTGCCTCTTGCAATTACCTTTAACTCAGGGAAATAACTGCAAAGAGCCTCGAGGTTCTTATTTGCTGCTCCATAGATCTCAAGCGGGTCTATGGCTTCTAATCTGATGGTGTTTCTACTCATTTATATTGTTATCAATTATTCGTTTTCATCGGTCGGACCGTCTTTGATTCCGGTCTCTTCCATAACTCGTCGATAAGATGACACCATCTTATCATAGTCCCAATATCCTTGCCATTCGGCGCGTCGTCCTATATAATCCTTTATAGGAAGGACAGTATAAGAACTGCAATATCCGCCAGGACGTGAACACCAGAGATAGGTGAACTCCAGCGGCAGCATCTCAAGGTCGCCGTTGCCGTGCCTTGCGATTCTCACGGTTGCCATCAGCTCTATCTGGGTGTTTGCCGCACTCATATTCGACACTGCATTGCCCAGTGAATAGACTACCGGACTCCCTTCGATCATCTGCATATCCTGGACGACGTGAGGGTGTGCTCCGATTATCATATCTGCACCTTCGCTGATCAACCATTTTGCTGTTTTCTCCTGAGAATCAGAATGTTGCAATTTATATTCCTGGCCCCAGTGAGGGAGTGCAACGGCATAATCACAGTCGGCTTCCATAGCCTTCGACAAGGCTTCTGAAATCGCTCTTTTGTCTGCCTCGTAATTGACCTTAGGCCACTTTGCCGAGCCTCCGATATTGGTTCCGTAAGTGAAGTTTACAAGCGCCAGAGAGATGCCTTTTCTGCGTATCATCAGCGGGAAATTCCTGCTGTATTCTGTCTCGTTTCCGGCAAGTCCTGTGAACTTTATGCCTTTTGAGATCTCAAGCTCACGGTAGCGCTCGAGTGTCCTTTCCGCACCCTTCGATCCGGTGTCGAATATATGGTTGTTCGCGCACAGGAACAAGTCGAATCCGCAGTCTGCGCAGTAGTCTGCCAATGCGTCAGGAGCGGAAAAGCAGGGATAGCCGGAATAAGGTTCGCCTCCCAAGGTGAATTCCATATTCGCGATGGCCAGGTCGGCCTTGCTTATCCTGTCTTCGATGTGCTGGAAATAGGTTGAAAAGTCATAACTGCCGTCTTTTCTCCTGGCGTTGTCAATCTGCGCGGAGTGCATCATAACATCTCCCATAAAGCAGATCTCCAAGGTGTCCTGAACGAAAAGAGGAGCTGCGCTGCCCCACATCCTGTCCCATCCGTAACCGTATTCGGATGACTGCGCGTCTGCCCGTAAACTGCTGAAAAGCAGAGGCAGGACAGAGCAGAGGAGAAATCTTAGGATGTATCTTTCGGCAGTATGCAATTTTTAATGTGGTTTAGGATACAAATATATCATTTTTATTTTGTCTCAGCGCATTAATTGACTAAATTTGCACGAATACGCAAACTATTGACTGGTATGAAGAAGTCTTATATTCTGTTGGCTTTGGCCGTGCTTATGACGGTGACAAGCTGTGACTTTATGAGAAGATTGGCAGGTCGTCCGACAAGTGAAGATATAGAGGTGGCAAGACTGGAAATCCTCAGGATCCAGAAGGAGGCTGAGGTGGCTGCAGAGCAGGCCCGCCTTGATTCGATAAAGCAGGTTCAGAAGGCGCTCCAGGATTCTCTGGCAGTATATGATTCATTGAGACAGGAGGTGGGAAGCATCCTTAATCCTGCAGAACTCGGAGGTCTTTTCTCATCGAAGCTTGAAGCCCGTTATTATGTTATCGTGGGTGCATTCCGTGCACGAGCCAATGCGGAGAGGATGGTTGAGAGGATCAGCAGCGAGGGTGAATACGCTCCTGCACTCATCAATTTCCGCAATGGTATGATTGCTGTAGGAGTATGTCCTCGAAATAAGGTGCAGGATGCGTTCGCCGCCCTCAAGGAGGTACGCGAGGAGTCGTTCTGCCCTAATGACGTGTGGATACTTGTGAATGAATAAAAGATGAATCTGAAAAAAGTTGCAATATTTTGCTTTTCTGCTCTCCTGACTCTGTCGGCTTCGGCACAGTTCAGGAGTGGCTCCGTTTATGAGGACCTGTATGACGGCGAGACCGTGTCTGCGATGAAGTCGCACGTTCGCGAGCTTTCTTCCGCTATGATGGAGGGCCGAAAGGCCGGTTCGGAAGGAGAGAAAATGGCTGCAGAGTATGTTGAGGAGATTTTCAAGCAGTATGGAGTGGATGTCATCTCACCTAAGGGTGGAGAAGAGTTCGGACTCCGTTCTGAGGCTGGAGACACCCTCACTTCCCGCAATGTCATCGGTTTTGTCCAGGGTTACGACAAGACTCTCCGCGACAGATATATCGTTGTGGGAGCGCGTATGGACAACATCGGTTCGATGATGATGACAGTGGACGGCGAACCTCGAAACAAGATCTTCTACGGTGCCAACGGCAATGCGTCAGGTCTGGCTGTTATGCTTGAGCTTGCGCGTATGGTGCAGACCAATTCTATCCTTTTCAGGCGCTCTGTCCTTTTCGTTGCCTTCGGTGCATCCGGTGAGACGTTCGCTGGTTCGTGGTATTTCCTCAACAGATCTTTCAAGGATGCCGGCAACATCGATGCTATGATAAATCTGGATATGCTGGGAACAGGATATAACGGATTCTATGCTTACACATCCTCTAACGCGGATATGAATTCGATTCTGCGTACTCTTACAGGCGAGCTCCAGCCTATCCTTCCTGAAATCGTCTCTCTGGAGGCATATCCATCGGATCATAGAGCGTTCTATGACAAGGAGATACCTTCAGTGATGTTCACTACAGGACGTTATCCGGAGCACAATACCGAACGCGATACCCAGTCCATCATCGACTATGCCCTGATGGAGAAGGAACTTGAGTATATCTACAACTTCACTCTCGCGCTTGCGAACTTCGGAGGACAGATTATGTTCAGGACAGACAAGCCTGCTGCCAAGTCCGCGCCGAAGGATGATGTGGTGGCATACAACGACTGTGACCAGAGACCTACGTTCCTGAACAGTGCTGATCCGAACCAGTTCCTTGAAAAGTGGGTGTATCAGTATCTCAAGTATCCGCCTGAAGCGGTGAAGAACGGCATCCAGGGCCGAGTGATGGTGGAGTTCATCATCAACAAGGATGGAAAGGTGTCGGATGCAAGAGTGGTGAGAGGCGTTTCTCCGGAACTCGATGAAGAGGCCCTCAAGGTGGTCAATGCATCGCCTAAATGGAAGCCGGGAAAACACAGAGGTGAGAAGGTCAGAACCTCCATCACTATTCCGGTGGAATTCCGTCTTGAAAAGAAAGATGGCCGTGCAAGAGTCGGAATTCGGAAATAATGTTAATTTTGTAAGTTCAATATTTACCTATGGAATATAATTTTAAGGAAATCGAAAGGAAATGGCAGTCATATTGGGCTGCCAACCATACATTCAAGGCAGAGATCGACAGCTCGAAGCCTAAATATTATGTTCTGGATATGTTCCCATATCCATCAGGAGCCGGTCTTCACGTAGGACACCCTCTCGGATACATCGCAAGTGACATCTACAGCCGCTACAAGAGACTCTGCGGCTTCAATGTGCTTCATCCGATGGGATACGATGCATTCGGTCTTCCAGCAGAGCAGTATGCTATCCAGACAGGTCAGCATCCTGCTGTGACTACAGAGAAGAACATCGCACGCTACCGTGAGCAGATGGACAGAATCGGCTTCTCATATGACTGGTCGCGTGAGGTACGCACTTGTGATCCTGAGTATTACAAGTGGACTCAGTGGGCATTCCTGAAGATGTTCGAAAGCTGGTATGACAATGTACAGCAGAAGGCTCGTCCTATCGCTGAGCTTGAGGCTGCTTTCGCGGAAGGCGGAAGCGCAGCTGTAGACGCAGCGTGCGGCGATGTGAATCCGTTCACAGCAGAGGAGTGGGCATCTTTCACTGAGAAGGAGAAGGCCGCTGTCCTTATGCAGTACAGAATCGCATATCAGGGCGAGACTGCAGTGAACTGGTGTCCTGCTCTCGGTACAGTTCTCGCGAACGACGAGGTGAAGGAAGGATACTCTGTACGTGGAGGCCATCCTGTAGAGCAGAAGAAGATGACTCAGTGGCAGCTCCGCGTATCTGCATACGCAGGACGTCTCCTTGAGGACCTCGAGACTCTCGACTGGACAGATTCACTCAAGGATATGCAGCGCAACTGGATCGGCAAGAGCCAGGGCGCAGAGATGAACTTCAAGGTGTCAAACGGTACTGAGGAGTACGATATGACTATCTTCACTACACGTGCTGACACTGTATTCGGAGTTACATTTATGGTTCTCGCTCCAGAGAGCGAGTGGGTGGAGAAGCTCACAACAGCCGAGCAGAAGGAGGCAGTTGAGGAGTATCTCGCTATGGCCAAGAAGAAGACAGAGCGTGAGAGAATGATGGAGGCCCGCAAGGTAACCGGCGTATTCTCAGGTTCTTACGCTACAAACCCTCTTACAGGAAACAAGGTTCCTGTATGGATCGGTGAATATGTGCTCGCAGGTTACGGTACAGGTGCCATTATGGCGGTTCCTGCTCACGACAGCCGTGACTATGCTTTCGCAAAGACATTCGACCTCCCTATCATTCCTCTCATCGAGGGCTGCGACGTAAGCGAGTCAAGCTTCGACGCAAAGGAGGGAATTATGTGCAACTCAGGCTTCCTCAACGGAATGACAGTGAAGGAGGCTATTCCTGCAGCAATCGAATATGTTGAGAAGCAGGGCATCGGACACAGAAAGATCAACTACCGTCTCCGTGACGCAATCTTCTCACGTCAGAGATATTGGGGTGAGCCGTTCCCAATGTATTTCAAGGACGGTATCGCAACTCCTATGACTCTTGCGGATCTTCCGCTCCAGCTCCCTGAGGTGGACAAGTTCCTCCCTACAGAGACAGGCGAGCCGCCTCTCGGACGTGCAAAGGACTGGACATTCGACGGATATCAGATCGAGATGAGCACAATGCCAGGTTTCGCAGGCAGCAGCGCATACTATCTCCGTTATATGGATCCTCACAACAACGAGGCTCTCGTAGGTGCTGACGCAAACGGATACTGGCAGGATGTTGACCTTTATATCGGCGGTACAGAGCACGCTACAGGTCACCTCATCTACTCCCGTTTCTGGAACAAGTTCCTCTATGACCTCGGTTATGTATGCAAGAACGAGCCGTTCAAGAAGCTCATCAACCAGGGTATGATCCAGGGACGTTCAAACTTCGTATATCGTATCATCGGTACAAATACATTCGTATCTCTCGGTCTCAAGGATCAGTATGAGACTACTGAGATCCACGTTGACGTGAACATCGTCCGCAACGACCGTCTCGACCTTGAGGCGTTCAAGGCTTGGATGCCTGACTATGCGAATGCAGAGTTCATCCTCGAGGATGGCGAGTACATCTGCGGATGGGCAGTCGAGAAGATGTCTAAGTCTATGTTCAACGTAGTCAATCCGGACCTCATCTGCGACACTTACGGTGCTGATACACTTCGTCTTTACGAGATGTTCCTCGGACCTCTCGAGCAGTCTAAGCCTTGGGATACCAAGGGCATCGACGGTGTAAACCGCTTCCTCAAGAAGGTATGGCGAATGTTCTACGACCGTGACGGTCTCATCGTTACTGACGAGAAGGCAACACCGGAGGAACTCAAGGCTCTCCACAAGCTTATCGGCAAGGTCCGCACTGACATCGAGGCGTTCTCATTCAACACTGCAGTCAGCGCATTTATGATCGCAGTCAACGAGTTGACCGATCTCAAGTGCAGCAAGCGCGAGATCCTCGAGCAGCTCCTCGTATTGCTCTCGCCGTTTGCGCCTCACGTAGCTGAGGAGCTCTGGCAGACTCTCGGACACAACGAAAGCATCACTTATGCAGCTTTCCCTGAGTATGTTGAGGCTTACACAGTAGAGAACAACTGCACTTACGCTGTATCATTCAACGGTAAGACAAGATTTACAGTTGAGCTTCCTGTCGATATGTCACGCGAGGATGTCGACGCACACGTACGCGGCCTCGACCAGACAGCCAAGTATGTAGGCGAGGGCAACATCGTGAAGGTGATCGTTGTTCCTGGAAAGATCGTGAACATTGTAGTGAAATAATACTGCATCAACCTATGAAAAATAACAAGGTCCTGAACCATCTGTGGGACTATTTCCTGATGACTGTAGGTTCCGTCATATTCTGTATGGCGTGGACATCTATCATCATTCCTACAGGTCTGGCCAGTGGAGGCTTGACAGGTCTCTGTACCATTATCGAGTATGCGACCAACGGTGCAATACCGATGGGTATCCCTTACTGGATAATGAACATCGGTCTTCTTGTCATCGGATTCCTGTCCTTGGGTAGGGCATTCGGCATCAAGACAATCTATGTGATCATCCTTACTTCCGTGCTCTTCAATATCCTTCCGGAGTTTGAAGTACTGAAATATTATGGTTTCGTAGAGAATGATGAAAAACTTCTTGCTGCCCTTATCGGAGCTGCAATGGAGGCTGTCGGCCTCGGTATCGTCCTTCTGCGTGGAGGAAGTTCCGGCGGAACCGACATCATCGCTATGATCATCAACAAATACTGGCCTGTATCGCCGGGAAGAGTATATCTTTATACTGATATATTCATCATCGCGTCGTTGTTCCTGCTTCCGGACAAGGGACTCATTGATGTCGTATATGCGTACATCATTATGCTTGGCTTCTCATTCGGTATCGATTTCGTGCTCTTGGGAAACAAGTCGTCGGTTCAGATTCTTGTGTTCTCATCCAAATACAAGGAGATTGCTGATCATATCATCAACGATGTGCATAGAGGCGTGACTGCGCTCCAGTCTGTCGGCTGGTACTCGCAGAAGGAGAGCAAGGTTCTCCTGATCGTTTCGAGAAAGTATCAGATGAATGAGGTGATCCGTGAGATCAAGGCTATGGATCCTAAGGCCTTTGTCTCTGTATCTACAGCGATGAGCGTATTCGGTGAAGGCTTCGAAGAAGTCAAGACAGGTATAAATTTGAAGAAAACAAATAAGATAGAGGAGGCTAAATAATGGGTAACACGCTTCAGAAGACATCAGTTGCCACCCTGATCAAAGAGTATCTCCTGATTACTCTCGGTCTTACGCTTTATGCATTGGGTTGGGCAATGTTCCTTACTCCTAACGGTATGATCGGTGGTGGTGTCACCGGTTTCTCTGCAATTCTGCAGTATGCGACAAGCGGATTGATTCCGATTTCAGTCACATATTTTGTGTTGAACATCGTCCTTCTGATTGTAGGTACAAAGATTCTTGGAACCGGTTTCGGCGCCAAGACGATCTACGCAATCATTATGACATCCATTATGCTCGGCGTCACTCAGGAATTCATTCCTGTTGATTTTGTGGACAACTTCTCACAGGACAGCAAGATCGTCTGCACAGTGCTCGGAGGTATTATGGCCGGAGTCGGTATCGGACTTTCGATGTCACAGGGAGGAAGTACAGGTGGTACAGACATCATTGCTCTGATCTGGTGCAAGTTCAAGCACGCATCTCCTGGACGAGTGATCCTTATCATCGATATCATCATCATCCTTTCGTCTCTTCTTCTTCCTTCATACGACAGAGAAGGTGCTCTCCTCGGATATCCTGAAAAGATCGCCATTGTGGTATATGGTCTTATGCAGGTGACAGTCTGCGGTTATGCCATCGACCTTTATATTTCAGGATCGAAGCAGTCTGTTCAGGCATTCATCTTCACAAAGAAGGTTACAGAGATGGCTGATGCAATCGCATTCGATATGAAGAGGGGAGTGACAGTGCTTCCTGCAAAGGGATGGTACTCGAAGGAGGATAAGCAGGTGATAATGGTGGTTACCAGAAAGGCTGACCTCAATCTCCTTCTCCGCTATGTGAAGTCAATCGATCCGGATGCATTCCTTTCAGTATCTTCTGTAATGGGAGTATATGGTCAGGGATTCGATGCAATCAAGGTGAAATCGAAGAACTAGTTCTTTAAAAAAAAGAAATAATTTAAAGAAAAAGAAAAATGTGACGAATGTCCCCCTCTCGGAATGCTCTGAGAGGGGGATATTCTTTATCTTCGTGTGATTAACTACAAAGAACTGACTATATGGAAATAATTTTGGCAACTGCGGTTGTCGTCTTGTCTCTGTGTCTGGCAGTGCTGCAGATTGTGAGGAATGTGCGGTTCAAAGCGCTTGCGGACAGACGTCAGAAGATGATACCTGTCCTGCTTGGAGTCAATGCTGCGCTTGTACTGTGTGATGCCTCGGCGGGAACCGGTTTTGTGGAGAGGGCCAGTGTTGATGTCTGTCTTGCTGTCACTGCCTTGTCGGTAATGGCTTTGTCGCTGAATGAACATTGCAGATGGATCCGCATAGTGTGTTCGGTATTGATCGTCCAGGCTGTTCTTACTGCATATTATGCCCTGTGTGCATTTGGGGTGTTTCCGCAACCTCCGGTGTGTCTGCCTTTGGTTCTGCTGTTCCTTGTCGCTGCAGGACATCTGGCTGTCTATGCATACTGTCTGTGGATCAGAGTGTGTAATGTGCGTCTGCTGATCCAGTCGGGCAATGTATGGTCCTATGTGTGTCTTGCGGTGGATCTGGCGTACCTTGCCTTCTTCCTGTTCTATGCACTCTCGTCAGCTGCGCTGATATATGTGGACTGGCTGTGCTCTCCTTGGCTCCTGCTCCTTCTGAATATGCTGCTTGTGGGACTTGCAGGTGCGTTGGTGTTCCGCATTTCGTATGATTCCCTCTTCGTGGTCTGCAGGGAGAGTGAACGTCTGATAATAGAGTCGATGAAGATATCCACAGCAGAGTCCTCGGCTGCAGCCAGTAGGGAAAAGGCTGTCTACAAGGATCTGTATGACAGGCTTGTGGCCTATTTTGAAGCGGAGAAGCCGTTTCTCCGTGGCGACCTTACAATAAATGATGTTGTGGAGAAGGTGTTTTCCAATAAACTGTACATCTCAAGAGCCATAAGCCATTATACAGGAAGGAACTTCTGCCAGTTCGTGAACTACTATAGAGTGATGTATTCGGTGGACTGTTTCAGACAGAATACCGATCTGAAAGTGTCTGAACTCTGGTCTCTGTGCGGGTTCAATTCCATAGTGTCATACAATATGGCCTTCCGTCTTTTTATGGGTGAAAATCCCAGTGACTGGTGCCGTGCGGAAAAGATAAGATTATCAAGGAAAAAGACTATCTTTGCGGCGGATTGAACAAATAATAAAAAATAGCATATATGGCAGACGAGAAAATCATTTTTTCTATGAACGGGGTGGGCAAGATCCTGCCTCACAACAACAGGGTTATCCTCAAGGATATCTACCTTTCATTTTTCTATGGTGCCAAAATCGGTATTGTCGGACTCAACGGTTCCGGTAAGTCTACCTTGATGAAGATCATCGCAGGTATCGAGAAGGGTTACCAGGGAGAAGTAGTATGGGCTCCAGGATATTCGGTCGGATATCTCGAGCAGGAGCCTCAGATGGATCCTGAGAAGACCGTTATCGAGGTCGTTCAGGAGGGTGTGCAGGAAGTTATGGACATCCTCAAGGAGTATGAGGAGGTGAATATGAAGTTCTGCGAGCCTATGTCTGATGAGGAGATGGCTGCTCTTATCGAGCGTCAGGGAGAACTTACCGAGAAGATCGAGCACTGCGGCGGATGGGAAATCGATTCAAAGCTCGAGAGAGCTATGGATGCACTCCAGTGTCCTCCTTCAGATGCTAAGGTATCTACACTCAGTGGTGGTGAGCGCCGTCGTGTGGCTCTCTGCCGTCTGCTCCTTCGCCAGCCAGATGTACTCCTTCTTGACGAGCCTACCAACCACCTCGATACTGAGAGTATCCAGTGGCTTGAGGCGCACCTCCAGCAGTACAAGGGTACTGTCATCGCAGTTACCCACGACCGTTACTTCCTGGATAATGTTGCAGGTTGGATTCTCGAGCTTGACAGAGGTGAGGGTATTCCTTGGAAGGGTAACTATTCTTCTTGGCTTGATCAGAAGAGCACTCGTCTTGCACAGGAGGAGAAGCAGGAGAGCAAGCGTCGCAAGGCTTTGGAGCGTGAGCTCGAGTGGGTGCGTATGGCTCCTAAGGCACGTCACGCAAAATCTAAGGCACGTCTCGGTGCATACGAGAAGCTTGCTGCAGATGACGGACGTGAGAAAGAGCAGGCACTCGAGATCTTCATCCCTAACGGACCAAGACTCGGAAACAAGGTCATCGAGTTCAAGAACGTGTCAAAAGCCTATGGTGATAAGCTTTTGTACGAGAACCTCAATTTCGTGCTTCCGCCAGCAGGTATCGTTGGTGTGATCGGTCCTAACGGTGCAGGTAAGACTACATTGTTCCGTCTCATTATGGGACTCGATACTCCTGATACAGGTGAGATCACTCTCGGTGAGACAGTTAAGATCGCATATGTAGATCAGCAGCATAAGAGCATCGATCCTGAGAAGACAGTATATGAGACTATCGCTGAGAATTCAGAGTTCGTTCGTCTCGGCAAGAGAGAGGTAAATGCGAGAGCATATGTTTCGCGTTTCAATTTCTCTGGCGCAGATCAGGAGAAGCTTTGCGGAATCCTTTCTGGTGGTGAGAGAAACCGTCTTCACCTTGCCTTGACTCTTAAGGATGAGGGTAACGTGCTTCTTCTCGACGAGCCTACCAATGACGTTGATGTAAATACTATCCGTGCTCTTGAGGAGGGTCTTGAGAATTTTGCAGGATGTGCGGTGGTCATTTCACACGACCGTTGGTTCCTCGACCGTATCGCGACACATATTCTCGCTTTCGAGGGTGATTCGCAGGTTTACTTCTTCGAGGGAACATACTCTGAGTATGAGGAGAACAAGAAGCGCCGTCTTGGCAATGAGGAGCCTAAGCGCTTCAAGTACAAGAAGCTTATGGCGGAATAATAATAAATAGGACCAGCTGATCAGTCAGCTGGTCCTTTTTTATTTGTGCCTGACAGGTGATAAAGAAAAAAGGAACCGATCTCCCGATCAGTTCCTTTTTCTTACCATCTGTCCTCAGATGATACAGTCAGCTTCTTGCGGCCACGACGGCGGCGTGCTGCCAATACGCGACGTCCGTTAGGAGTCGACATACGCTCGCGGAAACCGTGCTTGTTGCGGCGCTTGCGCTGTGATGGTTGGAATGTTCTTTTCATATCTAGATATTTTTATATTTTTCAATTTGGGAGTGCAAAGATAGCACTTTAGAAATTATTTGCAAAATATTTTGCTATTTTTCTATATATATCACCTGTTTGGTCTCAAAGAACGGGTCTTCAGTCCAGCTGTTTATAGGCCAAATGTGCACAGAACCCTTGCGCATCTTGAATTTTGCCATTGCTGTCGAGATTTCCTCGGCGAGGTCTCCACCCTTGAGATAGAGGATTCCTTCGCTGTATTTGCCCTTTACCCAAGGCATAAAGTTCTCGAGGGAAGTGACTGCACGTGATACTATATAATCAAAGGTCTCCGGGAGAGACTCCGCTCTGGCGTTTACTGTTGTGACGTTCTTCAGGCCAAGTCCCTTGTATACTTCAGTAGCGACGATGATTTTCTTTCCGATCGAGTCGCAGAGGGTGAACTGTGCGTGAGGGAACATAACTGAGAGCGGAATGCCAGGGAAGCCTCCGCCTGTACCGAGGTCGAGGATCTTCAATGGCTCTGATACGCTGTACGGACCGTCGCCTCTCATCCTTTCATAGATGTCAGGCATCTGGTTCTTTAGGTAGGCTGCAATGCCAAGGGAGTGAAGGACGTGGTGTCTGTAGAGTTCGTCGATATCTTTTCTTGACACTACGTTGATCTTCGCGTTCCATTCTCTGTAGAGGCCTTCCATAAGGCGGAACTGCTCCATCTGCTCTGGAGTCACTTCCGGGAAGCTGATCTCGATTATGCTTTTGAATTCGTTGAATGTCATAATTTTACGTCTTATAGAAGTTCGTCAGAGTAGTCCATCATCTTGAGCAGTATGGCCTTAGCTCTGCGTATCTTTGTCTTTACTGTGTTGAGCGGCATTTCCAAGGCGTCCGCTATCTCCTTGTATCCGAAGTTGTCGATCAGGTTCATCTTTGCGACTGTCCTGTAGTCGTCTTTCAACTTTTCGATGTTTGTCAGCCACTTGTCGTATTCCTGCTGGTTTATGATGTCTTCCTCAGGATTGTGCATTGTGGCAGGCAGTTCCTTCAGTTCCGCGATCTCCTCGTTGATGGAGGTTGTCGGCATATTGGTCATCTCCCTCATATGCTTGCTGAGATAATCGAACGCCGTGTTTCTGGCGATTCGGTAGAGCCAGGTCGAGAACTTGTATTCCGGATTATATGATTCTATCTGGCTGAATGCCTTCTGGAAGCTTTCAAGGCAGATATCTTCGATGTCCTCCTTCTGGGCCACGTATCTGGATATGTGGCTGCGTACACCGACATTATATCTGGTGTACAGAACGATGTATGCGGCCTGATTCTGTTCGGCCGCCATCCTGACCAGTTCGATGTCTGTCAGATCAGTGAGCTTCGAGCCAGTTGTTTCCATAATTGCATTCTACTGTTAAAGGTATTGAGAGTTCCACCACGTTCTCCATCTCTTCTCTTACGATCTGCTCAAGACGGGCCACTTCGGAAACTGTCGCGTCAAATACAAGTTCGTCGTGGATCTGGAGCACCATCTTGCTCTGGAGACCTTCGCTCTTGATGCGTCTGTCGACGTTGATCATCGCGAGTTTGATGATGTCGGCCGAGGTGCCCTGGATAGGTGCATTGATGGCATTCCTTTCTGCGATCGAACGTACTGTGCCGTTGGTCGAGTTGATGTCAGGCAGATATCTGCGGCGCCCGAAGATGGTCTCTACGTAGCCGTTCTCCCTAGCGCTTGTCAATGTGTCGTTGATGAATGACGATATTGAAGGGAAGTTTGCGAAGTAGTCTTCGATGATCTTCTTTGCTTCTGCTCTTCCGATCTTGAGTCTCTGGGAGAGGCCGAAGGCAGAGATTCCGTACATAATGCCGAAGTTTGCGGTCTTGGCAATACGTCTCTGGTCCGGAGTAACTTCCGAAAGGTCCACTCCGAAGATCTTGGCTGCTGTGATGGCGTGCACGTCCTGACCGTTGCGGAAGGCATTGATGAGGTGTGCGTCACAGCTGAGATGCGCCATTATCCTCAGTTCGATCTGAGAATAGTCGGCTGATACGATCACTCCGTCAGGACGGCTTGGGATGAAGGCTTTTCGGATCTCCTTGCCCCTTTCTGTCCTGATAGGGATGTTCTGCAGGTTCGGCTTGGATGAACTGAGTCTTCCGGTAGCTGTAAGTGCCTGATTGAAAGTTGTATGAATCTTTCCTGTCACTGGTGAAATGTAGTTAGGGAAAGGTTCGATATATGTGGACAGAAGCTTCTTGACGCCTCTGAACTCAAGTATTTCGTTGATGATAGGATGTCTGTCCGACAGTGCGCTGAGGGTGTCCTCATCTGTAGGATAGCTTCCACGGCTGCCTGACTTAGGCTTGGCCTTAGGGTCGAGGTTGAGCTTTTCGAAAATCAGTGTTCCGATCTGTTTTGGAGACATAATGTTGAGGGTAGGTTCCTCAGCCATTTCTCTGATGTTCTCCTGGATGGCGTTCATCTCTGCAGTCAGGCCTGCGGCATATCTGCGCAGCTGAGCCTGGTCGATCTTCACACCTTCCATCTCCATATCCGACAGCACCTTCAGCAGCGGCTCTTCCATCTGGTCGTAAAGCCCCTGGACCTCAGACGCGCCCATCTCTTCCCAGATCTTTTCGCCTAACAGATACGTCACCGCGGCCTCTGGGAATCGGCTTGTGGTCGTATCTTCTTCAGGTATCTCGTCGAAGAGCGAGAGGGGAGCCTCTTCCTTAGGACTTTCAAGGCTGTCCTCGATGTTGATTCCAAGATAAGTTCTTGAAAGGATGTCTATCTTGTGGCTCTTCTCAGGGTTGATGAGATAGTGCATCAGTTCGATGTCCATCAGCTTGCCCTCGAGTAAGAGTCCGTTGTGTACCAGCAGGTTGCGCTGCAGTTTCAGATCATATCCGTACTTTGTGACTGCGGTGTCTGCGAGGATGCCTGCAAACTCCTCCGCCTTGCCCTCCGCTACAGCTTCGCCTACCGCTACGGTCACCTTGCCGATCTGGCTGAATATTCCGGCTTCCTTGCTGTCGGTTACAACAGCACAGCTTCCGCTCTCCTTCGCCAGCTTTGCTATGGCCTCTGGAGTCACTTCCTTGAATGTAAGCTTCTTCTCCTCCTTTGCAGATGTTGGCTTGATGTCTCCGAGATACTTCTTGAGTGAACCGAATTCGTATTTCTCAAAGAGGTCTGCAACTTCCGGAGAGTATGCTCCTGTAACTTCTGCATCGCAGCATTTTGCTTCGAGTGGCACATCAGTTCTGATGGTCACGAGGTCGTGGCTCATCTCTATGTAGTCCTTTGCGCCTTCAAATGCCTCGCGCTGCTTAGGAGTCAGCTCGTCGATGTGCTCGTATATGTTGCTGACAGTGCCGTACTTGGATATGAGTTTGCCTGCTCCGACTTCTCCGACTCCCTTCACGCCTGGGACGTTGTCGGACGAGTCACCGCATATGGTAAGGATCTCCACTACCTGCTCAGGTCTGTGGATGTTGTATTTTTCGCAGACCTTGGCGCTGTCGATGATTTCGTGCTCGCTGCCTGACTTGCCAGGCTTGTACTGGAGGATGTTCTCTGTAATAAGCTGGCCGTAGTCCTTGTCAGGAGTAACCATATATACGGTATATCCTTCTTTCTCGGCATATTTGGCCATTGAACCGATTACGTCGTCCGCCTCGTATCCCTTTACCATCAGCACAGGGAAGCCCATCGCCTTGCAGAGTTCGCAGAGCGGCTCCAGCGAGTCTATCACGAGCTGTGGAGTTGCGGAGCGTGTGGCCTTGTATTCAGGGTACATAGTGTGACGGAACGTTCCTCCCGGAGGATCGAACGCGATGGCGAGATGGGATGGCTTTTCCTTCTCGATAAGTTCAAGGATATATTTGGTGAATCCGAACAGGATGGACATATCCGCGCCCTTCGAATTGATCATAGGATGCCTGAAGAAGGCATAGTACATCTTGAATATGAGAGCGTGACCGTCTATCAGGAAAAGTGTGTTCGCCATAACCGTTTCTAAAATTGAACCCCAAAGGTATAAAAAGTTTCGTTATCCTCGTTCCTATACATATAATTTTTAATATGAATTTTAATTTAGAATTTGTATAATTAAAAATTAGAATTATATTTGCGAAGGTGAAAACCGTTTTGAGCAAATAGAAACACTATTAAACCGATAAGTTATGAAAAGATTGATGAATATTGCAGCTGTAGCGGGCGCATTGGCAGCAGTTGCTGTCCTTTTGTCTTGCGAGACATTGGACTATACAAATAAATATGATGCACGTCAGAAGGCGAGGGGATTCATCCCTGAAAATGTGACATCCGGTATGCCGGAGGACAGGACGCAGGTTCCTGACGGGGCGAGAGATGTCGAGTGGGAGCAGGAGGGCTCGTTCTGGAAGCTTTCCTATGAGGTTGGAGCAGGTGTGAACAAGGTGGAGTATGAGGTGTGGTTCGATTCTGACGGCAACTGGGTGAAGTCTCAGAACGATATACGTTTCGCTGATGTTCCAAAGTACATAAAAGAGTATCTTGATGCAGACCCTGTATGCTCGAAGGCAACTTTTGAAAGGGATGCGGACTATATCGAGAGACCATCTGGAGTGTCATACAGGTTTGACGGACGTGTGAACGGATCGGATATAGATGTGGAAGTCACAGGAGACGGAACTGTCACTGTATTCCGTGACTGAAAATTGATTGGAGTGTGTTGATATGAGGTCTCTTTTTCGGTTAGAAGTGTCAATGATATTTATTATATTTGCACGATTAACTGAAAAAATCAGAGACAATGGCACAGAAACCTTCGATTCCAAAGGGAACTAGAGACTTCGGACCTGCAGAGATGGCAGGAAGAAACTATATATTCGACACTATCCGTTCTGTCTTCAAGACATATGGATATGCACCTATCGAAACTCCTTCAATGGAGAACCTCAGCACTCTTCTCGGCAAGTACGGCGAAGAGGGAGACAAGCTTCTTTTCAGAATTCTGAATTCCGGAGACGCGTTCTCGAAGATCAACTACGATGAGTATCGTGTTGAGGGAACGGAGGACGGCTACAACAGCAAGGCCCTTTCTCTCAAAGTTTGTGAGAAGGGTCTTCGTTATGACCTCACTGTTCCGTTTGCAAGATTCGTAGTTCAGCATCAGAACGACATCACTTTCCCTTTCAAGAGATTCCAGATCCAGCCTGTATGGCGTGCTGACCGTCCTCAGAAGGGTCGCTATAGAGAGTTCTACCAGTGTGACGTAGACGTTATCGGTTCTACATCACAGCTCAACGAGCTCGAACTTGTACAGATCGTGGATAGAGTGTTCACTCTCTTCGATGTGAACGTATGCATCAAGATCAACAACCGCAAGGTCCTCACAGGTATGGCAGAGATCTGCGGCTTCCCTGACAAGGTGGTGGACATCACCGTTGCAATCGACAAGATCGACAAGATCGGACTCGAGGCAGTCGAGGCTGAGATGCTTGAGAAGGGACTTACTCCAGAGGCTGTAGAGGTTATCCGTCCGGTGCTCACTCTTTCCGGTACGACTGCAGAGAAGATCGCTGTTATGCGCGACCTTATGAGCGGCAAGTCTGCTTCGGGCATCGTTTCGGAGACAGGCCTCAAGGGCCTTGACGAGCTTGAGGAACTCTTCGGATTCATCGATGCTGCAGGCATCCGTCACGAGGTGGAGATCGACCTCTCTCTCGCACGCGGACTCAACTACTATACAGGTGCCATCTTCGAGGTGAAGGCAAAGGACTTTGCCATCGGAAGCATCTGCGGCGGCGGTCGCTACGACAACCTTACCGGCATCTTCGGTCTTCCTAATATGTCTGGTGTCGGCATCTCATTCGGTGCAGACCGTATCTACGACGTTCTCAAGGGACTCGACAAGTTCCCTTCAGAGGTAACATCTACAACAAGACTTCTTTTCGCAAATATGGGAGCAGAGGAGCTCAAGTATCTGATTCCTGTAGTGAAGGAACTCCGCGAGGCTGGAGTGTCTTGCGAGATTTACCCAGAGTCTTCGAAACTCAAGAAGCAGTTCGACTATGCTGACAAGAAGTGCATTCCTTTCCTCTCTATCGTAGGTGGAAACGAGGCTGCAGAAGGTCTCATCAATATCAAGAACCTTGCATCAGGTGAGCAGAAGTCGTTTGCGAAGACTGACATCGCTTCAATGATCGAATTCATATCATAAGCATATTCACTATGAAGAAACTTTTCCTTTCTGCGGCTCTCGTCGCTTTGACATCATTGTCTCTTTCTGCTCAGAAGCCTGCCGGCGTTGCCGACGGTGGCATTTCGCCAGAGCTGCTGGACAAGATCAGCGCGGCATATGAGGACAATGCATACGACAAGGCGATCAGCAATGCGCTTGCCGGCACATCTATCGCTACGTTGGCCATCAATGCAGACAATGCTGCAATGATCGACACACACTTCTCTGATAGAGTAAGGACCAAGGGCATCACAGACCAGAAGTCTTCAGGCAGATGCTGGCTCTTCACAGGACTCAATGTCCTCAGGGCAAAGATGATCGACAAGTATGGACTTCCTGGAATGGAGTTCTCGCAGAGCTATCTCTTCTTCTATGATCAGCTTGAGAAGGCAAATCTTTTCCTTCAGGGTGTGATCGATACGAGAGAGCTTCCTTTCGAGGATAGAAAGGTTGACTGGCTTTTCAGCAATCCTCTCAGTGACGGCGGTCAGTTCACAGGTGTTTCAAACCTCGTGTCTAAATATGGAGTCGTGCCAGCTGAAGCTATGCCGGAGACATATCAGGCAAACAATACTTCACAGATGGCCAATCTCTTGAAGCTTAAGCTTCGTGAGGACGGTCTCGAGCTCAGAAAGGCATATGAGAAGGGCAGCAATAAGAATGCTCTTCAGAAGATGAAGGTCGCTCAGCTTTCAGAGATCTACCGTATGCTTGCTCTCTGTCTCGGCGAGCCTGTGAAGGAGTTCGAGTGGACAAGATGCGACAAGGAGAACAATATCGTAAGCCGCAAGACCTACACTCCTAAGAGCTTCTACGACGAATTCATCGGCGAAGACCTCGAGAACAACTATGTGATGATTATGAACGATCCTTGCCGCGAGTATGGAAAGGTGTATGAGATCGATTATGACAGACACGTATATGACGGTCACAACTGGCTTTACATCAACCTTCCTGTAGAGCGCATCAAGGAGATGGCCATCGCTTCAATCAAGGATAATGTGGCGATGTATTTCTCTTGCGACGTGGGCAAGTTCCTCAACCGCAGCAAAGGTGTGCTTGACATCGCCAACTTCGACTATGAGTCTCTTATGGGAGTGAAGTTCGGTATGGACAAGAAGGAGCGAGTGCAGACTCACGCCAGCGGATCATCTCACGCTATGACTCTCATTGCAGTTGATATCGTGGACGGTGAGCCGGTGAAGTGGATGGTGGAGAACAGCTGGGGCCCAGCGTCAGGATACAAGGGATGTCTTATTATGACTGACGAGTGGTTCAACGAGTATATGTTCCGCCTTGTAGTGGAGAAGAAATATGTTCCTGAGGATATCCTCAAGATGCTTGAGCAGACTCCAGAGCAGCTCCCTGCCTGGGATCCGATGTTCTCAATGGAGGAGTAAATGCAGATTTTTGACGATTTTTTGAAAATTTTTGCGAAAAAATTTGGAATTTCAAAAATTGTCCGTATATTTGCAGTCCAATATCGCGGGGTAGAGCAGTAGTAGCTCGTCGGGCTCATAACCCGAAGGTCGGTGCGTGCGATTCCACCCCCCGCTACTAAGCAAGTGAGTTCGAGCAGAACTCACTTTTTTTATACCTATGAAGAACCTATTCAAAGCTATTCTGGCAGTTGCTATGTTCCTTTCTCTGGGAACAGTGTGCAATGCGCGTGAAAAAGAGTTCGAGCAGCCGAACTATCTTAATTCCCTCAAGATAACATTCCTGTCTTGGACAAGCGGAAGTACGAAGATTTCGTACGAGAGAGCTTTCCCTAACTGGCATCAGAGCGGTGAAATCTGCACCAGCCTCATCAGTGCGGGATATGACAAGTATAAGAACCAGCCGCTCGGATTCACATTGCGTTATGGCCACAAGTTCTTCATCGGCAACAATGATGTGGCGCTCAAGGGTTTCTATCTCCGTCCTGAGTTCATCTATTCGCACTATCAGTATAATTGTACGAATACGGGCCTGCACAATTGCAAGGACTCTGGAGCGAGGGAGAAGGCTGTGATGGGAGCATTGCTCGGAACAGTAGGATATCAGTATCTGTACAAGAGGTTCCTTGCTGACTTCTGGGTCGGTGCCGGTTATGCCTATGGAAATCCTGCGGATACAGGATATCATCACGGATTCCAGTTGTGGGACTACTTCGGATCAAGCCACGACAACATTGCACTCAGCTTCAGCATCAGGCTGGGAATCTGCTTCTAATCAGTCCTGGATTCCGTTTCCGAAGCATTTATAGGAAGGATATTTGCAAATCAGATAAATTGTTGTACATTTGCAGTCCCAAATCGCGGGCGTGTTGAAATTGGTAGACAAGCCAGACTTAGGATCTGGTGCCGAGAGGCGTATGGGTTCGATTCCCTTCGCCCGCAC
>JAFYXE010000063.1 GCA_017546275.1 Bacteroidales bacterium | reverse complement strand
GATCGCTCTCATTGCACCTAACGGTACCGGCAAGACCTCACTTATGAGGATTCTGGCCGGAAAGGACAAATCTGACTCAGGCGGAAAGATTATGTTCCTCAAGGACATCAAGATCGCCTTCCTGGAACAGGAGTATGACTTCGATCCGGAGAAGACCATCTTCGATCAGATTATGGCTTCCAGCGTAGAGTTCACCGGTTCCCTTGACCAGGAGCATCTCTGGGAGTACGAGCATAGAGTCGTGAAGTTCCTGACCAATTTCAACCTCAACAATCCGGACCAGAAGATGAAGGAACTTTCCGGAGGCGAGGTCAAGAGAGTGGCTCTTACTCAGATGCTTGCCTCAGAGGCGGAGTTCTTCATTATGGACGAGCCGACCAACCACCTCGACATTGATGCGATCGAGTTCCTGGAAGGTCATCTCAGCCGTTCACGTTGCACCCTCCTTATGGTTACCCACGACAGGTACTTCCTCGACAGGGTCTGCAACACAGTTATGGAGATGGACCACGGTGCGGTCTACACATACCGCGGCAACTACCAGAACTTCCTTGAAAAGCGCGAGGAGCGCATAGCCAACTACAACGCAGAGACCGACAAGGTACGCAATATCCTCAGGCGCGAGCTGGAGTGGATCCGCAGCACACCTTGCGCCCGCACAGGCAAGGCGCGCTATCGCATCAACGCCTTCTACGACCTGAAGGACAGAGCATCACAGGTATATACACAGAAGCAGGTCAATATGGACCCTATGAAGGGCTCTGCCCGTATGGGTACGAAGATCATCAACTGTAAGGATCTCAGTTTCTTCTATGACAACGACTGCTATCTGGACAATTTCACATATAATTTCCAGAGGTATGAAAAGGTGGGAATCGTAGGCCGCAACGGTGCCGGCAAGTCTACCTTCCTCAACCTCATCACAGGCAATTCAGAGGCCTTGGGCAACGGTGTTATGACCGGAAGCATCGAGCGCGGCGAGTCGATCAAGATCGGCTACTACCACCAGAGCGGTATGTCATTCAACCCTCAGGACACAGTGCTTGACATCGTAAACGACACCTGGCTGCTCAACCGCTTCCTCTTCCCGCACGAGATGCTCAACAACAAGATCGAGAAGCTCAGCGGTGGAGAGAAGCGCAGGCTTTACCTGCTCACCATCCTTATGCAGCAGCCTAACCTTCTGATCCTCGACGAGCCTACCAACGACCTCGACATCGTGACCCTCAACATCCTCGAGGAGTACCTCAAGGAGTTCAGCGGATCGCTCATCATCGTCTCGCACGACCGTCACTTCCTTGACAAGCTTGTGGACCACCTCTTCATCTTCTGCGGAGACGGTCTTGTGAAGGACTTCGTCGGCAGCTACAGCGAGTACCGCGAGTTCATCAAGGAATACGAGGCCGAGCAGAGATCGCAGGCACGCGCAGAAGAGAAGGCGGCAAAGGAAAAGGCTGCACGTGAGGCAGCCGCATCAGCACCAACTCAGGCACAGCCTAAGAAAAAGAAACTGACATACAAGGAACAGAAGGAGCTCGAGCAGCTCGAAAAGGACCTCGAAGACCTCGCCAACGAGAAGGCCGAACTCGAAGCCAGCCTCAACAGCGGCACCCTCCCCTTCGACCAGCTCCAGCAGGCTTCCGAGCGCATCGGCCAGATCATCGCCGACACAGACGAGAAGGAGCTCCGCCTCCTTGAACTCTATGAGTTGCAGTAGATAAGATTTTTAACAAGCACACATTTCAACAAGTATGGGATTAGGTAAATGGATAATAGGAGCCCTCGGATGGGCGATGTTCGGGCCTATCGGAGGCATATTGGGATATTACTTTGCATCAAGAGTAGAACAGCTCTCCGAGGCGGTCGCAAATCAAGCTGGAGAGCAGCAATGGAATCAGGGACAGAGGAACAGTTTCCTTATGAGTCTTTTGGTTTTGTCGGCAGCAGTCATAAAGGCTGACGGAAAGACCACCGCACAGGAGACCGCCACACTCCGCAGTTTCTTCACAAGAAACTTTGGAATGCAGGCCGGCGATGAAGCAGAAGAGATAGTAAAGGGTATCCTTTCAAAGGACATTAATCTGTACGAGGTCTGCACACAGGTCCGTTCTTGTATGGACTATTCACAGCGACTTCAGTTATATCATTACCTTGTGTCGCTCGGCGCTTGCGACGGATTTGATCAAAGAGAGATTGACGTCCTTGAGACAATCGCTACGTATATCGGCCTCTCCAAGAGTGAGGCTGACTCTATATTCGCACAGTTCAGACCAAGCAACGACAGCAATTACAAGATTCTTGAAATCACTCCGGAGGCAACCAATGACGAGGTGAAGAAGGCATATCGAAAAATGGCCATCAAATATCATCCGGACAAGGTAGCCACACTTGGAGAAGATGTCCAGAAGGCAGCAGAGGAGAAATTCAAGGCCATTTCACAAGCTTACGAAGCGATTTGTAAAGAGCGCGGGATTTAGCAAAATGTTCTTTTCCATTAAACCTTTTCTTCGGGAGCGTGTCTAAAAGGGTGAGTACTCAAATAAAACAGATTGTTGAACCCATTAAATGACAAAGCTATGAAGAGAAGATTTCTAATGGTAACAGCTATGATGCTTTTACTCGGTACACAGGCAGATATGTTTGCACAGAAGATAGGTGTACAAGATCAAAGAAGACCTGGAATGGAAATGCAGTTTGACAGAAGGCCAGGCAAACCTATGGATAAGAAAGCTATTTGTCAGAGGGATATCGAGAGACTTCAGGTCTTCTACTGGAAGAAGTACAGAGTGAAGCTCACAAAGAAAGATGCAGAAAAGATTCTCCTCGCAGACGGGAGAGACAGATGCAGAAAACCTGACTTTCAACCACATCAGAAACCAGTCAGATGGTAATGATGCTAAACACAAAGAAAGACGCTGACTAACGGAAGTTAAGTCAGCGTCTCTTTTTATGCATTCACGATTTCTTCAAGGCGGTCGATATCCTCGTCTGTTGTGGTCCAGCCTGTCACGAACCTCACCACGCTTTCGGTTTCTCCGCGAGGGCCCCACATCTCGAAAGTCGCTTCTTTCAGCAGAGCATCCACGACTGGGTTCGGAAGTCTGAAGAACTGCTGATTAGTCGGAGAATCCACCTCTACCTTATATCCCTTGGCAAGGAATATATTCTTGAGTCTGACGGCTTTCTGTACGCAAGACTTGGAGATCTGCTCATATAGTCCGTCTGTGAAAAGAGCCTCGAACTGAACACCGAGAAGGCGGCCTTTGGCGAGCAATGCACCGTGCTGCTTCACAAGTGGAGTGAAGTGGTTCAGAAGGTTTTTATTGGTTACTACCACAGCCTCTCCAAAGAGTGCACCTACCTTTGTTCCTCCGATGTAGAACACATCGCTCAGGCGTGCGATATCCTTAAGGGTGACGTTTCCCCCGTCGGCAGCAAGGCCATAGCCGAGTCTTGCACCGTCGATAAAAAGCGGGATGCCGGCCTTGCGGCAGACTTCGCTGAGTTCCTCCAACTCCTTGAGAGTGTATACGGTACCGTATTCGGTCGGGAAGGAAATATACAGCATTCCTGGCGCGACCATATGTTCGTAAGTCTCGTCGCTGTAGAAGGTATCAATGAAGTTCCTGACATCACTTGCCGACACTTTTCCGTCGTAGGATGGCAAGGTCAGGACTTTGTGTCCGGTCGCTTCGATCGCTCCGGATTCGTGCACATTTATATGCCCGCTTTCAGCACAGAGAACTCCCTCGTGACGGGCAAGGACTCCGTCAATGACGGTAGAATTTGTCTGCGTGCCGCCTACAAGGAAATGTACCTTTGCGTCAGGAGCGCCGCAAGCCTCGAGAATAAGTTCCTTTGCTTTGGCAGTGTATTGATCGGTTCCGTAACCTGGAGTCTGTTCGAAATTGGTCTCCATAAGACGCCCCATCACCTTCGGATGAGCGCCAGACATATAATCAGTGTCAAAATGCAGCATAATGTTCGGAGGATTAGTATGCGATCTCTACAGCATCTGGCGAAAGGGCCTTGATGCGGGCGAGAGTCTCGGCGTCAGGGATGCCCCAGACTGAGACGTACTGGCCTTTTGAGCGATAGGTCTCGATGAAAGCCTCGTCGACGAGGGTGTAGTGAACTGCGATCCACTTCGGAGTGAACTTCAGACGAGCCATCGCCTTTGTCACATCACCGGTCTCCGGAGTCACATTGAACGCGATGTCCACCTCTGGATACTTCTCGGCAAGATGGTTGAGCGAACGGTAGTCATTGCCTGTAACCATCAGTCTATCACCGAGATAACGTGGCCAAAGGTCTACCATAAGGTAGTCGATGTAGTCGTGATAATATGGAACGGTCTTGCCTTCCTCACGTCCGTGCGCAGTGTCGATCACGAGATTGTATCTGACCTGAGATCTGCCTGCCTCTGCTACATAGCCTTCAACAGCGTCGAGGATCTCCCCCATCATAGCGCCATCCTTGCCACCGACCTTCACATCACCGTTTCTTTCCACAAATGCGTTGAATCTGATTGTGTTCACTCCCCTGTTCACCAATGCTTTGACCACCTCAACAGTAGCTCCGGCAGGACAAGCGATATGCTGCTCGATATAGTCTGTAAGATTGAATGTCTGCATCCACTTCTGGCCGAAACGGCTCTCGACAGTGATTGTCACGTTCTTTGTGTAACGCGAAGGCATTGCCGCGAAAGTGTGGTTGTTGCGAGGGAACTTCGACAGTTCAGGGATTTCCTCACCAGTGCGTTTGTAATAGTCGATGGCCTCGTGCATATAGTTAGGGGAAATCTCCCTCACACGGTCCATAGAACCACGATGAACGCCGTCCTCGTACCACTCGACCTTCCACTCAGGGTCCCAATCCCACACATTGACAAATACAGAACTTGGATACATTGCTCCCTCGCCGAGCGAGAATGCCTCGGCAATGTACTTATTGCTCTGACCTACAGGCTTGTAATACCAGCTGAGACGACCGCCGTGCTTTGTGAACACCTTATAGCCTCTTGGCGTTCCGTCGGTGCAGTGGTATGCATCCCACCAGGTTCCGCAGATGGCAGCGACGTTGTGCTCAGTGATATTTCTTTCGATTGT
>JAFYXE010000062.1 GCA_017546275.1 Bacteroidales bacterium | reverse complement strand
GTCCTAGGGAAAAGCTTCTCCACCGAGTCAACTCCCAGTTCAGCACAGGCAGTCTCCCACTCGGGACTTCCCTCGCCCTTGGCAATCGCCATAGCCACATCCTCATCCAGATACAGCAGGAGCGAGCCCTGGTCCGCACAATCTGCAGTATTGATGCTCTTTGTAGCAAGGGCCGTCTGCAGAACCTCCGGAGCCTCCTCCACAGGAGTCTCCAGTTCCGCGCAGGATGCTGCAAGAAGCACAGCAGGAAGGAATACTGAAATATATCTTTTCATCATATTGTTCTTCATTTATTGTTCCTATTATTTGCAGATTGCATCCAGATCGAGATGGTTCTTCACCTTCACCTCTCTGCGTGCCTTCTCGAAGGTAGACATAATGTAGCCGTCGAATGACTCCACCCAGTTGTCTGGTCCCTGTCTGATGAACATATCCAGGTTGCTGAGAGCAGCCGAAGTAGCCGCATCTGTGCTGCTTGTAGCCATATCTCGTCCGTCAACGATAGGGTTCGGATCAAGGTCTGGTCTCACAAGGAGCATATTGGTAACCATATCGATGAGTCCTGAATATGATGTCTGGTTAGGATCCTGATATGCAAGAACTGCAAATCCTTCCACAACCTCACCATAGCTTGCGAACATTCCGGAATCGATGATGGCAAGATAGCCGTCTCTTACAAAGGCTCCCATCAGACCCATACGTCCGCCGTAAGCCGAACCGCTTGCGGTATACATATACACAGCCGGATAGAAGAGCGCACCGTCTGAGTAGAAGCTCTCGAACGCCTGCTCGAAGTTGTAAAGGAGGCTGTCATAGTAGATGAACGAATATGAATCATCCTCGAGACCGAAGTTGCGTGCGATCGGGAAGAGACCCTTGATGTTCAGGAACTCGTAGCCCTGCATTGAAGGAACATAGTCAGCAGGGAAGCTTGTCGAGATGGTCACATTGCCGAGATATGCCCTTGAGTACATATTACCCTCAGTCGCATAATAGTGATACTCACCGCAATATCCGTCCTTGTTCAATGGAATGAGATTCATATCCACATCATTGAGGTCGTACTCGGCAAGTCTAGGATCCCAGTCTCCGCCAGTCTTCGCCTCAGATACGAAGAACTCCTCACGATAGCCGTTGTATGCCTTGAGGACAAGCACATACTCGGTACCTGGAACGAGGTAGCCCTGCTTGAGGAAGATACCTGTGCTGTTCACAAGATCAAGGCTGGCCTTGTTCATCTGGCTTCCGGTGATCTGAGCCTTGAGCGACTCCTTGTTCTCCTCCCACTTGGACTTCTCGTAAAGACCTGCGTGAAGTCTCTGGATATTCTTTCCAGAAATATAGATTTCAAGTGAGTTCTTTGATGTAAGTCCCTCGGCAGCATACTTGTCAGAGCAGATGAGACCTGCTGTGAGGATCACCTGGTTGCGGTCGTCACCGGCCTTGAGGTAACCGAACGATACAGACTCGCAAGCCCTGAAGTTGCCTGACTGGTCGAGACCTGCGGCAACGACGGTATACACACCTGTGTTCTCGAAAGAATAATCTACCTTGCCGGCTCTGTCAACCACCTTGACATCACCGATGCATCCTGTAGCCTCGCCGTCAACCATCAGCTGTGCCTTCTCCGACACCACCGACTCAGCGAGAGTACCCTCGAATGCGGCAAGCCTTACCATAGCGATATCCTGCTCCATATCCACAGTCACAGGAAGCACACCGGCCTCATTCGAAACACCTGCTGTAAGCTCGACGCCATAAGCCTTCGCCCTGTAGCCAGGAAGAATGATTCTGTGGAGTCCGCTTGCATTGGCCTGATACCAGCCCAGCATCTCAAGCTTCATCTGAAGAGCACCGTAAGGGAAGCTGATCACACCGTCCTTCAAAGTTCCGTACACAGAAGCGATTGAAGGATCGAAGTCCTCAGAGTTCTCGGACACATAAGAAGCGATGCTCATCATACCGTAGGAAGGGTGCATAATAACACCTGTCTTGAAAGTAGGGATCCACACCTTCTCCGGATCTCTTGCATCAATATAGGTATAATGTTTCTCAACGCAGAGGCTTGATACGTTCGACTGGAACATACCACCCAGATAATCAGCATTGTACACATCATAAGTCCTGTAGAATCCCGGCATATCGTCGCGCTCCTGCAACAGGATCTGACGCTCGTAGTATGGAATGCTGACTCCAAACCAGTCAGGGAAGATGCCGTCACGCCAGAGGCCGGTAGTCGAACCGTCGGCCCCTACGACATTGTTCCACTTCACGCGCGTTACGCTGAAACGGATATACGAAGGGTTTGAAGAATACTTCGAAACGTACTCGTCACCCTCGATTGAGACTGTACAATCGTAAGTAGTAGCGATCTTTGCAGAAGGGAAACGCACAGTGAGCACTGATGAAGGCTCTCCGTCCTCGAACACGATCTCGTCAGCAGTGAAGATCGGATAATTGGACTTGATGGTCACAGGCACGCTGAGTTTTCCTCTTGTCCTGGTTCTGCGCACGATCACCTGGATCGATGTAGGATCATCAGGCTCGATCTGAAGGTCGCCGAGACCGGTCTGCGAAGGGAAATACACCCCGTAGCAGTTCTTGTCGTCAAGTTCACCCGGCGCAAACATCTCCTCCTGTGCGCAGGAAACTGCAGCCAGCGACAGCATTGCTGTCAGAATATATAGTAAATATCTTTTCATATCTCACCTGATTTAAAGAAGCTCGATCTTATCTGATGGGTCAGGATTATTGAGAGACTCGTTAATCGCAGTATTCGACTGGAACTCTGAACGTGTGATCACGATGTTCCACTGAGGCGAACGACGTACAGTCCTGCGCTTGAACACACCTGCGTGGTTAGCTGCAGACCTGTCGATAGGCTGGTCGAGACGCTTGTAGTCAAACATCAGGATACCCTCGCCCCAGAACTCGATTCTCTTCTGAAGGAGAAGTTCCTTCTTGAAGCCCTCGAGATCGGCTCCGGTGCTGATACGGCTGTACGACGAGTCGCGATACTTGTGCATAAAGTCCTTGAGCATCTCCACGCCCTTGGCAGGATTCAGATGGTACTGAGCCTCCATCTCGATGAAGTACATCTCCTCCACACGCATAAGGCAGTAGTCGATGGCGTTGCCGACGTTGAAGTCGTTGCACTCGCCCTGGGCTGGACGGAACTTGAGAGCGACGTAAGGCTTCGCTGCAGGACGTCCCTGGCCATTGAGGAATGCTGCAAGATCCTCAGATGAACCTGCAAAACGGTACTTGCCGCTTGTCCAGGTATCCTTGTCCGGACCGAGCCAAGAAAGCTTTCTGAAGTCAGATTCAGGGATGGCGTCATACAAAGTCTGGCTTGCTCCGAACTGTGCATAACTTGCATAACCCCAAGCTGCCTCTGAAGACATATGCGAAGTGAAAGTAAGGAGGTTGTTCAGGTTCTCAGCAGAAAGAGCCAAGCCCCAGATCCACGCATTGTTTGAAGATGCGCTGTTGAATCCTGTGGTAGGATTGGTCCACTGCTCCTGGGTAAGAGGAGTCTTTCCGCTCTCGTCAATGACCTTGCGCGCATACTCAGCAGCCTTTGTGAACATCTCCTTATTGTATCCTGTTCTCTCGTAGCCAAGCTCGAGATATGTACGTGCATAAAGACCGTACACCATCATCATAGTAGGCTGTGAGAATGTAGTCACTGAAGGATCGAGATTCTCCTCAGCCCTCTTGAGGTCGTCAAGGATGAACTGATAGATCACATCACGCTTGACGCGAGGATTCTTCTTGCAGTCCTCGATGGTGGTGTTCTCGTCCACGATAGGAACCGTCAGCTCGTAAATGTTAGACGGAACCGGAGCCTCGACATTATCCTTAGGCTCATAGAGTCTTGCGAGGTCGAGGTAACACCAAGCCCTGTATGCATAAGCCTGGCCGAGGCTGTTCTTGAGCTGAGTCATAGTAGACTCGTCCGCACCGTCCTCGATCGCAGGAACCATAGATGCGATGACATCGTTAGCCAAGCGGATCCAAGTGTAGTACATATCCCAGAAATAGGCGCAATATGTATACTGGTGGCCCTGAGCCTGGTTCAGATCGTATGCATAGAATCTGTTGTAATAAGGGTTGTCCGCCATTGTAGCGATATCCTCAAGCATATGCTCCATACGGAGATGGATGCCAGGGATACCGAAGTCGGTGTGGTCACCGTAAGAGCCGGCGTAGCCGCCTGTGCCCGATGTGGACATACTTGCAGGCATAGCCTTGATCATCGACAGCAGGGCGAAGTCAGAATTCGACACCTGAGCCTGAGTCACAGATCCTCCTACAGGCACTGTCTCCTGTATGCAGGCTGCCGAAAAGAAGGCAGCAGCGAGAATTGCAGATACTTTTAAGATTGTATTCTTCATAATTACTGTCTCCTTTCTTTAGAATGTCAGATTGATACCGCCTGTGATGGTTCTTACAGGCGAGTTGCTTGCGTAGTTTGTACCTCCCGAGAAGCTGCTTCGAGGGTCAAGACCGTGACGGTACGACCAGTACCAGATGTTGTCACAAGCCACATAGACTCTGATCTTGTCCACCTTGATCTTCGAAGTCACAGAAGAAGGGATGGTGTATCCAACCTGTGCATTCTGGAAGTTGAGATAGCTTGCAGGTACCAGGAAGCGGTCAGACGAAGCGCTGATGTTCTGGTCCTGATATACGAAACGAGGAATGTCCGAATTCTTGTTCTCAGGAGTCCAGGCCTTGAGCGCATCCTTGTGGATGTTCGATCCCACAGATCCTCCCGGAGGATTCATATAAGAAGCATATCCCGAGTCGTAAGTAAGACCGCCGAGCGAATATGTGAAGCTTGCAGAGATATCCACGCCGTGGAAGCTGAACGATGTTCCGAATCCTCCGTAAAGCTTAGGAGTAGGATCGTCGCAGAGATACTCAGACGCCTCCGAATACTCTGTGGTCATTGTTGTTCCGATTGAGTTTCCGCTGTCGTCATAGATCTCCTTATACCACATAGGAAGACCGTTTGTCTTGTCTACGCCGGCATACTTAGGCATAAGGAAGGTGTTGAGAGGAAGACCCTCAGCCACGAACTTGTTGCCTGAAGCATATCCGAAGTATCCGTCGATCTCACGGTTCTTGTGAGTGTCAGGAAGCATAATGATCTTGTTGGTGTAGTGAGTGAAGTTCATATAAGCATCCCAACGGAAGTTCTTTCTGTCCATTACAGCACCGTTCACAGCGAACTCGATACCCGAGTTTCTCATATCACCGATATTGTCATAGTATCCGCTGAATCCGTAAGAAATAGGAATCGACACGAAGTAGAGCATATCGGATGTAAGTCTGTAGAAGTATTCGACCGAACCTGAGAGACGTCCTCTGAAGAGGTCGAAATCGAAACCTGCGTTGAAGTTGGTATTGGTCTCCCAAGTGATGTCCGGGTTACCGATCGAACCTCTCTTCACACCGATCTCACCGTCACTGTTGGTGATCGAGTACATATCTGTGTAGAGATAGTCAGCGATGTTGTCGTTACCCTGAGAACCGATCGAGGCCTTCACCTTGAGCATATCCACCCAACGGAGGGTGAACCAGTCCTCCTGGTTCAGGAGCCAACCTCCTCCGACAGACCAGAAGTTACCCCAGCGGTGATCCGGATGGAAGCGTGAAGACGCGTCACGACGGAATGAAGCGCTGGCGAAGATCTTGTTTCTGAAATCGTACTGTGCTCTGAGGAAGTAACCCTCGTTATTGTAGTCCGAGCGGCCTGAAGAAGCAGCCTGGCCGTCGATCACGGCACCGCCGAGCTCTGTATTCGCGAGCGAGAACATCTTGCTCTTAGAAGCGCCGAGGCTGACACCTGAAGACTTGTACCACTCGTGACCGAGGAGGACAGTGACGTGGTGATAGTCAGCGAAAGTCCTGTCCCAGTTGAGGAGCTGCTGGAGATTCAGGTAGAACGAACGTCCGTGGCTCTTGCTGATGATACCGCCGTTCGGAGCGAACTGGCCGTAATACATATTGCTGATGCTTGTGCTGCGTGTCTCATCCACACCCACACCGGCATTGAATGTAAACGTAAAGTCCTTGAGGAACTTCACCTCGACATAACCTGTACCGTTCACCGCATTACCCTCGCTGTTGTTTGTATCGAGAGTCACAGTCTGGAGAGCGTTGGCATTACCTGAGATCGGACGCGAAAGACCTGCATTGCTGCCGTCTCCGAAGTCGTATCTCTTGTTGCCGTACTGGTCATACTTGATGCTCTTGTCACCGTTTCTGAGATATACAGGATAGATCGGAGCGATCATAGTCGCGAAACCGAAGATGTTGCCCACAGAACCTGCAGAACCTTCGTCAGAGTTACCGTTGTTCCAGTTGAAGTTGGTATAACCCATATTCATACCGATCTTCAACCACTCCTTTGCCTGGTAGTCGGTTCTGATACGTGCAGTATAACGCTGCATATCCGAACCGTCCACGATCGCATTGTTGTTCAGGTAACCGAACGAAGCGAAGATCTGTGCGTTGCCGGTAGTTCCAGCTATGTTCACGTTGTACTCCTGTCTGAGCGAAGTCTTGTAAGTCTCATCCATCCAGTTGTCAGGCTGGAGCCAGAACTTCTCACCCATATAGTTCACGAGTCTTCCCGGAGTCGCATAAGGATTGAGCTTTCCGTTGCTACCGATAAGGCTCTGACCCTCAGGCACTGTGAATGTGAGATAGCCGAGACCACCCTCCGAAGCAGCTCCGGTGAGGTTCTTGGCCGCAAGCACGTTCGCCTCCTCATTTGTCTTGCCCTTCTCCAGACGATAGTAGTTGTAGAGGGCATTGTAATGAGTCTCATAGTACTGGCCAGGGTCAGTGATATAATCGTAGCTCTTGAGCGCCTTTGTATTGATACCCCACTTCGCATCCATCGACACCTTAGCCTCACCGAGCTTCGCCTTCTTGGTGGTGATCATAATGACACCGTTGGCACCACGCGCACCGTAGAGCGCATTGGAAGCCGCATCCTTGAGGACGGTCATCGACTCGATATCGGCAGAGTTCAGGTTGTTCATATCACCGCTGTAAGGCACACCGTCCACCACATAGAGAGGAGCGGTACCCGCATTGATGGAGCTGACGCCTCGGATCATAATCGAAGGCGAGCTTCCGAGCGAACCTGATGAAGTCGTCATCTGCACACCGGCAACCATTCCCTCGAGAGCACGGGTCACATCAGATGACTGTGTCTTCTGGATGTCCGATGACTTCACTACAGTGGCGGAACCGGTGAACGACTCCTTTGTAGCTGTACCGAAGGCAACGACAATGGTTTCCTCAAGCATTTCAGTGTCAGGATGAAGGAGGACATCGTGAAGGGCCTTTGAAGCCACCTCCACTTCTGTATCCTTATAACCGACTGAAGAAAAAATAAGGATTCCATCTGCAGGCACACTGATGGAATACATACCGTCCATATCGGTCATTCCACCAACCATAGTACCCTTGAGCTGGATAGCAGCAAAAGGCACCGGTTCACCTGTAGACGAATCCTTCACAGTACCGCTGACCTGGATATCCTGGGCAAATGCCGCTGCGGATATAGCCAGAGCCAATACTGTCAGAAACAGTTTAAGCCTCGTCATAAATATTATACAGTTTATTAGTCTAGTGTTAACCTAACAAAGTTATGTAATTCTCACTAATATAACTAATAAACTGCACATTATTTTAACCCGAAAGTTAATTTCCGTAACCAGGGTTCTGAACGAGTTTTCCTTTAGCCAGATCGACCTCCTCCTCAGGCAGAGGAAGTACAGTCCTATAGTCATCCGCAGCGATGGTCATCGCATTTCCGTAGACGGTCATTCCGTTTCTCCAGAAGTCGAAAGCGATCTGACCTTCCGCGAACAATTCCTTGCGTCTTTCATCGAGAATATCCGTCAGCGTCACAGAGGCCACATCCTCGTAACCAGCTATCCTGTTGCGTCTTAGCGCATTCACATACTGCGCGGCATCGCCTCCTGTCTTGAGCGCAGCCTCCGCAGCGACAAGGTACACTTCAGCAAGACGGACCACCTTGATGTTATTCACATAGGCCGGAACGGACGCACCTGCATTGCCCGGATACTTCAACGGATAATAACCCGTATTGTAATCTGGATCTCCTCCGGGAGCCTCTGTCAATGCTGCCGCCATCTGCGAACGCACATCTGCCGGGTTCTGAGTCAGCCACGCATAGAACTCAGGCGAGACTCCGTACTCCGAGTAGCCGCGAGGAGAAGTGTAGTAACCCGGTGCATATCGCTGGGCATTGTACGTATCGGTCTGAAGATACTCCATCAGCATCTCATCAGCTCCGGTCACCGACCAGACCTTCGTATAATTGTCGATGGTATAGAGGGAATATGGAGAGTTCTCGATAACCTCCTCCGCATCCTCCAGAGCAGCATCCCAGTCGCCGTTGTAAAGGTTCGCACGGGCTCGTAAAGCCAGAGCCGCCCAATAGTTCAGATGACCCGCATTCCTCTCCTGGTTCAGTCCGGAATCTATCGCCTTAGTGAAGTCGCTGATGATGAATGCATAGGTATCCGCGAGAGAGGCACGCTGACCTATATAATTGATTTCAAACACCTTATCCGACAGCACAAGACCCATTTTGTTGGCACTTCCGGAAGTCGGAAGAGGTGCAAAATACGTCGCCAGGTGGAAGTGGAAAAGGCCGCGCATCGCATAAAGTTCGGCCACATACGGAGCCGCCGCCTCCTGATCTTCCAGCTGCTGCGCCTTCTCCAGAGCATTGTTCACGCTCGCGATAGCCGCATACAGATAGAAGTAAATGTTGTATGTATCCGCCGGAGTCATCGAAAACTGCGCAAGTCTGGTAGCACTCTGACCCGAAGATGCCGGCTGATAGGAATCCGGGCCCACAAGGTCGGCATAGATGGACATCTCCGACGCGACAGTCAGAAGCGTGCCGTATGTCGCCACATAATAGGCTCCGTTCACAGCGTTCGCAAGGTCCTCGACGCTCGTTATCGCAGTGTCTGTTGTCACAGATGTCGAAGGCTCCTGATCCAGAGCCTCACAGGCTGCAAGAAGCAGTGCGACCGGTATAATATATCTAAACGATTTCATAACTATATCATTATATATCAGAATGTTAAATTGACTCCAAAGATCATCGCCCTTGTCACCGGAACATCCACTGTCCTGTAGCCGTTTATTGCTACGTCAGGATCGATTCCCGGAGTTGCTGACCAGATGATGAACGGATTTGTGGTCTTGAGATAGACCCTCAGAGCCTGGAGAGTCATCTCCACAGGGACATTGAATCCAAGGACGATTTCACGCACCCTGATGTTGTCTGTAGACTTGATCAGCCTGCTTGAGAATCGGTCCCATCTGTAAGGATTGTTCATAATCGGCTTCGGATACTTCGCATCCGTATTCTGCGGAGTCCAGTAGTCCGCGGCCTCAGCAGAGGCATTCATAGAAGCTGCTCGGAAACCGTCACTGTGAGTGAAGTAGCCCGGATAATCGAAGAGCGATCCGCCGAACTGGTAGGAGATCAGGAACGAAAGATCCATCAGTCCGTCAAAAAATGAGAAGGTGTTGGCAAGACCTCCGATGAAGTCCGGAATCGCCTTTCCGACTATCGTATTGTTCGCCTCTGAATAATAGTTCGTAACACCCTGCGAGTGATCTTCAGGATTGACCCAGAACTCTCCAAGGCCGTTTTCAGGATTCACACCCTTCCACACCGGAAGATAGAACGAGTACATCGAAGCACCCTCCCTGTGGATGTACATACTGCCGTCGCCATATGGAATGTCCGCTCCTCCGTTAGGCAGATTCTTCACTATCGAACGCTGCCAAGTAAAATTGAAATCTGTCGACCAGGTGAAGTTCCTGAGAGTGATATTCTGCGAACTCAACTCAAACTCGACACCGTCATTGAGAAGGTTTCCGACATTTGAAGTATAACTGCTGAAGCCTGTCACCGCAGACGCCGGCATATCGAATATCAGCGAACTGGTGTATTTGTTATAATACTCCAAGGCTATGTCGATCCTGTGATACAGACTCCAGTCGAAACCCACATTGAAATTGCGGGACTTCTCCCAGCCAAGGTTGTCGTTCTCCGGATTGTTCCAGAAGATTCCCGAAGAAGTGCCGTAGCCTCCGCTTGCCGAATACAGGCCTTGATAAGCATAATACTCCGCCGGAAGATTACCGTTGGTACCATAAGACACCTTTATCTTGAAATCAGAGAAAAGACGCGATACCGAAGCCATAAACGGTTCATTGCTGAGACGCCAGGCGGCGGAGACGGACCAGAAGTCCGCCCAGCGGCTGTCTGGTCCAAGGCGCGACGATCCGTCGCGACGGTACGATGCGGAAGCATAGTACCGGTCTCCGTAGTCATAGTTGACGTTGGCAAGGAAAGACATCATAAACGACCTGTCGGAAGCGCCACCGACGCCGTTCATCTGTCCCACAGACAGAGCGTTGAGCTTATCGTTCGGATAGTTGTTCGCTCCCGCATATGTATACTTGACCCTGTGATCGGCCACCTCCATACCAGCCATCGCAGAGACGACGTTCTGGCCGTAAGTACCCTTGTACTTCATCAGAGTAGAGTTGACAAGGTCGTCTGTCTGAAACACATACACCGCACTCAAGCCGTTGAGCGCCGCACCGTCGATCGAAGACGGAGCCCACCACAGATACTGCTTGTTGTCGATGTAATCGTAACCGAAAGTGTTCACGAGACTGAGAAAATCTGCGAACTTCAGTTCGAGATCCAAGTTCGAAAGACTCCTCATCATAGTCGCCTTGTTATACTGGGTGTCACTGGCAAATATCAGATGAGGATTACCGGTCTGGCCGCTCCAGCTGACGTATTCATTCCAAGTGCCGTCATCATTGAGAGGCTTCGCAGTAGGGTCACTCTGGGTCAGAACTCCAAGCGGAGTCGCATAGCCCATTCCCTGGGCCTGATTGGTCTGGTCGCTGTGACCTCTGGTATCAGTGAACGACACCATCTGTCTCACTCCCACCTTCAGCCAGTCATTCACCCTGTGGTCCACATTCACTCGGCCTGAATAACGCTTGAAATACGATCCGGTCACTATACCGTCCGTATCCGCATAACCCAAGCCCAAATAGATCTGCGTCTTCTCGCTTCCTGCAGTCAGGCTCACCTGATGGTTATGCTGGAAAGCACATCCGAACACATAATCATTCCAGTTTGTGCTTGTCTTTCCGCTCGGATCCGCCACCATAGCAGCAATCTGTTCACCGGTGTAGCCATACGAATAAGCAGGATTCAAAGCAAAGGCATTATTACCCGCATCCTTCAGATACTGAATGAATTGCGGACCGTTCATAAGTGCGAATGCACCCTTCACTGCCATCTCTGAAATTCCAGTCTCACC
>JAFYXE010000061.1 GCA_017546275.1 Bacteroidales bacterium | reverse complement strand
GAAGCCGTCCACCTCGAATGCATAGATCTTTCCGAATTCAGGATGCTCAACCACTGCATACTCCTTGAGAGCCTGCTCCACTTCCGCAGCGAGTGCGAGGCACTCATTGGCCATCTCGGCCTCGCCGTTCACCTCTGTGAGGATCTCGGCAGCCTTGCGCAATGCGCTGACAGCCATAAAGTTGGATGGAACGAGAAATTCGAATGTAGTAGCGTCGTCAGACGGACGGAAAGAAGATGCGATGAGTCCTACAGGATTCACCGGGTTACCTCTTCCCACTACACATTTAGTGTCGAGCTGTCTGTCTGTCGTACGAAGGAACACATAGCTGCCGTGCCCCTCCTTGCGCTGCTGCTCCTTGAGTGTAGCCAGGATCTTGCCCATAGCCTCCTTCCAGATGTCTCCGAACACAGATGCGTCTCCGCTGGTCTTCCAGTATTCGTAGGCGAGACGGATAGGGTAGCAGTGAGAGTCGATTTCCCATTTGCGCTCGAACACATACGGATTCGCCTCCGGCCAGTCGGTGCTGTTTGCTGCGCCTACCGGCTCTACGTTGAATGCGTTGGCATATGGGTCGATGCAGATGCATTTGAACTGTCTGTTGATCACGCCGGCGATCATTTCCTTGAGAGCCGCGTCCTCGTTCACATAGCGGACATATGGCCATACCTGTGCACCTGAATCGCGGAGCCACATAGCAGGGATGTCGCCTGTGTAAACGAATGTGTCAGGCTGTCCGTCCTTGCTCTCCACAGGGTGGACAGTAGTGTCGAGAGTGTTAGGGTAGCAGTTTGCGAACATCCACTTCAGACGTGGGTTCTCGAGCATTGCTGTAACCTTCTCGATCTCAGCCTCCACTGCCTCGGACACGAAGAGACGGTCCTCGGGAAGGGGACGCTGGTCCATATACTCCTCAGGCTCGTTTGCGCAGTACCATACCTTCGGCTCCGAGCCCATCCTGAGGACGAGCTCTCCGCCTGCGGCGATGTCCTTATGCTCGATATAGCCCTTTGTATATGCCTTTCCGTTGAGGGTGATGCTCTGGATGTAGCGGTTCTCCTTGCTGTTGTTCTCAGCAACCACCTTGAATGTGCCTCCTGCAACCTGGATTTCAGCGCTGTCAAAGAGAGGAGTACCGAACCAGTAGCGGCCCGATGCTGGCTCCACCTCGTAGAATCCGAGTGACGAGAGGATGTACCAAGATGACATCTGGCCTACGTCCTCGTTTCCTGAAAGACCGTCCGGATTTGCGCTGTAGAGTGTGCCGAGCACCTCGCGCACCTTGTCTGCAGTCTTCCAAGGCTGACCTGCCATAGTGTAGAAATAGAGGATGTGGTGGCTTGGCTCGTTGCCGTGTGCATACTGGCCGATGAGACCTGAGATGTCAGGTGAAGTCTCTGCGCCCTCGATTACAGAAGACACTGTGAAGAGGGAGTCGAGCTTGCCGAGGAAGGCCTCCTTTGTGCCGAAGCAGCTTACGAGACCTCTGAAGTCGTGAGGTACAAGCCAGGTGTACTGCCAGCCGTTGCCCTCGCAGTAGTCGTCAGCACGGTGAGTCGAAGCGAACGGGCTGTATTCCTTGCGGAATCTGCCCTTGCTGTCCTTGCCTCTGAGGAATCTGAGTTCCTGGTCAAACAGGCTTACATATGACTTGCTTCTGTTGAGGAAGTGCTGGTAGTCAGCCTCCTTGCCGAGAACCTTGGCTGCGTTTGCAAGAGCGCCGTCTGCAAGAGCATACTCGAGGTCGTAAGCGACAGACTCTCCGAAGAGGTCGCAAGGGATGTAGCCGTATTTCATTCTATGCTCCTGGCCTCTGTCAGGTCTGAGAGCGGATGCTTTCATAGCCTCGAACGCGAGTTCGTAGTCGAAGCCCTCGAGACCCTTCACGATCGCGTCAGCCACAGGCGGGATGCCTGGGTTGCCGACCATACAGTCGGTCTCGCATCCGTGGAGATGCCATACAGGAAGCTTGCCCTGCTCCT
The DNA here is from genome assembly GCA_017546275.1 of Bacteroidales bacterium. Lineage (GTDB taxonomy): Bacteria > Bacteroidota > Bacteroidia > Bacteroidales > UBA932 > Cryptobacteroides. Next base: position 11,422 of record JAFYXE010000061.1, on the reverse strand, counting down.
TGTAGATGGCAAGCATAGTGTTGATGAAGTCAGTGTAACGCTCAGTCTGGAAGATGCTGTAGAGAGGCATAGCCGCTCTGTAAGTGTCCCAGAGTGAGAATGTTGTGTATGTGCTGTAGCCAGGGTCGCTGTAGATCTCTCCGTCAGCGCCTCTGTAGCTTCCGTCCACGTCGCAGAATGTCGCAGGAGCGATCATCGCGTGATAGAGTGCGGTGTAGAACACCTTGAGGTCTGTCTTGTCGGCGCTCTTCACGCTGATCTTCGAGAGTTCCTCGTTCCACGCCTTGTCAGCAGCCTTTGCAGTTGCCTCGAAGTCCCAGCCCTGGAGTTCAGCCTGCATATTTGCATATGCGCCCTCCATACTTACAGGTGAAAGAGCGACCTTCATAAGGATCTGCTCACCCTTCTCTGTGTCGAAGTCCGCCTTTGCGTAAAGAGGCATATAATTCACGCTGTGTACGTGAAGATCGCTGAACGGCTTCGAGAACTCCGCATAGAAGTAGATCCTCTGAGCGTTTGCCCAGCCGCTTGAGTAGCGGTAACCCTTCACTGCATTGTCTCCGCAAGCTTCGATGTATGTCTCTACCGGTCTGTCCCAGCAGCCTCCGTTGAGGAGGTCGATCACGATACCCGCATCATCAGACTGAGGGAAAGTATATCTGTGGAGACCTACGCGGTTGGTGGCTGTAAGCTCGGCTGTGATTCCGTAACGTGTAAGCGGAACGCTGTAGTAACCTGGCTTCGCAACCTCCTTTGTGCGGTCTGCATATGACCAGAGACCGCTCGCCTGGTCGTCCTCTGTACCGCGGGCGAAAGTGAGGTCCTCTCCTGTTACAGGCATCACTGTGATGTCGAAGAGGTCACCGATGCCGGTACCGCTGAGGTGGGTGTGCGAGAATCCGATCACAGTCGAGTCACTGTGGTGATAGCCCGAGCACCAGTCCCACTCCTGCGGGATGCTGGTCGGTCCGAGCTGGACGAGACCGAAAGGAACGTTCGCTCCCACGAACACGTGTCCGTGTCCGCCTGTTCCGATCTTCATATCTACAAGTTCCGTGAAGTTGTCAACATTGCTCTGGGCTGAACATCCTGCCAGGATCAATGCTGCGAGTAATATTTTAGCGTGTTTCATAAAATGGTGGTTATCAACTCTTTATGTAATATGCGTGCCGCCAAAGGGGAGCACGCAGGTTGCGTAAGTGGCTGAGGTTCAGTGGAATCTATTTCACGGGGAGCCTGCCGCTGACGAGGTCTTTGTGGCTGATTCTGCCCTTCATCTTTGCTGTCTTGGTGATGACGAGCCTGTCGTTGCCGTTGCAGAAGGCCGGGTCGAGGGTGATCTCGACGCGGTCGAAGCGCGGAACGGTAAGGGTGTATGAAGGATCGCCAGGGCAGTCAGGATAGAAGCCCATCATCGAGAATACCGCCCACGCCGACATCGTGCCGGTGTCGTCGTTGCCCGGAATTCCGTCCGGACGGGTGGTGTAGTGCTTGTCAAGAAGCTCGGAAACGATCTTGGCGGTTCTCCATTCTTCACCCTTGAAGTAGCTGAAGAGGTATGGGTATGCAATGTCCGGCTCGTTCGCAGGATCGTAGAGGCCCTCGTCGAATACCTTCTGGAGCTTGTTCACGAACGCCTTGCGTCCTCCCATAAGCTTGGCGAGGCCGAGCACATCGTGAGGGACGTAGAAGGTGTAGTTCCAGGCGCTTCCTTCGTGGAAGCCAGGTACCGGCTCGAAGTTCTCGCCCTGACGCGGGTTGAACGGTTCGAGGAAGGTGCCGTCTGCGTTCAGAGGTCTGAGCGTGCCGAATGTCGGACAGTAATAATGCTTGTACTGGAGAGACTGGGCGCGGAACTTCGCGGCGTCATCGGCGTAGCCGAGGTCGGCGGCGAGAAGCGACAGCGCATAGTCTGCGATGTAGTACTCGAGAGCGTGTGACACAGAGTTGTCTCCCGAAGCGTCAGCCGAGTAGAAGCCGAGAGGGACATAGCCCTTCTCAAGGTATGGATCGATGTCCGGACGCATAAGGTTGTCTGCGCCAGGAGTAGTGGCTGACTTCACGAATGCCGCATATGCGGTCTCGATGTCGAAGTCGCGGAGGCCTTTGAGCCAAGTGTCTGCAATCACCGGAATAGAAGGGTCTCCCTCCATTGTAAATGTCTCACGGCCAAAGAGTTCCCACTTAGGCATCCAGCCCCATTCCCTATAGATGTCGATCATAGAGCGGACCATATCCATCTGTCTTTCAGGATATACGAGAGTCATCAGCTGATGAAGGTTGCGGTATGTGTCCCACAACGAGAACACGCTATAGCGGTTCTGTCCCGAAGGTACGCGGCCGACACCGTCGTTCTCCATAAGAGGGTACTCTCCGTTTACGTCGTTGAGGATGCTAGGGTGGATGAGAGCGTGGTAAAGAGCAGAGTAGAACACTTCCTTGTCGCGCTCTGAACCGCCCTCCACCTTGATGCGTCCGAGATCTGCCTCCCAGGCAGCCTCTGCTTCCGCACGTACGGCCTCGAAGTTCGAGACTCCCGGCTGAAGACGTGCCTGCTCAGCCTCAAGATTCTCCCACGCGTTCTCGCAGCTGACGAACGAAACTCCCATCTGGAGTTCCACGGCCTCGCCCTCAGCAGTCTCGAAAGAGAACCAGTATCCGATCTCGTCGCCGGCGATCTCACGGCCGTAACGCTGGTAGATCTTGTATGTGCCGTCGTCCGGTGTCCACTCTGCCTCCACTCCGGTGAGAAGCGGCTGCTTCTTCCAGAAGCCGCCCTTCGAAGGGACCTTGTTGATGCGAATGGCGAAATAGACAGGGAACACAGCCTGCGGATTGTAGCAGAATGTGCCGGCTAGCCTCATTCCTTCGATCTCGGTCTCGCTGATCTTGCGGAGCCAGGCTCCGCTCTCGTTGGTGAGGCCGTCGCCGAAGTTGACGAGGATGTTGCCCTGACCTTTAGGAAAGGTGTAACGCTCGATGGATGTGCGGGTGGTGGCGCTGGCCTCGGCCTTGATGCCGTATGCGACCAGTTCGCATCCGTAATATCCAGGTCTTGCAGTCTCTGCAACAGCCTCTGATCCATACATATGGTAGTCCACATTCAGGGCGCCGGCTGTAGGCATAGTGAGCGCAAGTCCCACCTCCGGACAGCCCACTCCGCTGAGGTTGATGTGGGAGAAGCCTGTGAAGAAACTGTTGTCGGAAGAATACGGTGTGCTCCACCATCTGCTGTCCTTGTCCCATACGTTTGTGTCTGAACCCATTACATTGAACGGGGTCACGGACATCATTCCATTAGGGCAGATCGCTCCCGGATTGGTCGTGCCGAAGTTGCTGGTGCCGATAAATGGGTTTACATAGTCAATAATTCTGCTCTCACCGGCATGGATGAGCGTAGCCGGCAAGAGCAGAACATAGACCAGAAGTCGTGTTAATCTCATTATTTTACGATTGAAGTCTTCTTAATGAATTCGATGATTTCGTCGATGTATCCGAATGCAACTCCGACAACTGTGTCGGCAGCTCCGTAGTAAACGGCGATGCGGCCTGTCTCAGGATCGTGGAGTGCTGCGCAAGGGAAGCATACGTTAGGAACATCTCCTGTGCACTCGTAAAGTGTCTCAGGGTGGAGGAGGTAAGGACCTGTGCGTGCGATCACCTTCCAAGGCTGCTCGAGGTCAAGCAGGGCTGCACCAAACGAGTAGTTATATCCCTGGCAGGTGCGGTGTACACCGTGATAGAACATAAGCCATCCCTCTGAAGTCTCGATAGGAATAGGACCTGCACCCACCTTGCAGCACTGCCAAGCGCTGTCCTCGAAATCAGACGGTCCCATCACGAAGCGGTGTCTGCCCCAGAACTCAAGGTCAGGTGACTCCGAGTAGAAGATGTCGCCGAATGGTGTGTGACCTGTGTCTGATGGACGTGAAAGGAGGGCGTAATTACCGTTGATCTTGCGTGGGAACATCACACCGTTACGGTTGTAAGGGAGGAATGCGTTCTCAAGCTGGTGGAAGGTCTTGAAATCCTTTGTCCATGCAACTCCGATGGTAGGGCCGTGGTAGCCGTTGCACCAGGTCACATAGTACTTGTCGTCGATCTTGCACACGCGTGGGTCGTATCCGTATACCCACTCTCCAACCTCAGGGATGTCGCAGTCGAACTTGAGTGTCTCAGGATTAAGCTCCCAGTTGATACCATCCTTTGAGAAACCTACGTGAAGAGTCATACGGATGTTTGTGTCGTCAACGCGGAACACTCCGGCATAACCGTCCTCGAAAGGAACCACTGCAGAGTTGAAGATGCTGTTTGAGTTAGGTAGGAGATTGCGTGGAATCACAGGGTTTCCAGAATATCTCCACATTACGTTCTTGCATCCTTCCGGACGCTCTTCCCACGGCATATCAGGCATAGGGTTGCCGACGATCTTAAGTTCTTTGTTCATATCTTTAAGAGTTTTTGTTTTCATTGAAAGGTATCACCCTGCTGAGGATGAATACAGGGATTGTTTGTTTTGATTGACATATCTTGTTATGCTTATGCATAAGTTAAAACATACAAATATACATAATCTTTTAGTATTTTGAAAATGATTGACAACAATGCCCCGAAACGCTAAAATCTTTAGATTTTATGGTGAAAAGTTGCTAATTTTGCATTTATAGGTAATCTTTATATAAATGAAGCATTTTGGTCTTATTTTGCCGGCGCTGATGCTGGCGACAGGCTCCTTCGCTCAGGTGCCTGAGTGGAAGGATCTGGACGTGTTCTCGGTTAATGCTGAGACAGAAAGGACAGAACTTATCTTTAACGACTCATATCAGAGTCTTAACGGAATCTGGGATTTCAAGTATGCCGACGCAGAGGCGCAGCTTCCTCAGCAGTGGAGCCAGATCAAGGTTCCGGGAAACTGGGAGATGCAGGGATATGGAATCCCCGTCTATGTAAACACGGATTTCGAATTTGCCACATGGAATCCTCAGCCTCCTTTCGTTCCAGAGGAAAATCCGGTCGGAATCTATCGCCGCACCTTTGATCTTCCGCAGGATTGGGCAGGACGTCAAATCTATCTCAACCTCGCAGGAGCAAAGTCTGGAGTATATGTCCATGTGAACGGTAATATGGTCGGATACAATGAGGATTCGAAGGATCTTGTCCGTTTCAACATCACAAAATACCTCACAGACGGATCAAATGAGGTGGTAATCAAGATCTATAGGTATTCTACAGGTTCATATCTGGAGTGTATGGACTTCTTCCGCATCAGCGGACTTGAAAGGGATGTATATCTTTCATCGGAGAAGAGGGATACAAGGTTTGACTTCAACCTCATATCATCGCTTGACGAGTCGTGCACAGACGGAGTCTTCCGCCTTGAGTGCACAGGAAATCCTCAGCTCAGGGTTCCGGTATCATACGAGCTTTACGACAAGGATGGATCGGTAGTCCTTGCGGGTGGTGCAGTGATGGCAGGAGGCTCGCTTGATATGGAAGGTGTGGTGAAGAATGCACGCCAGTGGTCGGCAGAGCAGCCTGAACTTTACAGCCTGCGTCTGTGTGTAGACGGTGAATATACCACATTCAACGTCGGATTCCGCCGTTTCGAGATCAAGGACGGCCTCTTCCTGGTCAACGGTGCTCCAGTCAAGTTCAAGGGTGTCAACCTCCACGAGACAGATCCTTATACAGGTCACTATGTTTCACGTGAGAGGATGCTCCAGGACCTCAAGCTGATGAAGGAAAACAACATCAACGGCATCAGGACATCGCATTATCCTCAGCCGAAGATGTTCTATGAACTTTGCGACAGCCTCGGATTCTATGTATACAGCGAGGCTAATGTTGAGAGCCATGGTATGTTCTACGACCTCACAAGGACTCTCGGAAATAAGCCTGAGTGGTATGCGAACCATATCTACCGCATCCGCAACATGTATTTCCGTACAAGAAACTACGCCTGCGTATCCATCCTTTCTCTTGGAAACGAGGGCGGAAACGGATACAATTTCTATAGGGCATACGAGGAACTCAAGGCTCTCGAGAAAGGCGGTATGAACCGTCCGGTATGTTACGAAAGAGCCGAGTTCGAGTGGAATACAGACATGATAGTTCCTCAGTATCCTTCTACTGACTGGTTCAGAAAGATGGGAGAGAACAACCCTGGTCGTCCGGTATGTCCGTCAGAGTACTGCCACTCTATGGGTAACTCGACCGGTTCGCTTGATCTTCAGTGGGAGCAGATCTATAAGTATGAGCACCTCCAGGGAGGATTCATCTGGGACTGGGTGGATCAGGCGCTTGCAAAGTATGACGCAGACGGCAACTTCCTCTTCTGGGCGTATGGCGGCGACTTCGGTGAGAACATGCCAAGCGACGGTAACTTCGTCTGCAACGGTTTGATCGGACCGGACCGCGAGCCGCATCCGGGTCTCCTCGAGGTGAAATATGTATATCAGGACATCAAGTTCACTTCAGAGGATCCTGCATCAGGACGCTTCAACATCTTCAACCGATTCTACTTCAATGACCTCTCAGGTTATGACCTCAAGTATACTGTCCTTGCAGATGGCAAGCCTGTAAAGACCGGCGTGATGCATTTCAATACTCCTGCACAGACAGGTGAGGATTTTACAGTGAAACTCCCTAAGATGAAGGCCGGAGTCGGTTACCATATCAATTTCGACCTCGTTACTAAGGCAGCGACTCCGCTTCTTGAGAAGGGACATATAATCGCAACCGAGCAGTTCTGCCTCCAGGCTCCTGCAGTAGTGGCTGTCGCTCCAGCAAAGGGAATATGCGATGTGGCAGAGGAAGGTAATGCGATCGCTCTCAGGTCTGCAGCAGCGCAGCTGGTTTATGACAAGGAGAAGGGATATGTCACTTCATACAAGGTAAAGGGTGTGGAGATGCTCGCAGACGGATTCGGTATCAGACCAAACTTCTGGAGAGCTCCGAACGACAATGACTACGGAAACGGATGGCCGGTAAGAACTCAGGCATACAAGACTGCTTCAAACGAGTTCAATGCAGTCGCATCAGCATCGTCAGAGGCTGATGGTGCAAAGCTTGATATCGTCTACACTCTTCCTACAGGCAATATCTATAATGTATGTTATCATATGCAGGCAGACGGTGTTGTCAAGGTGTCGGCTGACTTCAAGGGAGTTGCATCGGAGCGTCCGATAGAGGTGCCTCGTGTGGGCTTCAGGATGAGGCTTCCGCTCTCTGCCGAGAACTATACATACTATGGTCGTGGACCTCAGGAGACATACTGGGACAGAAAGGCAGGTGCGAGACTCGGCATATGGGAGACATCGGCAACCGAGTCTTATGTGGCTTATGTACGTCCTCAGGAAAACGGTCACCACGTAGACTGTCGCTGGGTTGACTTCGGTGCTCTGACTGTCAAGGGTGACAACTTCGAGTTCAATGCTCTCCGCAACAGCGTCGAGGACTTCGACTCAGAGGAAGCGATACAGCACGACTACCAGTGGGATAATCTCCACGCTGAGGAGGTACACGATCCTGCCCAGGCAAAGAACAACCGCCGCCGTCAGCACCATATCAACGACATCGTGCCTCGTGACTACGTCGAGTTCTGCATCGACGGATTCCAGACAGGAGTCGGCGGATATGACAGCTGGGGACAGAGGACAGACGCCTCAAGGACCGGCTGGAGCAATGAAGATTTCTCGTTTAATTTCTATATACTTCCTAACTAATGAAAAGAATCTTTTTATCCCTTGCTTTTGCAGTGGCATTGTGCTCTTGCGCAAGAAACGCGCAGCCTGAAATCATCCCTATGCCTTCAAAGGTGCAGATGGGCTCAGGTCATTATGAACTTGCTTCAGCATACACAGTAGCATGCCAGGACAGCTCGCTTCTTGCTCTGGAGGATTTCATCAATATGAATCTGGCATCTGCCGGACAGGCTGATATGCTGGTCGGAACTGATGCGGACATCACATTCGCAATAGATCCATCATATCAGGACGGAGGATATGTCCTTTCGGTGACCAGGAAGGGTATCAGCGTCAAGGCTGCCTCATATCCGGCGGCTGTTGCAGCTGTAGCAACCCTCGGTCAGTCAGTGGACGGCAATTCTGTGCCATATATGAAGATACAGGACTCTCCAAGGTTTGAGTGGAGGGGATTTATGCTTGACGTTTCAAGACATTTCTTCACAAAGGAAGAGGTCAAGAAGATCATCGCCAAGATGGCTCAATACAAGTTCAATAAGTTCCACTGGCATCTTACAGACGATCAGGGTTGGAGAGTGGAAATCAAGGCTTATCCTGAACTGACACTCAGGGGCGGATTCCGCGATCCTCTCACTCACAACCACGACATTGACCTTGCAGGACGCGTCGAGAAGAACAATGATCTTACAAGCGTTCTTCCTGCTGACAGACTTATTCAGAAGGATGGCAATACACTTTATGGAGGATACTATACTCAGGACGACATTCGTGAGGTAGTAGCATTTGCAGCTTCCCTGGGAATCGATGTGATTCCAGAGGTAGATATGCCTGGACACTCTCTCAAGATCATCGAGAGTTTCCCGCATCTTTGCTGCAAGGGTACAGCTTCGTGGGGCAAGGACTTCTCTGTTCCGCTCTGTCCGGGCAACGACCAGACACTTGAGTTCGCCAAGACAGTCTATAGCGAGATCTTCGAACTTTTCCCATATGACTACGTACACCTTGGTGCTGACGAAGTTGAGAAGTCGCATTGGATAGCGTGTCCTAAGTGTCAGGCAAGAAAGGCAGAATATAGCCTTGCTGACGAGTCTGATCTTCAGGATTGGTTCGTGAAGGAACTTGAGAACTTCTTCTTGGAGAATGGCAAGACCATGATCGGATGGGACGAGATTGCTGCAAAGTCAAGTCTTTCTGGAAGCGCAGTTGTGGAATGGTGGAGATCGTGGTCTCCAGCCACCAAGAAGAATGCAGCAGAGAACGGTAACAAGATTATCCTCTGTCCAAATGAGTACTATTATATGGATGTCGATCAGAACAGGAACTCGCTTATGAAGGTCTACAGGTATGAACCGATAGACGAGATCCTCAAGCCTTTCGAGGACCAGGTTCTTGGTAGCCACGGTAATCTCTGGACAGAGTGGGTGGCGTCATTCGAGGCAGCCGGCCACAGATATTTCCCAAGAATGTTCGCAATCAGCGAACTTAACTGGTCCGATCCTTCGTCTCGCGATGAGGCTGGCTTCCTTTCAAGAGTGATTACCCATCTGAGAAAGCTTGATGCGGAAGGCTGGAACTACCGTATGCCCGATCTTGACGGCATCTATGACCAAAATGTGTTCATAGATTCTGCAGTTGTTTCAGTGACTAAGGCTTTTGACGAGATTGTAGTTCGATATACTGTAGACGGAACGGTTCCTACTATTGACTCACAGGTTTATACAGAGCCGATCGTGATCGACAGCGACTGTACCTTCAAGTTCAGACAGTTTACCTCTACTGGCATCGGAGGCGAGACAGCTGTGGCTGTGTTTAAGTCGGTTGACTATGCAGAGCCTGTGCAGGTAGACGGACTGGAGCCAGGTCTTCTTGTCCGCTGGTTCAACGGAACTTATACAATGTGTGACGAGATCCCTCAGGAAGGCTGGGATGAGGAATATGTAAGCCCTGTTATGGGTTATCCTGTCCAGCCGAAGAACGATATAGGACTTGTTGTCGAGGGTTATCTTGAGATTCCTCAGGACGGCATCTGGTCTTTCTATGCGTATACAGACGACGGCGCCATAATGTCAGTTGCCGGCCAGGAGGTTGTCCTCAACGACGGACTCCACTCACGATCTGAAAAGACAGGTCAGGCAGCCCTCAGAAAGGGATTCCATCCAATCAGTATGAAGTATTTCGACCAGGGCGGCGGAATCCTTGAGGCAGGTTTCATCCTCGAAGACGGCACGCGTGTACCGTTCAAGCCTGAGCAGCTTTGGCATAAAAAGTAATCAATAAGATACCTATGAGAACATTTAAGACTATTATTGCTGTGCTTGCATCTGCAGTGGCCCTCAGCGGCTGCTGCAGACAGCCTGCGCAACTGAGCGAGCATTCACTCTTCATTACAGAGGCAGATGCAAAGATCCCTTACCGCATCCCTGCGATTGCAACACTTTCTGACGGATCAATGCTTGCACTTTCGGATTACAGACACTGCGGTGGTGACATTGGATTCGGCCGCGTGGACATCCACGGAAGAACATCAGCTGACAACGGTGCGACCTGGAGCGAGGAGTTTGCCCTTATCGAGGGAACGGGAGTTTCCGGAGCCGTTGACTGCGGTTTCGGTGACGCTGCAATCGTTGCTGACAGAGAAAGCGATGAGATCCTCGTCATAATGGTTTGTGGCGAGACTGTTTATTGGAAGCCTACTACAACACGTCAGAACCCTAACAGGATTGCTGTCCTCAGAAGCTATGACAACGGAAAGACTTGGGCGCAGTGGGAAGAGATGACAGAGCCAATCTATTCGCTCTTTGACTCGAGCGAGCACGGCTGCATCGAGAGCTGCTTCATCGGATCAGGCAAGATCTGCCAGAGCCGTCAGGTAAAGGTCGGCAGCTACTATCGTCTCTATGCTGCGATGTGTGCAAGACCAAACGGCAACAGAGTCATCTATAGTGACGACTTCGGCCGCACGTGGCATCCGCTCGGAAGCATCAACGAACTTCCTGCAGCCGGTGGTGACGAACCTAAGTGCGAGGAGCTTCCTGACGGTAGGGTAGTGCTCAGCTCACGCGCATATGGCGGAAGGCTCTTCAACATCTACTCATTCACTGATGTCGCTACAGCAGAGGGTTCGTGGGGTGAGGTGGCATTCTCAGGTGAGGAAAACAACGGATGTACAGCAGTAGAGAACGCTTGCAACGGTGAGATCCTTATACTTCCATTAATCCGTAAGGAAGACAAGGCAAAAGTCCACGTGGCTTTCCAGTCAGTCCCTCTCGGACCGGACCGAAGATATGTCGGTGTTTACTACAAGGAACTTCCGGCTGATGCTTCAACACTTACACCAGCACTTTTCGCAGCAGATTGGGAAGACCCATATCAGGTCTCAGAGTATCCTTCAGCATATTCTACAATGATCCAGCAGGAAAACGGCAATATTGCCTTCTTCTACGAGGAGTGCGACGGCAACTGCGGCGGCGGCTTCGATATGGTCTACAAGGAAATTCCGATTGATTCCCTTACATTCAACAGATACAGGATCGCAAAGTAAGCGGCTTATAACATAAAAAAAGATGTCGGCTGTTACAGGAGGGCACTGAAAAAGGTGCCACTCTGTAAAGTGGCTGACATTTAAGTAAGAGAAGGATATCGAGATTTTCGGTATCCTTCTTCAATTTTTCGATTCTCAGAGAGTTGTTTTGGAGTTTCAGAGATATTATCTCTCTATT
>JAFYXE010000060.1 GCA_017546275.1 Bacteroidales bacterium | reverse complement strand
TATGATTGTAAAATAACGAAAAAAGTTTATCTTTGCCCCGATACACTTTTATGTAGTGACAATTATTAATCAAAACCAATAAATTTAAATGAAAAAGTTACTTAAAGTGTCGTTTTGGGCTACACTTTTTGCATTCTGCCTTTCTTTCGTAGGATGCCAGAAGGAGGGAGTCGGCGACTTTTCGCTTTCTATCAAGGAAGTGGGAGCGGATTATGTTGATGTTCGCGTAACTGCTCCGAACTCTGTGGAGATGTATTACGTCATTTCCGAGGAGGCTATGCTTGTGTCTGATGCTGTGCTTAAAAAGACAGGTACAGCTGTGGCAGTAGAGCCTGGACAGATTCTCAGAATCTCTGAGGGTGTCGTTCAGGATACTCATTATAACCTTTATGCTGTCGCAGGACTTTCAAACGGCGAGTTCTCTGAGAGAATTTCACTTGAGTTCACTACAAAGAAGTATACTTTCGACGAGACTGTGAAGATCGTCGAGACTTACTATGACGGCTTCAAGGTACACGTTACAGTTCCTGAGAAGGTGAAGGAGGCTGGTCACGTGCTTCGTTACGGTTACACCAGCCTTGCTACATACAACAAGGCTACAAAGCTTTACGGTACAACTGACGTTGCCCGCCTTATCCAGAACGGTAACATCGGAGGCCGTTACATCAAGAATGACTCTACAATGGTGTACAACACTGACAACCTCTATGAGATCGTTGACGGTGAGGAACTCGACATTCACGAGGATATCTTCCCTAACGAGCCTGGTCTCTTCCTCGTAGGAGAGTTCAGATGGGGTGCGTCTAAGGAGGAGATCGAGCAGGAGATCGGTATTTCCGGTTGGTATCCTTCATACATCATTCCTTTGTATGACTGGAACACAGCTCAGTGGACCGGTGAGTTCCAGAAGGTAGAGTTCAAGATGAAGGCTCCTGAGGAACTTCAGGCAGACTTCAATGTGGACGTATACGATATCACTCCACTTGATGCAAAGATCTACTTCGAGCCGGATGACAACGTGTATATGTACGTCTATATGATTATGGATGACGCTACATACAATACATTGGCAGACCTCTGCGGCGGCGAGGAGAACGTTCAGTGGTTCATCGCTTCGGTAGGTGGTTACTATGAGGGTGCCACTATGGGTATGGGCACTATGGAGATCAATGCGACATCTATGTTCACAGAGCCTCTCAACAAGGATACCCGTTACAGAATCCTCATCAACGCTTGGGGCGATCCTCAGGGAAAGAGCCAGAAGTTTGTTGTCGAGGAGTTCAGAACAAAGGCGGCTACTCAGCCAAGACCTGTGATCGAGGTGACCGCTCTCGAGGCTAACGATCCATACTTCGCATCATTCAACATCAAGGCCGGCAAGGACAAGAACGGTAACGTTCAGCCTATCGCAGGTGCTTACTATGCTGTAAACTATACAAGAGAGTGGCAGCTTCAGTTCAATATGGAAGCGACTTACGAGAGCCTTCTCAAGGGCAACTACTCGTTCACTGCTGATGAGCTTGCACAGATCAACTCTCCGGAAGGTCTCAACTTCTCAGTGTACACACTTGACGGTGAGGTTACACGTATGGCTGTGTACGGATGCAACGACGAGTACACATTCAATACAGTAGATCCTACTGACCAGGAGATTGCAAACGGTATTGCAAGAGGTTGGGCTGACTATGCTGCACCATACGCAGAGGGCAACGGTCCTGCTTCGTCTTATGACGCTGTAGCTCAGAAGCTTTCAGGCGAGTGGACTGCAAGCGCAAAGCTTCGTGCAAAGCAGATCGTAGATGAGGAGACCGGTGACTTCGAGTATTACAATGTAACTCACAAGTCAAGAATCGAAATCTCTTCAAAGATGCCTGAGCTTCCTTATCCTATGCCGGATTCAGTATACACCATCTATGGTGGAAACAAGGCTGACGTTGACGGAATGTATGAGGAACTTCAGATGCTTTCGGATATGTTCGAGGAGTATCGACTCAGAGGACACAGCCGTCTCCTTGGAACAGGCTTCCTCGATTTCGACTATTACAGCACAGGCGGACGTCTTGACTGGTATGCTCCATACGACCTCTTCGTTGCAAGGGATTATGTGTCTGTTGACGTAGCTCAGCTTATCTATGACTTCGGACCTAAGTGGTTCTTCGAGGTTCAGGCTGACGGTTCTGTAATCATTCCTTTCAGCACATATTATATCCCGCCAATGCACAACTGGCCAGGTTATGCATTCTATGTCGGCGGTGTAGGTGAGACTAACGGTGGCCAGGTGGCTATCTATGAGGCCACTGCAGAGTATCCTGGATTCCCGGTTGAGATCTCTGAGGACGGCAACAAGATCGTCATCAAGCCTATCGACTACAACGGAACTCTCCTCTATATGAATGCTCTCGGCTTCAGCGATGACGCTATTATGCAGGGTACAGTGGAGATCGTTGCTCCGGTAATCTCTGAAATCACTCTCACAAGGGGATGGAACGGTGCCAAGTCTAATCTCAATAATGTCGCTCCAGAGAAGGTATCTGCCAAGATGATGACCTTCGACGGAACACCTGCAAAGGCTCCTATGGTACGCAAGGTGGGTTCTATGACAGACTTCAACGAGGTTGCAAAGGTGAAGACTGTAGAGACTGTGACTATTGCAACAGAGAAGAATCTCGACGCCTTTATGACTGAGCAGGTCGAGAAGACATTCGGTAAAATCAACAGATAATAAATGAATAAGATTATGAAATTCGCATCACTGCTCGCAGCAGCAGTGATGCTTATCTCTTGCGGTGGCGAGAACAACGGCGGTTCACTCTCAGGAGTATTGAAGATCCAGGCCGACAAGACCCTTATCCAGTCTGACGGTGAGGATTATGCTACGCTCACTGTCACTCTTGACGGTGTTGCCGTGACTTCGGATGTAGTGTTCTATGAGGGTACAACTGCTTTGAACATCGAGGACTTCAAGTATTTCTCGACAGTTCCAGGCGACCACGAGATCTGGGCAAGCTACCAGACTTTTGTGTCTGATCCTGTAACCATCAGTGCGATTTCTGTAAAGATCCCTGAGACTCCTGCAGATCCTAATCCTTCAAGCACAGACTTCAAGTCACGCGTAATGGCTATCCAGTTCACTGGAACAGGCTGCGGTTACTGCTCTCAGTTTATGAGCAGACTCAAGGATGCTATGGAAAGCGAGTCTTTCAACGATGAGTGCGTTCAGGTAGCTGTGCATAACTACCAGTACACTTCGTCATATCCTGATTACGCATATTTCGCTTGGGATTGGGCGACAGGTATGCTCAAGGTGACAGACCTTGTTTCAGGCAAGGGCGGCCAGGGTCCTACTAACCCAAGTATCATTCTTGACTATGTGTACGGCTACTATCTTTATGAGTCTACCAATGCGGAGCACTACAGATCTAACGTGGTTATGATCAACGACCAGAAGAAGGCTGATGCCTGCGGTATCGCAGTCAATGCGAAGCTTGCTGACGGTCAGGTGGTTGCAAAGGTGACTGTAAAGGCTGCCAAGACCGGTAACTACCGTGTGGGAGCAATGCTTCTCGAGGACGGCATTTACGGAAAGCAGATCAACGGTTCAGACTGGATGAATACTCACAATGGCTGCGTCCGTCACATCGACGCAAAGGCTAAGATCGGTAATGCGGAGACTTACTATGGTCACTCGCTCGGTACTGTCGAGGCAGGAAAGACAGCAGACTATCTCTTCATCTGGAATCTTGCTGACCTTCAGAAGAAGAATGACCCTAACTTCTACTGGAATGACTTTGTTCAGGAGAACCTCCGTATGGCAGTGTTCGTTACAAACGTGAAGAACGATGTTTACCAGATCAACAATGCTGTAAATGTTGACTTCAATGTAGAACTGCCGTTCGAGTACGCGAAGTAATCGCCGCTTAGAGCAACAGCATAACTACGAATACGTATAGAAGGAAGCTTTGGAATCCAAGGCTTCCTTTGCTGTTATGTGAAATGTAGATTTCGGTGGCGTCTGCAGAACTGATCTCTTCGAGGGTCTTGAGGTCAGGAGCCTTGCTGCCTGCCCACTTCCTGACAAGCTGTCCGCTCTTGAAATAGGTCACTCCTCCGTTGGATCTGTTCATACTGATGAGAGTCTTGTAGTCGGAGATGAAGGCTTCTTCTGCAAGTGACTCGGGGATGTTCTTTTCAGAGGCGCAGAGAAGAAGGGTCTTGAAGCCGGCTGCCTTGGCTCTTCTGATGAAGGCTTCGGTCTTTTCCCACTTTCTGCCAGGGATGTCTGTGTCATAGACTGACACTGCCATCACCGGTCCGTCTGCGGCTATTTCGTCCTGATATTCGCCTGTAGAAAGGCTGTAGAATGAAAGTCCTACTGATGTGTCCTCAACACCTTCCTTCTTTCTGGTTTCGGCGCTGACGAAGGTCCAGCTGGAGTCTGGAAGATTGTCAAGGGTGAAGTTCTCTGTGACGCCGTCCTTGGAATATGTGAAAACGGACTCGTAGATGTCTTCAGTGTGTGTTGAAGTCTTGACCTGCAGTTCTGTGCCTGCCTTGTATGCCGTGAAGTCCATCATCGGAATGGTCATCCACGAATATATTGTGAATGCGATTACTGATGCGGTCACAAGGGCGAAGGAAACGTATTTCTTCTTCCTTGTCTCTCCCAGGTGCTTGCGTGGGATGTAGTAGGTGAGAAGGAGTGCAAACAGGACGATGTTTTTGAGGAACGTCTGAAGATGGGTGAGATGTATGGCCTCTCCGAAACAGCCGCAGTCCATTTCAGGATTGAAAATCACCAGGAAGAGTGTGAGGAGGGTGAAGAATCCCTGCATCGCGATTGCGCACTGGGCTGTGATGCGTCGCCACACTCCTGTGATGAGTGCTGTTCCTATGACTGTCTCCGCCAGGGCAAAGAACACTCCGACGGGCTTCGCCGAGAAGGACAGGAAGCCGAGGTGGAGGAATTCATAGTATTCCTTCATCACAAGGCCGGCACCGACCGGGTCCATAAGCTTTACGATGCCTGAAAGGAAGAATACGAAGCCGGTTATAAAGCCGCAGAAGCGTTTCAGTCTGAGGAGGAGGTATCTCATTGCGTATTTATTTGATTACAGCGTCAACAACTGCCTGTACCTTAGCAAAAATCACGTCAGGAGGGAGCATATTTCCGTTTTCGTCTGAACAGTCTACCCTGATGAACTTAGGGTCACGTTCGCACTGCTTCCTGTAGATGTCTCTGACTCTGATCTGGAACTGGATGTCTGCCTCGTGGATGTCCTGTGCGCCCTCGAGATAGTCTCTGTCCTCTCCGCCTCTCTGGCTCTTGAGCTTAGACTCGACGAATCCGATAGGCACGTCAAGGAAGATGTTGAGGTCCGGAACCGGAAGATCGAAGTTGCCGTACTCGGTGTTGAAGATCCACTCCCTGAGATCGTCTGCCTCTTCTTTGTTCTTGAGCTTCGCACACTGATATGCGATGTTCGAGTACACATATCTGTCAAGCAGCACTGTGCCGCCTGATGCGAGGGTCTGCTTCATCTGCGGAGCTGCGCCGTGGCGGTCTTCCGCGAAAAGAAGAGCGACAAGCTGCGGGTGGACGGCCTCGTTCGAGCCGAAGTCTCCGCGGAGGAAACGGCTGATGAGGTCTCCGTATACCGGAGCGTCATATCTTGGGAAATGTATATATTCGAGACTGCCGAAATGGCTTTCGAGATAAGCTCTGAGCTTCTTTACCTGGGTTGATTTGCCTGCACCGTCCAGGCCTTCGAGTACTACTAGCATAAAAATGATTTTAGGACATCTTACAAAGTTATACAAAATTGTTAATTTTGCACCTCGAAATATGGGAAAAGACAGACAAATAGACGTGATGGGCATTGTGAACCTGACGGACGACTCCTTCTATGAAGGCAGCCGCTGTGTGGGCGTGGATGCCGCCGTTTCGCGCATCGGAGCTATGCTGGAAGAAGGGGCGGACATCATCGATCTCGGTGCCTGTTCGACCCGACCGGGATCTCTGCCTGTAGGGGAGAAGGAAGAGTGGGCACGTCTGGAACCGGTTCTCAAGGCTGCCAGGGCTGCTTTTCCTGATGCGCGTTTCTCCATCGATACTTACTGGGCCTCTGTGGTCCGCAATGCTTACGACCTCATCGGAGACTTCATTGTAAATGACATTTCCGCAGGCGAGGACGATC
>JAFYXE010000059.1 GCA_017546275.1 Bacteroidales bacterium | reverse complement strand
TATAGGCTCCTTCTTCATATAAGGCTTTGCCATTCGCAGCATCAGGCCTTCCAGCTTCACAAGTTTTGCCCCTTTGATGACTTCGCTTTTCTGAAGCAGACTCACGGCAGGAGTGTCTGCCGGCAGCGGCCCGTCAGCATAAACGGTCTGGCATATCAGGATAGCCATAAATGCCAGAAATATTGTTGCAATGCGTTTCATAAGGGAAAAGAGGAGCACTTATTATGCCAGTTTCTGGGTCAGTGCGATGAAGTCCTCTACACTCAGACGCTCAGGACGCAGTTCGAATACAGGATTCGATACGAACTCAGCCAACTGCTCCTCTGACCAGCCGAGACGATCCGCCTTTGCGCGGATAAGCGGCTTGAGCGAGTTGCGAAGCGTCTTGCGTCGCTGGTTGAAGCCGGTCTTGACGACTGTCTTGAACAATGCCTCGTCGCATCCGAGCTCTGTGCGCTGGTTGCGTACGAGTCTGATGACCGCAGACTTTACCTTTGGCGGAGGGTTGAATGCGCCCTCTCCGACAGTGAACAGGTATTCGATGTCATACCAGGCCTGAAGCAGCACAGAAAGGATGCCGTATGTCTTTGTGCCAGGCTTCTCGGCGATGCGCTCAGCCACCTCCTTCTGGATCATACATACCACCTGAGGCACCTGCTCCTTGTAGTCAAGCACCTTGAAGAAGATCTGTGATGAAATGTTGTATGGGAAGTTTCCGATGACGCAGAACTGTCCCGGAAAGAATGTTTCGAGTTTGAGTTTGAGGAAGTCGGCTTCGATGAGCTTTCCGTTCACCTGAGGGAAGTGTACGAGGAGATAGTCAACTGATTCAGTATCAATCTCTACCATACGAAGATCCACCTCCGGTCTCTGAAGCACGTACTGTGTCAATACACCCATTCCCGGGCCCACCTCAAGGGCTGGCATAGGGTTCGATGCGTCGTGCTGAACGTCCAGACCCGGGCACGGAACGATAAGTGCCTCTGCAATTCTCTGTGCAATAGAAAGGTCTGTCAAAAAATGCTGGCCAAGGGCCTTCTTAGCTCTAACTTCCATATCCTGTCATTAAATCCTTACAAATATAAACCTTTTTCCTTCAATCACCTCATTATATCCCGAATACCCCGTAAAATATCCACTCATCCAGTTGGGCCGGTATGCCCGATATGACAGGGCGTACCGAGGGGTGTGTTTAGTTGGTTCCGATCCAGATGAATGCCATTCCGACGAGGATGATCGCCAGGTCGATGATCTTTGCGCGGAGGTTCCTCTCCTTGAAGAAGATTACTGCGCAAGCGAACGAGATTATCACCGAACTGCGTCTTACCAGCGACACGACAGAAATCATCGAGTCTGGGTTGTTCAGCGATGTGAAGTATGCGAAATCGGCTAAGCAGATGAAAAGCGAAATAAGCGGAATGGTCCATCTCCACTGGAACGGTGTGGTCTCGTGGCGCTTCGGATACCAGATCAGACCGCAGATTGTGGCCATAATGATCATCTGGTAGAGGTTGAACCAGCTCTGCACGAACATAGGGCAGAGTTCCTTCATTATGTACTTGTCGTATAGGCCGCTGACAGCTCCGAGAATTGCCGCCAGGCCCACGCACCATATCCATTTGTTCTTCTTGAAGTCGATGGCTTCCTTCTTTCCCGCACGGCTCATCAGGTAGATGGAGAGCAGCGTCAGCAGGACGCCGATCCATTGGTATGCGTTCAGCCTTTCGCCGAAAAGCACTACGGCTCCCACGAGCACGAGCACAGGCCTGGTCGCGTTGATCGGGCCGACGATCGTAAGCGGCAGGTGCTTCAGGCCGAAATATCCGCAGATCCACGACGACAGCACGATGAATGCCTTCAGCACTACCAGCAGATGCGCTTTTACCGTGGCGGTTAAAGCGTTGTCCATCAGCGAGTTGCTGAAACCGCGTGCCGCCAAAGGGGAGCACGCACTTTCGGGAAGTGACTGTGCATCAGCGAGTTGCGCGCCACGCTCGAAGGGGGCGGTATCGAGGAAAGTGCCTGTGAACCAGCCGAATCCGCCGATGTAATCAAGCAGAAATGGCGAGAATATCAGTGTCGAAAACACCGTATTCAGGAAGAGAACAGGAAGCACGGCGTTTCCCTTGAGGGACGCCTTTTTCGATGTATCATAGAATCCGAGAAGTGTCGCGGATACGAAAGCCAGAACCAACCACATAGGCAATAATCATTTTAGGGCTGCAAATGTATTACAATTATTATTTATTTCGTATTTTTGTAAGTTTTTAGGAAGAAAATAAACAACAGATAATATGTACAGAACACACACCTGCGGAGAACTCCGCATTGAAAATGTTGGCCAGACAGTTACACTGGCAGGATGGGTGCAGAAGTCAAGAAAGCTTGGCGGTATGACATTCGTTGACCTCAGAGACCGTTACGGCATCACTCAGCTCGTTGTTGATGCACACGCGGCACAGGAGCTTGTAGAGACTGCTGCAAGCCTCGGTCGTGAGTGGGTGCTTCAGGTGACCGGTGAGGTTATCGAGCGTCAGAGCAAGAACCCTAAGATGGATACAGGTGACATCGAGATCAGCCTCAGCGAGATCAAGGTGCTCAACAAGGCTAACACTCCTCCGTTCACTATCGAGGAGGACAGCGACGGCGGTGAGGAGCTCAGAGCGAAGTATCGTTACCTCGACCTCCGTAGAGGACCTCTCCAGAGAGCTCTCAAGATCCGTCACCAGATCGCACACGAAGTACGCAACTATCTCGATGCTCAGAACTTCCTCGAGATCGAGACTCCATACCTCATCAAGTCTACTCCAGAGGGAGCTCGTGACTTTGTGGTTCCTTCACGTATGAACCCAGGTCAGTTCTACGCTCTTCCTCAGTCTCCTCAGACATTCAAGCAGCTCCTTATGGTTGCCGGTTACGACCGCTACTTCCAGATCGTACGCTGCTTCCGTGACGAGGACCTCCGTGCTGACCGTCAGCCAGAGTTCACTCAGATCGACTGCGAGATGTCATTCGTAGAGCAGGAGGATGTGCTCAACACATTCGAGGGAATGATGAGAACCCTCTTCAAGAACGT
>JAFYXE010000058.1 GCA_017546275.1 Bacteroidales bacterium | reverse complement strand
ATTCTTGCAAGAGGGGTTCGATTCCCCTACCGACTACGAAAAAATATAAAAAAGAATAACAATGGCAAACCACGCTTCAGCAGACAAGCGCTATCGCCAGAGCGAGAGGCGCAGATTGCATAATAAGTATTATGCAAAGACTACAAGAAACGCAATTCGTGCGATTCGTAACACAACCGACAAGGCAGCAGCAGAGGCTAACGCTCCTAAGGTTTACGCAATGATCGACAAGCTTGCTAAGATCGGCGTTATCCACAAGAACAAGGCTGCAAACCTCAAGAGCGGTATCGCAGTATACATCAACAAACTCTCATAAATAGAACATATTTAGAGGTTTTCTTATAGCTAAAAAAGAGATGATCAGATTGATCATCTCTTTTTTTGTGCAGTATTTTTAAAACCGTCCAAAGGCTTGTACCGGGGAAATCAGTCACCATCCCAGTACAAGGTAGCCGGGAATGTCGGGTAGACAACATCATCCCAGCACTGCCACTCTCCGTCGCATTCAGTAGCCAACGCCATAAACTCAACGCCTGGAGCACCTTTGTACACACTCTGCTTGTCATCCCAAAAGCATATGTCGACACCTTCCTCAGGAACAGAGAACTCTTTCGAATTTCCACCGTACACCCAAAGATTCCCCACTTTGCCGTTCCTAAGGTCGACCTTGCCTATTATCTGATTGGATACAACCCACCTTAATGATTTATTATCCTCATCCACTTTGTGAACTGCTATACGGTATTCATCAGAAAGGCCTGCATACCTTGTCATACACAGATAATCACGACTATCTGCATCTGTAAGTCTGAATCCTATCTTCTCACCGTTCTTGCCTTTCATCAGCCAATCTCCAACCCAAAATCCACTAGACCATTCGCGTTCACACGCCTGAGTTACATTTACAGTAACAGTAACCTCATCATAACTCAGCACAACCGCTCCAGACCTCGATTCATTTCCTGTATTCTGATCCACAGCAATCACAACTCTATCGTTATGCGCTGTCGGTCTTATCCAGCTACCTGAAGCCGTAGCCTTAGCGGACACTCCGGCCCTTCCGTTCAATAGTGTATAATTTACCACTGCGCTTTTCTTGTTACATCTGAAACACACCTCTTTATCATCAAGAAGTATCTCCACAAGGCCGCGCTTCATTTCAACCACAGCATCGCCGGCTGTAGGATAGGTCAATATAAGATTGCCTACTCGAGTAACTGAACCGGGATTGACTCCAAAAGATATCACACCATCCCGTACTTTAACATCAGTACACCATTCAGGCACCTCCTTGACCTCAAGCTTGTAATCATAGCGAGGGTTTTCAATATGGTACTCCCACTCTACCACACACCCCTCCGCACCAGTGAAGTGCGTCTCGTTAGTCTCAGCAAGAACGATTTCGGAAAAATATCTTTCAGTGATATTCTCAGCCAGCACACACTTATGTTCTCCAAACGTCATCGTATTGCCATCCCTGACAAGTTCAACCTGAATATCCTTAAAAAAATCGTTATAGTACAGGACTCCATCTACCACAGAATACTTATACTTGCCAGGAATCGGAGTCGGCTCACCATCATCATAGCCCCATATAGTATTGTCATAAACATAATATGGATGATATGCTTTATACTCATACAAATAGCCTTTATCAAAAACAAAGAATGTCGAAGCCATATCATAGTCATCGACAGATGCCCAAATTCCCCCTAGATGTATAGATACGTGCTCCTGCATCTGTTGGACACAAGATGACAAGGTCAGCGAGAGCGACAGCAAAACAAATACTATTATTCTTTTCATACCAATCATCAATTAAAGGGTGAATCCTATCTTGAAAGTAGGGGTCCAAGCAGGTTTTGGATAATATGCGAAGAAAGCCGGACGGTCTTCATTAGCTGGATACTCACGGAAATCGCAGTATGAAGTAGTGCGACAAGAGAGAAGGAAATACATATTCGCCAGCCTACTCAAACGCAGATTTGCCCCGAATCCTACATCAAAAAGTCCCTCACAATTCGGCAGATATATTCCTCCTGACAATGATATTACAGGCTGACACTTTCCTCTTGTCAGATACACCTTCGTATTAATAAACAACGGCACATTGATCGGAGTAAAACTCTCATAGTCCGAGTAGCTCGGCTCAAAGACATCCGGATATCTGCAAAGATTGATGCATTGATACTGCACACCTGTTCCCATACCCACAGATACCAGATAATGGAATTTGTATGTCAGTGTATAGCTCAGTTCTATCGGATGAAGGTTACCGAATTCTCTATATCCAAGATTCTCATACACCACATCATCCTTTCCGAATTGATATCCGTATGCCAACTCCAAGCTGTGGACAAAACCTATATTCTTATACTTCTGATTGTACTGTTCGTCAAGAGCCATTCTCTTCGCGCGTTTTTCCGCCTTGATCCTTTCTATTTCAGCCTGGATTATGCGTTTCTCATTATTCTGCGCCATTCGGGCTTCAATAGCTGCGATCTGGGATGCTTTAAAGGCATAATCCGGATCAAGTCTCATTTCACACACCAGCAATGGGCTGTCTATTGCCAGATCCACAGTATAGTAGCCTGGAGCGGCAATCTGGAGTTGCTTCACAGTATCCGGGAGCTTGATTTCAAATCTACCGAGCGAGTCGGTCTTCGTGAACAAGTTCAGATCCAAAGCAGACACCACTGCGCCAAAGATTGGACCGTGATTCTCGCCACAAACGACGCCATTCACAATACGTTCTTCCTGAGCTGCACATACCACTGACACGATTATCAGCAGAAAGATCAACACATTTCTCTTCATAACTTAAACTTAAGAATTAACAATGTCCGTGAAAGTCAGCCGGACACTAACCAGTCAGCTAGACAAATTTAAAATAAATCCATAAATAAATATGCAATCCCTATAGATATTTCTTCATAGGAAAACAATCGTAACATCAACAGCAAAGTTACTGACTATAGATGAGAAAAGTGCAATTTGCAGTCTTTCAAAATCTCACAACACATCAACATACAACACTGATTATCAATAAAATACAAAATGTTGAAAAATAAAATTCTTTCAGCTTGGGCATCTGGTGCATTTTTGACACAAAACTGCTCCTGATCCCACGGATTTGGTGGGAATCAGGAGCAGTTTCACTATAATTTTGCACCAGGTGCCTTGTCGTACGGTTTACATCATTCCACCCATACCGCCTGCCGGCATTGCTGGAGCAGCAACCGGCTCAGGGATGTCTGCGATTGCGCACTCGGTTGTGAGGAACATACCAGCAACAGATGCTGCGTTCTCAAGCGCCACACGCGACACCTTGGTTGGATCGATCACACCGGCCTCGAGCATATGCACATACTCACCTGTGCGTGCGTTGTAACCGAAGTCATCCTCGCCCTCAGCTATCTTGTTGATGATCACGCTTCCCTCAACACCTGCATTGGCAGCGATCTGGCGAAGCGGCTCCTCGATTGCACGGGCAACGATGTTGATACCTGTCGTCTCGTCATCGTTGTCACCCTTAAGACCCTTGAGAGCCTGTGCTGCGCGGATGTATGCAACTCCACCGCCAGGTACGATACCTTCCTCGACAGCAGCACGAGTTGCACTGAGCGCATCCTCAACTCTGTCCTTCTTCTCCTTCATCTCCACCTCAGTGGCAGCACCCACATAGAGGACTGCAACACCGCCGGCGAGCTTGCCGAGACGCTCCTGGAGCTTCTCACGGTCATAGTCTGATGTAGTAGTCTCGATCTGCTTGCGGATGAGATCTGCACGCTCCTGGATAGCCTCTGCCGAACCGGCACCGTTCACAACTGTAGTGTTGTCCTTTGTAACAACCACCTTCTCTGCCTTTCCGAGCATATCAGGAGTTGTGTTCTCAAGGCTGAAGCCTCTCTCCTCAGAGATCACCATACCGCCTGTAAGCACTGCGATATCCTGAAGCATCTCCTTGCGGCGGTCACCGAAACCTGGAGCCTTCACTGCTGCAATCTTGAGTGTACCGCGGAGCTTGTTCACTACGAGTGTAGTGAGAGCCTCTCCGTCCACATCCTCAGCGATGATGAGGAGTGACTTGCCCTCGCGAGCGATAGGCTCGAGAACAGGAAGGAGGTCCTTCATTGTAGACACCTTTCTGTCAGTAACGAGGATGTATGGAGCATCAAGGACTGCCTCCATCTTGTCACCGTTTGTCATAAAATATGGAGAGATGTATCCTCTGTCGAACTGCATTCCCTCAACTACCTTGACCTCTGTCTCAGTACCCTTTGCCTCCTCGACAGTGATGACACCGTCCTTCTTCACCTTTGACATAGCGTCAGCGATGAGCTTTCCGATGTAGTTGTCGTTGTTTGCAGAGATGGTTCCGACCTGCTCGATCTTCGCATAGTCCTCACCTACCTCGTGGCTCTGAGCGCGGAGTGCCTCAACAACTGTAGCGACAGCCTTGTCGATACCTCTCTTGAGGTCCATAGGGTTAGCACCCGCTGTAACGTTCTTGAGTCCTACGTTGATGATGGCCTGAGCGAGAACTGTAGCTGTTGTAGTACCGTCACCGGCCTGCTCGTTGGTCTTGGAAGCAACCTCCTTGACCATCTGTGCACCCATATCTGCGAACTGGTCCTCGAGAGTGATCTCCTTTGCTACAGTCACACCGTCCTTTGTCACGTGGGGAGCCCCGAACTTCTTGGCGATCACCACATTACGACCCTTAGGTCCGAGGGTAACCTTTACTGCATCCGCAAGCGCATCCACGCCTTCCTTCATTCTGGCGCGGGCGTCAATATTGAATTTTATATCTTTTGCCATATTAAAGTACTGCTAAAATATCCGACTGTTTCATAATGAGGTAATCCTTGCCCTCTACTGACACCTCTGTGCCTGCATACTTGCCGTAGATAACCACATCACCTACCTTAACCTCCATAGGCTCGTCCTTCTTGCCAGGACCAGCTGCTACGACTGTTCCCTGCTGTGGTTTCTCCTTTGCTGTATCAGGAATGTAGAGTCCTGACGCTGTCTGAGTCTCGGCTGCCTTAGGCTCGATTACGACTCTGTCTGCTAATGGTCTGATCATATTCTGTTGTTTTATTATTATTTCACTTATGTTTCTTATATATCGACAAAGAAAATGCCAGTCGATTCTGACTGACATTTTGTCATATTACTTCACACTGAATCTGTACACGCAGTGATGGACATAGTCCTCACCAGGTCTGAGCAGTGTCGACGGGAAGTTCTCGTGGTTAGGAGTATCAGGATATTTCTGAGTCTCTAGAGCTATCGATTCGCGGAATCTGAGAGCTCTTCCATACTTGCCGTCAGTCTTTCCGTCGAAGAAGTTTCCGCCGTAGAACTGAATGGCCGGCTGATCTGTGTAGACCTCCATAAAACGTCCTGAAGCTGGCTCATATACAGATGCCGCAAGCTCCATCTGATCGGCAGTCTGACGATCGAGTACCCAATTGTGGTCATATCCGCCGCCGTTCTTAAGCTGCTCATTCTCAACGTAAAGATCCTGTTCGATCGGCTTCGGAGTTCGGAAGTCGAAAGGAGTTCCGGTCACATCCGCAATCTCTCCCGAAGGGATGAGCACATCGTTCACCGGTGTAGTCGCGGATGCGTTGATGTGCAGGATATGGTCATTGATTGTGCCGTTGCCCTCACCCTTGAGATTGAAGAACGAGTGGTGAGAGATGTTCACGTGAGTTGCCTTATCTGTCTGTGCAAGATAATCCACCTTGAACTCATTGTCAGCTGTCAGCGTATATGTCATAAAGATCTCAAGGTTGCCGGGCTTTCCGTCCTGTCCGTCAGGATGTGTATACGAAAGCACCAATGTGGTGTCATCCGCAGCAAAGACATCCCATACCACCATATCGAGGCCTTTCAGACCTCCGTGGAGAGTCTGACCGTTGTTGTTCTGAGGGAAAGTGTATTCCACACCGTCGATCGAGTATTTTCCGTCAGCGATTCTGTTGGCATAAGGACCTACGACAGCTCCGAGGAAGCGCTCGCCAGGATTGTTGATATATTTGCCGATGTTGTCATAGCCGAGAACCACGTCCTCAAGGTTACCTTCCTTGTCCGGCACCCAAAGCGATACCACGCGGCCACCGAAATTGGTCACCTGCATAACCAGATCACCGGCCTTGAGAGTGTAAAGAGACACTGGCTTTCCATCGACCTCAGTCTCGAATGATGATGCTGGAATGAGTTCAGCCTGCTTTACTGATGTGCAGGCAGCGGCAAGGATGCACAATGCCGCAAAAACGATCTTCTTCATTGTTATGCTTAGATAAATAGACGGAAATGCCAGAGGATTACTCCGACTGTAACCGATACGTTCAAAGAATGTTTTGTACCGAACTGAGGGACCTCGAGAGAGAAATCCGAAGCGTCTACAACGTCCTGGCCTACTCCTGAGACCTCGTTACCGAAGACGAGAGCATATTTCTTTCCCTTTTCAGGACGGAAGGTGTCAAGCATCACAGATTTGACGGTCTGCTCGACGCTCACGATCTGGTATCCGTCCTCCTTGAGTCTGCGGACAGCCTCCATAGTGTCTGCAACGTGCTCCCAGGCAACGCTGTCCTCCGCACCGAGGGCTGACTTGTGGATATCTGCAGAAGGCGGAACGGCGCAGATACCGCAAAGCCATACCTTGTCGGCCTTGAAGGAATCGGCTGTCCTGAAAGCCGAACCCACGTTGTGCGCACTTCTGACGTTGTCCAGCACAATGACGATTCCAGACTCCGGCAGTTCCTTATATTCCGTTGCAGAGACTCTTCCGAGCTCGATATTTAAAAGTTTTCTGTTTGACATAGAGTGTCATCGATTTAGAAATACAAAGATAGAAAGAAACCTCTTTCATTTCTAAAAAATCAAAAAAATGCGTATTTTTGCATCTTCTATAACGAAAAATTTATGAAACAGGATCTTCAAATTTTCAATCTTATCAGGAAAGAGGAAGACAGACAGACATCTGGAATCGAGCTCATCGCCTCTGAAAACTACGTAAGCCAGCAGGTACTCTCTGCGCTTGGATCAATCTGCACAAACAAGTATGCGGAAGGTTATCCGGGAGCAAGATATTACGGAGGATGCGAGATCGTTGACCAGATCGAGCAGCTTGCCATCGACCGTCTCTGCGAACTTTTCGAGGCAGAGTACGCAAACGTGCAGCCTCACTCAGGTGCACAGGCAAATATGGCTGTTATGATGGCGTGCCTCAAGCCAGGCGAGACATTTATGGGTCTTGACCTCGCTCACGGCGGTCACCTTACACACGGATCACCTGTAAATATGTCAGGTATTCTTTATAACGCTGTAGCATACGGCCTCAGCGAGACAACCGGAATGATCGACTACGACCAGATGGAGCAGAGAGCATTGGAGCACAAGCCAAAGCTCATCATCGGTGGTGCATCAGCATATTCAAGAGAGTGGGATTACGCAAGAATGCGTGAGATCGCAGACAAGGTAGGAGCAATCTTATGGATCGATATGGCCCATACAGCGGGTCTCATCGCAGCCGGCCTCCTCAGCAACCCTGTGAAGTACGCCCACATCGTGACATCTACAACTCACAAGACACTTCGCGGACCAAGAGGCGGTATCATCCTTATGGGCAAGGACTTCGACAATCCTTGGGGCCTCACAACTCCTAAGGGCGTTGTGAAGAAGATGTCTCAGATCCTCAACTCAAGCGTGTTCCCAGGCGTTCAGGGCGGTCCGCTCGAGCACTGCATCGCTGCAAAGGCCGTTTCATTCTACGAGGCTCTCCAGCCAGAGTTCAAGGAGTACCAGAAGCAGGTTGTAAACAACGCAGCAGCAATGTCCGAGGCTTTCAAGTCAAGAGGATACAAGGTAGTCTCAGGCGGTACTGACAACCACCTCCTCCTCATCGACCTCCGCACAAAGTTCCCTGAGGTTACAGGTAAGGTGGCAGAGAAGGAGCTCGGAAAGGCAGACATCACTCTCAACAAGAATATGGTGCCGTTCGACTCACGTACTCCGTTCCAGACTTCAGGTATCCGCGTAGGAACTCCGGCTATCACTTCACGTGGTTTCGTAGAGAAGGATATGGAGTTCATCGTAAACCTTATCGACATCGTCCTCACTAACGCATCAGAGCACCTCGATCTCATCGCAGGCAAGACAGAGGAAGGCCGCGAGTCATACGAGGAGACACTCGAAAAGGTAAGAAAGCAGGTACGTATGAAGACCAACGGAATGCCTCTCAACAGATATTAATCACATCCTGATAAAAACAATGTCCCGAAGTTCAGTCGACTTCGGGACATTATTTTTTGCTCAGACTCCGGCAGATCAGTTGTTGACCGGACGGAGGACAAAGCGGAAGGTGTATTCCTGAGGGATCACGAGATGCTCCTCACGTGGCCAGGCACCCCAAGAGTTGATGCAGGCGAGACCCATCTGTGCAAGATCGAAGTTCACCCAGGTCTTGCCGAGAGAACGCTGATCCTCGAATGCAAGCTTCTTGAGTTCAAGCGAGTGAGCCTGATTGTTCTTGAGTTCACGTACGTCCATTTCTTTCCAGTGGAACGGAAGGGCCGAAGCGGAGAACTTGACATCCGAAGAGATTTCGAAGCCTGTTCCGTTGTCGTCCATTACCTTGATCCACTTGAGTTGGCTCTTTGTACCTGACTCCTGTGGACGTGCATAGCCGTAGTGATACTGATCCTCAACTCTCTGTACATAATGTCCTACCAATGCAGAACTGTAACGGTCGCAGTAGTTCTCGAAAGGTCCGAGGCCATAGAACTCGAATGTAGAGTACTCACCCGGCATAGCGAACTCCATTCCCACGCGCTGAAGGATCTTGCCCTTTGCCAGATTTCCGGCATCCTTGAACTCCTCGACAGCCTCTACTACTCCGTCTGCATAGATATTATACGTCATCTTCACATACGCAAAATCTGAAATAGGAGCGAACTTCACAGAGATACGTGCGCAGCTGTCAGTCTCCTCTACCACAAAGTCCTCGACATCAAACTTCGCATTCCTCCAATGCTTCATTCTCTTCTCGTGACCTGCTCCAAGGTCGTTCTCTGTGCAGGCTCTTGCAAGACAAGGCACGAGAGGAGACTCCACAAGTTCCTTACCCTCAAGCATATAACTTACAAGTGCACCTGTCGACGCATCAAAGACAACCTCCCAAGGAGAGACTCTGACACCTGTAGCGCCATCATAAACCATTTCACCTGCGAAGATATGCTGATCACCTGCGATCGCATAGAAAGGAACTCCCGAGTAATCGGCGAAGATCTCAAGCGGAGCATCAGTGATGCAGATCTGATCATATGCCACCTCCGAACCTGCAGGAAGCAGACCGTCGGCTCTGTTGAGCACATATCTTACATTGAGATAGATGTCGTGGTAATTGAGGTCTGTAAGACCGCAGGCCTCCATAAGGTCAGCCTCGTTGTATCCGAGGTTCATCTCCACAGTTGTCTGAGGAGCGACTGCTGGCATACGCTCACATCCGGCAAGCACGGCACGTCCGTCCACATCGATGCTCCAGTGAAGGCTGTAACGGGAAAGATCGATGAAGAAGTTCTCGTTGTATACATTCACTTTTCCGGCCAATGCTTCTTCTGCTGTAGCGGTTGTAAGGATGGATCTGTACTGGTATGCCACCTCATAAGCGTGAGGATGGAGAGTTCTGTCAGCAGCAATGATACCGTTGCAGCAGAACGAGTTGTCTGACGGATCGTAGTCATTGAAGTCACCTCCGAACACGAAGATATGGTCGGTACCGTACTTCTCAGGATCTACCGGCCACCAGAGCGCCTGGTCTACAAAATCCCAGATGAATCCGCCCTGATAGTTAGGATATTTTCTGATGAGATCCCAGTACTCCTTGAGACCACCCATAGAGTTACCCATCGCGTGGGCATACTCACACTGGATAAGAGGCTTGGAAGGACGAGGATTTCTTGAAACGTATTTCTCGCAGCTCTCATAGTCGAAGTACATAGGGCAGGCGATGTCTGTTGCATAACCGCCTTCCGCTCTTTCATAATGAACCGGTCTTGACTGGTCCATCTCTTTCACGAGATCATAGCCCTTGTGGAAATTCATTCCGTTGCCGGCCTCGTTTCCGAGACTCCAGATGATTACGCTCGGATGGTTATAATCCCTCTGTACCATTCTTCTGATTCGCTCAAGATGTGCCTTCGTATATGCAGGATCGTGTGCGAGAGAAGTCTCACCATAGTACATTCCGTGCGATTCATTGTTTGCCTCATCCACGACATAGAGACCGTATCTGTCACACAACGAATACCAGAGAGGGTCGTTCGGATAGTGGCAGGTTCTCACTGCGTTGATGTTCAACTGCTTCATTATGAGGATGTCCTGAATCATATCAGACTCGGACACAACATATCCCTTATATGGATTGAGCTCGTGACGGTTCGCTCCCTTGATGAGTACAGGCTGGCCGTTCACAAGAAGAAGACCGTCCTTGATGCACACATCCCTGAATCCGAAATCAAGTGACGAAACCTCCGAAAATCCGTCCTTTGTATATGTGTATACCTTAAGCTTGTAAAGCGAAGGAGTCTCAGCTGACCAAGGCTTTACAGACGGCACCTGGAACGAAGTCTTCACAAGATAATTGCCTCTTTCCGACTTCTCCTTTGACGACACCTCAACAGTTTCTGACACTACCTCCTTGCCCTGAGGGTCATACACATTGAACACCACCTTTGTCACACCCTTGGTAACCTCGGCAGTCACATCAGCCTCACCTGCAGAATTTGCATTGACCCTGATGTCCTCCATCCTCTTCTTCTCGCGTGAGAACAGATACACATCACGGGCGATACCTGTAAGTCTCCAGAAGTCCTGGTCCTCGAGGTATGTTCCGTCGCACCAGCGGAAGATTTCAAGAGCGATAAGGTTCTCACCTGTCTTCAGGTACTTTGTCACATTGAAACGAGCCTCGAGCTTGCTGTCCTCGCTGTAGCCTACTTCCTTTCCGTTGATCCAAACTCTTACATTGGAGGTCGCTGAACCGATGTGCAGGAACACATCCTTTCCGTCCCATTCCTTGTCGATCTCGAAAGTCCTTCTATACTGACCGGCATAGTTATGCTCCAATGCCGGGTATGGAGGATTGTTGGTGTAGTGGCCGTTCCACGCATAGCCTACATTCTTATATACAGGATCGCCGTAGCCGTTGAGTTCCCACATTCCCGGCACCGGCATCATATCCCAGTTTTCATCTGCATAGCCCACCTTGTAGAAATCCAAAGGACGAGAATCGATGGTCTCGTTCCAGTTGAACTTCCAGAGTCCGCTAAGCGACATCTTGAGACAGCCTGTCTCGAAGGTCGCGGTCATCGGCACGCGGTTCTCCTGCACGTTCTGAGGATCCTGCCAAGCAGGAAGCGACTCAGTCTTGGCCTGCACAGCCAAGCTCAGGGCAAGGCCCAGGGCAATGGTCATCAGTCTTTTCATAATAGGGTCGAATTAGTATGTGTGGTTATTATATCTTTTCCATATCTGATGCAGGAAGCCATCCCTGACGGCCGTCTGCAAGCGAAATGTTGTTCCAGTTTCCTACCTGGTCGAGGATGGTCACCTTTGTTCCTTCGTGAAGCACGAAGAGGTCCTTCGAGGCCTCTGACGAAGGCGAACTCTTAACAGATGTAACCGGTCTGGTGATGATGGCCTTGTCGGCTTTCATATAGTCGTTCTTCTGCCATACCGAGAAACTCAGCGAGGCTGTCATCAGCAGAAGTGTCACAAGTCCTGTGAAGAAGCCCACTCGTCTTCCCGCAGGAGTCGGAGCAAGGATGAACATAAGGAACAGGGCGAGAGTCAGTGCAAGAAGCACAAGGAAAGCCACTGCCCAGGCATCCGAATCCATAATGTAGCAGATATCCTTT
The DNA here is from genome assembly GCA_017546275.1 of Bacteroidales bacterium. Taxonomy (GTDB): domain Bacteria; phylum Bacteroidota; class Bacteroidia; order Bacteroidales; family UBA932; genus Cryptobacteroides. The sequence continues at coordinate 2,473 of JAFYXE010000058.1, read as the reverse complement.
AGCCACTTCACTGCAAAGAACTCCGGCACAGGCTCGATGCGGTCCTGGATCAGGCTGTCCATAAGCTCAAGGTTGTACTGTGCATCCGAATAAGACGGATCAAGCTTGAGCGCACGCTCATAGTACAGGATCGCCATCGGAATATTGCCAGACTTATAGTATGCATCTCCTGTGTTGCAATACAGGGCTGCAGACTCGAGTCCCATTGAAGACACCATCTCATAACCCTCGAGAGCCTCCGCCCAATTGCCGGCTGCATATGCCTCATTGGCATTGTTCCAGAGAGAATCCACATAGTCATCTGAAGCGGAAGCCGCAAAAGGCATCAGCATCAATATCAGCAGCATAGCCATTCTGCCATTGTTCTTCTTGGCTTTCATACTTGAATCGATTGATGAAATCACATCCACAGCCGCCTCATAATGTGCAGCCATAGCCTCATTTCCTGATGACGGAGAATATCTTGCGAACTCGCAGGCATCGAGGATGCCGATGAACTTGTCCACAGACTCCTGAGGAACATTTCCTTCTCTGAGCACATCTGTGATGCGGTCTCTCGAGAGTTCGGCTACAGGGATGTTTAGCTTGTCAGAGATGAATCCGAGCAGTGCCTTGTGAAGTTCTTCGTAGAATGCAGTATAGAGGTTCTGCTTGAGGAATGTTCCGGCAAGGTTGAGACGCTTGAGAGCCATCTTTGTAGCCTTGCGGTTTTTCACTCCTGCGACGTCCGCCTTTCTCGCAGCCATTCTTCTGAATGCAGCCCAGCATATCACAGAGGCTGCAACAAGCAGGAATACAACCAGCCAGAATGAGGTCGAACCGAGAAGGAATTCACCTTTTGCAGTCAAGGCTGGTTCCTTTGTATTAATGTATCTGATATCGCTGTCAAGGTTCTTCACATCCTTTCTGACTACAGAAGGAGCGACGGCACCGGAGTACTCTGCATCATTTCCCTTGGCTACGGACATCTGTATCGGGGCGGTCTCCAAAGTCACGTACTGTTTGGTGTTCACATCATAGTATGTGTACTTTATCGGCTCAATGGTGAAGTCACCGTAACTTCTCGGAATGAAAGGATACTCGTATCTTCTGCTGCCGGAAAGTCCGTTCTTTGAGACATTGCTGACAGTCTTGGTGTCATATACCTCCATATCAGGCGGGAAGTTCACCTTCGGAGCCTCGAGAAGCGAGATGTTTCCGTTTCCGGATACTGTAACAATCAGTGATGCTGCCTCGTGTGTCTTGAGCGAATCCCTGCTCAACGCTGCAGAGATCGAGAACTCGCCCACTCCGCCGGCGAAAGTCGATGGAGCACCTGCAGGAAGTGGAGATACGTTGACCGTAAGCGGCTGGGATACAACCTTCTTCCTTACGTTTGCATAGTCATCGAAGAAACCGTCGAATATGCTTGACCCGCCTGATGATATCCTTACACTTACAAGGCAGGTAAGTTCTGCAGGATCGATTTTAATCTGACCCTGATGCTGAGGAATCAGTATGAATCTTCTGATGAGGGCGGCATTGTAGATCTGGCCGTCATATGTCTCACGGGCAAACTCAATGTTTGAAGGAGCCTCTACCTCCTGGCTCCAGAAGCCGTTGAATGAAGGAAAACTGGCACCCTCGAAACCTGCGATGTTCACTCTCTGATAGAGTTTCAACGTAGCGATGATCGGCTCGCCCACCACTACATTGGAGCGGCTGAGGGACATTGTAAGGAAGATGTCGTTATCTGAAACCGTGCCCTGCTGGCGTGACCTTGCAGCAGAAGAGCCTGAAGACTGGGCAGACTGGGCAGATGAGGACGACGAAGATGAACCTGACGCCACCACTTCAATAGTTACAGGAGAGGATGTGATACCCTTTCCTTTCACTGTCGCAGCTGCTGCCGGAAGAGTGAACTTGCCGGCCTTCAACGGTCTGAGGATATATGAATATGTGGTCTGTGACGACTCTGTCCTCTTTCCGTTGATGATCTGTACACTTGATGAACGTCCCTGCTGAGGCCCCCACACAAGGTTGAAGTCCTCACCTGGCTCCCAAGTGAATTCCGACGGTTTGCTTCCTTCTATAATGAAGGTAACATTGAACTGTTCGTCCAATGCCACCACCTTATGCGTCTGCACCTGTATCTCGGTCTGTGCAACTGCAGCCACAGCGCACAAAGCCATAAATATCGTCAAAAACAATTTCTTCATATCCTTCCTTTACCAATTCTTCTCTTTCTGCCTTGTCTTGGCTTCCAAAGCCTTGGCTTTATTTACTTTATCCTGTGTTTCCTTTTCTTTCGCCTGGATCGCCTGAAGCATCTGCTGGGCAGCCTGCGGAGTTATCTTCGGCTGCTGTCCCTGCTGATTCTGCTGCTGGTCGTCGTTCTGATCATTCTGATTCTGGTTCTGATCCTGATCATTGTCACCGTTCTGGTTCTGATCGTCATTCTGATCATTCTTCTTGTCATCATTCTGATCATCGT
>JAFYXE010000057.1 GCA_017546275.1 Bacteroidales bacterium | reverse complement strand
TGTAAATATACGAAACATCTCACAGAAAACAACCCATTGTATCGCGCTCTGGCACATACAGATATTAATTTTGCCTGAAACTAATATGAACCTATTATGATACCTGAAGGGCACACAATTGAAGACATTAAGAAGAGAGAAAAAAGCATCTCAAACGGGATGCTTAACTTTTGCCCCTTATGCGTGGCGGAGGTGTATCAAAATGGGTATTCCATCTTTAAATTCAGCCATTTTGTATAATGTTGGTTTATATTTTCTCTTGTTGTCTTGTCGGCGTAGCCGAGACATCACGCAAGTATAGCAAATAAAAACAAATGCGCATCAAACAATATCAGGATAAAACTTATACATTTGCATTATGGATGCCATCAGAAAGATATTGATCACAGGGGCCAGCGGTTTTGTAGGAAGCCGCGCGGTGGAAGCCTTGCAGACAGGCTATGAACTCCTGACCCCGAGCCATAAGGAACTTGACGTCACGGACGCTGCCAATGTCGATAGTTATATCGCAGCAGCGAGACCGGATGCCATACTGCATCTGGCCGCCATCTCCGACACCGGTTACTGCGAGGAGCATCCTGACGAAAGCTATCAGGCTAATGTCCTGAGCGTCGAGAATCTCGCTATGGCTGCCGAGAAATATGGAGCCAAACTGGTATGGTTCTCATCCGACCAGGTATACAACGGCAACATTGAGCTCGGACTTCTTCCCGAGGATGTAACAGTCTCACCTGAAAACCATTACGGCAGGCACAAACTTCTTGCAGAACAGCGTGCTCTGGAGCTCTGCCCAGGCAGTGTAGCATTGCGTGCCACCTGGATGTTCGATGCCGAGAGGCCCGGAATGAGGACCCACAGAAACTTTGTCATCAACTTCAGGAATGCAATAGAAAACGGAACTCCCCTGCGCTTCGCGACAAGAGAATTCCGTGGTATAACTTGGATCGGAGATGTGGTAAGGAACATCCCGTTCACCTTCGATCTTCCCGGAGGAGTCTATAACTTCGGTGCGGAAAACACCTTCAACACCTATGAGACCGCAGCTGAATATGCCAGACTCCAAGGTCTCGATCCGGATACAATTGTAATCCCGGACACAGTCCGCTTCGCTGAGCACATCCGCAACATCAGCATCTCGATGGATAAGGCCCACAAAGCATCAAACGGCAAAATCAACTTCCCCACTACCCTAGAGGGCCTTGCAGCCTACATATCGTAGTTGTCTGGATTGGAGACGGTCCACATATCCAGTGTGGCGAGGATTGCGGCCTTCTGAGCGACGAGGGCCGTCTCGTCTGTAACATTTCTCCTGCCGCCGACACTTTCACTGAGATTGGTGATTCTGAACGTGTTACCCAAGATACTTACGCCATATCGAGGGGCAAGAAGAGACTCGAAATAGCAGCACCCTGCCACATAGTCTCCCAGACCGGCACCCATATGAGTTCCGTCCTCCGAGAACTCATAACTGTCATTCAGCGAACTTGCACGAAGGTTCTGGACTGCAGTTCCGTATGGGATTATGAAATCGATGTCATACTCAAGCTTCAGCTGCTTAGTCGCCTCCGCAATGTTCTTCCATCTCAGTAGCGAACTGCCTTCAGAGTTTGCCCAATATGATCCTCTGTAACTGTGAGTCATCAGATAACCGATAGTAGCCTGAGGATTGGTAATTCTGATCAGACGTATGAGTTCCTGCAGATATCCGCCCGCTCCGTGTCCTTCCCAGAGTGAATAATCGTTGCAATAGGTACTCACCTGATGTATCAGGATTATATCCCACTTGACAGTCTGCAGTGCTTTTCTGAACAGGGTTCCGTCATTGTTATAGCCATTGCCGGAAATGTCACTGATCTGAGTTCCTGCGCAGAATGCGACATTATATGTCTCATCATCTGCATCATTCCAGCAGTCCACCCAAGTCTTGAACGAACCGTTAGGTCGGAAGGCCCTGTAGAGAGAGAAGTCCGTACCTATACCTGACGCCTGAATTATCTGAGGAAGATATGTCTGAGCATCCTGTGTATAACTGTTGCCGATATCCAGAACCTTCAAGTCAGCCTTCTGGAAATTCACAGGAGGATTATACATCTGCGGAACCGTACCGGAAGCATTTTCTATCCTGCTTTCGAGTTCGTCCACACTTTCCTTCAATCGTGAAATCTCGGTCTGCATTTGTTTGAGAATGGCATCTATTTCCTCACTGGTGTAATACCCCTCCATCATATTCTCCAGAAGCGAGTTCAGTTTAGCAATCTCTGTTTCCAGTTTCGATAAAGACTTCTTCAAGTCATTTACATCATCCTGGCTTGCTGTCTTTTCCAAGGCCGCAATAGCTGCTTTTAGTTCCTGACACTCCGAATAGAGATCCGATATAGACGACTTAAAGAATATCACAGTTGTCTTCTCCAACACCTCAACACGCTCCTCCAGTTCTGCATTACACGACACGAACAGGCCAACAGCCAACAATATGAATATTATAAGTTTTTTCATAATCTGTCATTTATACTGCAAATATAAAAAAATCCACCGCCGAAGCGATGGATCATATAAGTCAAAAGGCGATTACTCCTTCCACCAGTTTTTGCGGTGATGGAAGATGATGCTCTTTCCTTCTGAACGATTCTCTTTCTTAAGGAAAGGAATCTGATATCCAAGACCGAACTCGATGAACTCACAGATGTGGAGATGGGTCTTCGCGCTTGTGTGAAGATAGAGGTTGTCCCATACACGGTACTTCAAACCGAAGCGGATGTAGTGGCTAGCCTCTTCGCCGCCGGCGCCGTTCGCTGTAGTGTAAAGCAACGGACGCTTAGGAGCCACCTTGCCGAAATTATCATAATGATAATCATAGTAGATGTTGCGGGAAGGATTGTAGAAGTATACACCCCAGTCTACGATTGCAGTCACTGCTCCGAACTTGAACTCGTTGTTGAGCGCGATACCAGCACGGACTTTCTGTGCAAATCCATAATCCACAGCCTTTTCAGCACCACAGGTAGTACAATCGATGATGTCACTGTCCTTGCCAGGAATATTCAGTTCAGGGAAATCGCCTCTCAAGCTGCCGACATTGAAGTCACCGTGGCAATAAAGATTACGTTCCGTATTCTTTGAAACCGCATCATTAAAGAACACGTCCAATCCCAAACCGACTGCATACCAGTTATTTACGTGGTATACTGGAGCAATATGCAATGAAGAAATCAGATATCTGTGAGTATCCTCAATCGCCGGCTTCTGGGCACCTGCAGCACCTGTAATATTAAGGGCCCATCCATATGGAAGATCAGGGAACTGCACAGGCTTCTTCTTGGCCTCGGAATTGAAGGTCGCTGTCACACCCACTGAACCATAGATAGCATTTGCACCGATGTTAGGCATACTTGTACGGCCGTTGCTCATATGGAAATAGCCGAACTCCGTTCCAAGAGCAAGATACTTTGTGATAGGCACATTCAACTGTACACCTGCATTAAGATATACATTCAAATAGCAGCCGAATACTGTATTTACAGTAGGTTCATAGTAATGGTCAGGATTCTGATCCTCCTGAGTGTACCAATGCTCAGTGACATATGCAAGACCTCCTGCCACCTTGACCCTCATCTGGAGATAGTCGGCATCAATTGCATTCAAGAGAACATAAGGATATGCAGCAATGGAATGGCCAAGCATCTTGTGACCTAGATCGAGCCACGAAAGGCCGACACCGAAGGTCGCATTGTTCAGATACTGCTGCCAAGGGCGTTGTTGCTGTGAAGGAAGCTCAAAGCCTAAGTGGACTCCGGCCGGATATGCTCCTCCAAACTTATCCCAATGTGTTCCGCTATCAAGATAAGCACCTCTGAACGGATATGCCTTGATGGCAAAAGGGAACTTTCCGTTATCTGAATTTTCAGCAGGTACGTCCTGAGCCAAAACAGAACTTACTGACACTGCAAGTGCCAGTACAAACATAAAAATACGTTTCATTACACTAACTATTAAACTTCTCTGGGCTTCAAGATGCATCAGAGCCTGCAAACGTTGCAAACCCTGATGAAAATATTCTCACCCTCACTAACTAACCGTTGTTCTCCATCAGGAAAACCTTCATAAAATCGTTCAGGTCGCCGTCAAGGACTCCCTGAGTATCTGAAGTCTCGTGACCGGTACGAAGATCCTTCACCATCTTATACGGATGGAGGACATAGCTTCGTATCTGCGAGCCCCATTCAATCTTCTTTTTCTGTCCCTCAAGTTCAGCCTGTTTCTCCTGACGCTTCTTAAGCTCGATGTCATAGAGGCGTGACTTAAGGATTCTGAGAGCGTTCTGTCTGTTGTCCAACTGAGAACGTGTCTCTGTATTTTCCACTACTATTCCGGAAGGGATATGCTTCACTCGCACACCTGTCTCCACTTTATTGACGTTCTGTCCGCCGGCACCGCTTGAGCGATAAGTATCCCACTCCAGATCGCCAGGATTGATCTCGATCTCAATGGAATCATCCACCAGAGGATACACAAAGACAGATGAGAACGTTGTCTGACGCTTGCCCTGCGCGTTGAACGGAGAAATGCGCACAAGACGGTGAACGCCGCTCTCGGCCTTGAGATAACCGAATGCATAATCACCCTCTACCTGCATAGTAACAGACTTGATGCCCGCATCTTCACCTTCGAGTTCATCGGTGATCGTAACCTTGTATCCGTTTCTCTCCGCCCATCTTACGTACATACGCATAAGCATAGCAGACCAGTCGTTCGCCTCTGTTCCACCTGCTCCTGAATTGATGGTCAATACAGCACCGAGGTTGTCACCCTCCTCTCCGAGCATATTGCGAAGTTCCAAAGCCTCAAGTCCCTCAAGCGCAGCAGCATACGCATTGTCGATATCATCATCTTCGAGTTCCAGCAACACATTGAGGTCCTCGACATCAGCCGCCACCTTGTCAAATCCTGTCACCCAGAACTTGACGCCTGAAAGTTCCTTCAAGAACTTCTCGGCAGCCTTCGGATCGTCCCAGAAGTCAGCAGCCAGAGTCTTCTCCTGCATCTTTGCAACCTCCTCACGCCTTGCTTCCACAGCAATGCATCGTCCAAGCGTGTCAACACGCTGCTGAAGTTCCTTTATCTGTTCTATACTTATCATCTTATCGTTCTTCGCAACCGGCCTCAACCGGCAAATAAATCGCGCAAAATTAGTGAATTTTACATCTAAAGCAAAAGAGAAATCCGTATATTTGTGATTGCTAAAAAAAGTGAACTATGATCAACCCAGTCTACACAGCTGCAGAAGACCGCTACGAAAGCGGTATGAAATACCGCAGATGCGGAAAAAGCGGCATCAGCATTCCGGAAATCTCTCTCGGACTTTGGCAGAACTTCGGTGACACCGCGCCATTGGCCCGCAGTCGCGATATGCTCCTTCACGCCTTCGACAAAGGAGTATGCCACTTCGACCTTGCCAACAACTATGGCCCGTCATACGGAAGCGCCGAATCCACATTCGGCCAGATAATGAAGAGCGACCTCCGTCCATACAGAGACGAACTTTTCATTTCGACCAAAGCCGGTTGGGATATGTGGCCGGGGCCATATGGAGACCTGGGTTCACGCAAGTACCTTATGAGCAGCCTTGACCAGAGCCTCAAAAGGATGGGACTCGAATATGTGGACATCTTCTATTCACACAGATTCGATCCGAACACTCCGCTCCAGGAGACAATGCAGGCACTTGTGGATATCGTCAGAAGCGGAAAGGCACTTTACGCAGGCATCTCGAATTACCCTCACGAGGCGGCAGAGTACGCATACAGATACCTCGCGGAGCGCGACGTCCCTTGCCTCCTTCATCAGGTGAAATACAATATGATGCACCGTGTGCCTGAGACTGACGACATACTTGATCAGGCCAAGAACGCAGGATCAGGCCTTATCGCCTACTCTCCTCTTGCCCAGGGTGTACTTACAGACAGATACCTCAACGGCATCCCGTCAGACTCAAGAGCGGCTCGTGACTATTCGCTCAAGGCAAGCACCATCACTCCGGAACTTGTCGAGAAGCTTAACAAGCTGAACGCGCTTGCAGCGGAAAGAGGACAGACACTTGCACAGATGGCGCTGGCCTGGACACTGAAGGATGACCTCGTAACATCAGTCATCATCGGAGCAAGCAGCGTAGCACAGATCGACGACAATCTGGCGGCAATAAACAACACAAAGTTCACAGCAGAAGAACTTAACATAATCGATTCTCTGACAAAATGATAGGCATTTTCGACTCGGGTGTAGGCGGGCTGTCCGTCTTCAGGGAGATCCGTAAGGTTCTTCCTGAGCAGAGCTATATCTACTACTCAGACAACGCACACTGCCCATACGGAGAAAAGAGCCGAGAATACATCATAGACAGGACTAGAGCAATCACTCAGATGCTCATTGAAAAAGGCTGCGAGATCATCGTAGTAGCGTGCAACACAGCCACAGCTGCAGCCATCAGCACCCTTAGAGAAGAATTTCCGATAAAATTCATCGGTATGGAGCCGGCCATAAAGCCGGCGGCGCAGGCGACGAAGACGGGAGTCGTAGGAGTCCTGGCAACAGCCGGCACACTGAAGGCCACAAAGTACATCGACACAAGGGCCAAGTGGGCCCAGAACGTAAAGATCGTGGAGCACATAGGTCAGGGATTCGTGGAACTCGTCGAGAACGGTTCAGTCTGCGGTCCCGCAGCCGAGACTACAGTGTCGGCCAGCCTCAAGCCGCTGCTTGACGCCGGCGCAGACACCATCGTTCTCGGATGCACCCACTACCCTTTCCTCATCGATACCATCAAGAAAGTCGCCTCTGAGACTTATCCGGACAGAGAAATCACAGTAATCGATCCGGCTCCGGCAGTCGCACGCCACCTTGTGGAGGTGATGGCTGAGGAAGACATCGAACCTGTCTCAAAGGAAGGATACCAGATCGAACTGCTGGCATCCGGCACACAGGAAAATCTCCACCGAACATTCGACACATTGCTATAAAACAGTACAGGCCGGGAATTCCCGGCCTGTCTGCTTATGATATGAAGGCTTAGCTGTAAAGCTGTCCAAGAACCTCGAAATAAGGTTTGCCTTCGATGATTGTCACTCTGTAGATGGTATCATCTACCTTGTAGTATTCGTTTCCGTCAGCAAGAACTACGATGTCGTAGTCTTCCGGAAGAGTCTCTACCAATGCTCCTGCTGGTGGAACTATCACATAATAGTCACCCTTTGAGTCCTTAGCGTAGAACACTCCATCCTGATAGTAGTACTCCTGTCCTGCATCAGCGTAACTCTGCACAAGTCCGAGCTGGGCTGCGAGAGTGTAAGCTGCCTGAGCCTGTGCCTGAGTCTGCTCGATCATCAGGTTCTGAGATGCGATTATAGCGTTGTTCTGTGCGATGATCTCGTTCTGCTCGGCTATATATCTGTTGTTCTCAGTTATCTGGCTGTAAGTGTTCGCAACTGTCTGGTAGTACGACATTGTCACAGCTGCCCAAGTCATATCTGCTATCACGCTTGCTGCAAGTGAAGTTCCGAAAGGAGGTCTGCACACTACATAATATCCGCCATAAGGACGATACCATATATCGTTGTAGCAATAATATGTAACTCCGTAATATACGTGTCTGTGAGCGTGTGTAGGAAGGACTCTTACTCTGTGTCCGTAACAGTGGTTGTATCCGGTCCAATAATATGACGGAGCACTATAGTGCATAAAGTCACGGTCACGAGGGTGAACTCTCTTTTCCGGCTTGTGATCAGGACGGATCTGCACCGGTTTGCTTGGTTTCATATCAGGCCTCATTGCCGAGTTGCCTGGCTGCCTGTCACCTGGACGATGTCCTGGACGGGTAACTGTGATCGGCCTGTTCTGATCAGCAGGTTTTGTCTGCGGTCTCTCTGCAGGCTTTGTCTGTGGTCTGTCTGCAGGCTTTACTGAAGAACCAGCCGATGGGCGTGTCGCCGGACGTGTCACAGAAGTCGAAGGCTGCTGTGGCTTTGTCACAGTCGTGCTCGGCTTCTTGTCTGAAGCGACACCGACAGAAGGTCTCACTGTAGTTGATGGCCTTGTCACCTGTGTAGATGGTTTACTTACCGAAGTAGAAGGTTTGCTGACTGACGGTTTAGTAACCTGGGTCGATGGCTTGGTGACAGAAGTCGAAGGCTTGGTCACTGCAGGCTTTGTCACCTGAGTCGAAGGCTTGGAAACAGTGGTACCAGGTTTTCTTTCTGTTGCAGTTGTCGGCTTATTCACCTGAGGTGAAGGTCTTGTTGCCTGTGTTGCCGGCCTTGCAGCTGAAGACGGTGTAGATCTGCTTACACTTCCACTTCTTCTCTCCTGCGCCTGTGCATCAAACTGAAACGCCACCACTGCCAATCCCATAAGCATAGCGGCCATTTTTGTTCCGAGCGATCTCATAACTAAGAAGTTTTAAGTTTAATAGATGTGGTACCTCTGCGATAAAGCGCGGAAGGACTCTTCGTCTTTCCGCCAGTAATCAACGATGTCACTGACTTTGTACCTTTTGCTGAACTCTGTTCTTACATAATCCGTGCCACAAACTTTATCGAAGAGTCCGTAGCCCGTAATGACCTCGAACGCTTTCTTGTTCGGATAGAGTTCTGCAACTGCCTGCATCACATAGAATTGAGTCTCTGTGATACGTGCATTTTCATAATCTGTAAAGAAGAACTGAAGTCCACCTACCAACTGGCCTTTCTGGCTTCCAGAGAATGGTTTGAACCATATGGTACGGAATGAAACTCCCGGAAGATCATATTCCTCGAGACGTGCCTTGAGACGTTCAGGATCAAGCCAAGTAGCTCCGAACAGCTGGAATGGAAGGGTATATCCGATACCTATGTTCATAAAGCCATAGAGTTCGCCACAGACTCCGGATGCCGCATAATACATAGGAGTGTCCTTGTATGGAATGTTAGGGGAAGGAAGCACCCAAGGAAGACCTGTATCCTCATAGAGCATATCTCTTGTCCAGCCTTCCATAGGAACTACAGACAGAGTACACTTGACAGGATCCTGATTTCCCATCTGGCCTCTGTTCATTCCCTCCTCGTTGATCATCACAGCCAACTCTCCGACAGTCAGTCCGTAAACATATGGGATTCTATACTGACTTACGAACGAGTTGAAGGGCTGTTCTACGAGACATCCTTCTATCTTATTACCTCCCAGCGGGTTAGGACGATCAAGGACCATCACTTCAATACCTTCCGCCACGCAGGCTTCCATAACCAGACCCAACGAACTGATGAAAGTATACGAGCGCACGCCTACATCCTGGATATCGTAGACCATCACATCTATGCCCTTGAGCATATCCGGAGTCGGCTTTCGCGTAGCGCCATAGATGGAGTATACAGGAAGACCCGTAGCAGGATCCTTGAAATCAGTTACGTGGTCTCCGGCATAAAGGTCGCCCCTGACTCCGTGCTCGGGGCCATAAAGGGCGACAAGTTCTACGCCTGGGGCGTTATAAAGAATATCGATTGTGGAGCGGAGTTGGCTGTCCACACCGCTAGGGTTTGTGACCAGACCTACACGTTTGCCGACAAGTCCCTCGAATCCTCTGTCTCTGAGGACTTCGATTCCGGTCTTGACAACAGGCTCCTTCGCCTCCGCCGCGATACTTAATATAGCAATGATGAATAGTGATAGAATAGTTTTTCCTGTCCTCATATACGATTATTTAAGATCAACGATCTTTCCTGCAAAAAGGATGTTATCTGTTTCGCTGTCAGCGATGAAGAACAGGAATGGTCTATCGACGTTCATTGTTTTGACCACTGTAGGAGATACTGAAGTAAGGCGTACCTGCGCGATTGTCACGGCAGCAGCCTCAGTTCCCTTCTCCGACACATCGATGTAGCACTTCTGCTTTACTGAATCAAGACAAAGAGGACCCATTGCAGCGATACCGCTGAAATCAGCACCTGCTGTGAATGCGCTCTCGATACCCATCTTCTGCAATGCCTCGTTGAGCACGAATGCCGCCTCGAGCTTGAACTTAGGCATCTTGACGATTACCTGCTGAGCAGAAAGCATATTCATAGCTGCCTTGTATGCAGACTCGCTGATGTATGGGATGACAGAGTTCACATCCAGGTTCTCAGGAGGGAGAACGATGTACATAGCATATCTGTCGCCTGAATAAGGCAGTCTCACCATCTGGCAGCCCTGGTACTCGGCATACATATATCTGGCCTTGCGTGTCATCATAGACACTTCCCTGTCCTCAACGATTCCGTGGAAGATTCCGTCTCTTGTCTGTGCAGGATCGAAGGCATACTCCCAAGGTGCGTTGAAATAAAGTGCGTTCATCAGAACCATAACAGCGTTAGGGCCGAGACGGTCGATAATGTTTCCGATCTTGCCTTCTGTGTTTTCATAGCACCAGTTGTTGATGGCCTTTACAGTAGCGGGATCCGCGAAGTTCTGGGTAGTGATGAATGCATCAAAATCCTTCTCAAGAAGGTCTACATATCTGTTTCTGATACTGAAGTTGTCAGAAACCCACACAGAATTTGCAGACTTTACCTGGATGCTGTCGTTGGCTCCGAGGTCCTCGCTTCCGAAAAGGCATCCGTTAAGAGCGTCGTCAAACTCGGCTCTTGTCTGTCCCTCAGCACCTTCTGCAAGCATAGACAATGCTACACCAGCGCTGTATGGCGACACAACTACATTATTATCATAATCTACAGTCTCATTTACTCTCTGGAAAAAAGACAATGCGAAACCCACATCCGAACCTTGTTCAGGCTTAGGATATTTAGGGCCGCAGGCTGCGATTGAAACTAACGCAGCAATGAACATCAACTTCTTCATATCTATTTATTTACTGATTGTTTTCTTACCAAACTCCGGATTAACCTTGACAGTGCTTACCACAGCGACAGTGACAAGGCAGCAGAACATTACGAAAATAAAGAACGTAGTGTAGCCGAGCCACTCCTGGATGTATCCGGCAACCATACCAGGAATCATCATACTCAGGGCCATAAACGCAGTACATAGCGAATAGTGTGCCGTCTTGAACTCTCCCTCTGAGAAATATATCAGATAGAGCATATATGCTGTGAATCCAAAGCCGTATCCAAACTGATCGAGAGCCACACAAGAGCCTGTAATCCAGATGCTTTCAGGCTGGAATGCCGCAAGGAAGACAAATGAAAGGCACGGAAGCGTAAGGCTGAGGGCCATCGGCCAAAGCGAGCGCTTGAGACCCCACTTTGACGCAGCTATGCCGCCGAGGATACCTCCGACAGTAAGTGCTGCGACTCCTACAGTTCCATACACGATGCCGACTGCTTCTGTAGAAAGCCCGAGTCCGCCCTGATCGACAGGATCGAGCAGGAAAGGATTCATCATCTTGACAAGGAAGGCCTCCGGAAGTCTGTACAGGAGCATAAAGAGCATCGCCATCAGGATATGCTTTTTCTGGAAGAAAGTAACGAATGTACGTCCGAAATCCCTAAATATCTCTGCAGGAGTAGTGGCGGTGGACATAGTGTCAGAAGCAGGACGTGGAAGGCTCCAGGTGTGATACAGAGACACCGCAGCGAATATTGCAGCTGAGAGTATCAAAGTGATCTTCCAGGAGAGGTGCACGTCGGATGTGCTTGTCTCGATGAAACCGGCTAACGCCACAAGGACTCCCTGGCCGAAAATAGACGAAAGTCGGTAGAATGTACTTCTGATGCCGACATATTCAGCCTGGGTTCCAGAATCAAGGCCGAGCATATAGAATCCGTCTGCAGCGATGTCGTGGGTCGCAGATGCAAAGGCTGTAATCCAGAACAGTGCAAGTGTCACGAAGAAAAGAGGCGTCGATGCGATAGCCTCTCCAGTAGTCTGAGGAAGCATAAACGGAAGAAGGATCATTGCCGCAGACATAAGAAGCTGCATTGTGACGATCCACCAGCGTTTGGTCTTGATGATGTCCACGAAAGGGCTCCACAAAGGTTTGATGACCCAAGGGAGGTAAAGAAGGCTCGTATAGAGAGCGAGCATACCGTTAGGCATACCCATATTCTTGAACATCACCACCGAGATGTTGTTCACGATGAAATACGGGATTCCTTCGGCAAAATATAGCGTAGGCACCCAGAACCAGGGTGATCTGTGTGTTCTATTCATAAATATCTTTCAATTCTGTTCCAGGATAATAGTGGCTGAGGATTTCTCTGTAGGTATATCCTTCTGCAGCCATAACTGCGGCTCCGATCTGGCAGAGACCCACTCCGTGTCCCCATCCGGTTCCGTGAAGTATGACCTTGTCACCTTCAAATGTCACATCAAATGCCGAGCTCTTCAAGTGGCTTTCCGACAATATCCTTCTTATTTCCAACTCCTTACCGACAATCATAGTGCGCTTCGAACCGGTAATGCGAAGTTTATATATCCTGCCGGACTCTCCCCTCTCAAGAGGTGCAATGTCCTGAAGGTCACCGATATCGATGCCGCTTCTGCGTGTGATAAGTTCAGAAAGCTCAGTCCTGTCATAAACCGCAGTCCATCGGTAGAAGTCGACTGTCTCCTGGTCGTAGTTGTTGAGCACCTGTCCAAGAATTTCCTTGTCCTGAGTGTCGCAGAAGCATCTTCCTCCTTCCTCATAGCCGGCGGTATCAGGCAGCGGCTGAAGATATGGCAGGTCAGTATTTTCCCAACAGGTCGAGAAGCGTTCCATACGTCCTCCGCAGCATTTCGAGAAACGGGCATCGCAAAGACGGCCATCATAATGGAGTACCTGCCCCCAAGTGGCGTCGATCACCTTCCTGACCGTAGTTCCGGTGGCACGGGTCAAGCCCTGATATCTCTGGCAATGATCATCTGCGCAGACATCGAAATGGGAATGATCTTCCTTGTCATACCATTTTTCATATTCTACGAGTTCAGCATTCTCCTCACCCTGCTCTTTATTGAACATCGTATCCAAGTGAGACACCAGTTCTGGAACCGAAGTTATGCCGTCCGGAGCCTTTACCTTATGTTCATCCGGACGATGCATCTGGGCCATCAGCCAGGAACGAGAGATCACAGCGTGTGCCTTGAGGAACTCCTCCGAGGCAGAAGCACTCATCTCAGAAGAAATCACGCTAAGAAGATAATCCTCGATTCCGATGACATTTATGGCGGTCAGCATTCCCTTCTCGACAATGATCTTGAGGGAGCCGGCGAATTTCTGATTTTCCTTTCTTTCCCAATGGAAGTTCTTTCCTATTGTGACACCGTAGAGTATGAACGAGGGTTCGGCAAACTGTGTGGACAGGGTCTGCGAATCAAAGTAGAGTTCGTCGTACAAGGCACCGTCATATACTATCTTGCCCTCACGGAACTCAGCCTTTCTCGGACCGGCACCATCGGCAAGGATTTCGAATTCTATCTCCGGAGCCGACATAATACCCACATCTACAGTCTGTTGCGTACGCTTCAAGCGCCAGATAAGAGAGCGTTCCTCATCTTTGGATATGCACACTTCATTCAGCATATCCGACAGAAGCTGAGAGTCTATCTTGTGGTATTCCTCCTCAACCGGTACAATGAAGACGCCTGCCATATCCGCACAGCCGGGACTCATCGTAAGGTGGTCAGATCCATCGCTGAAATAGTGATGAGAACGATGGCAGCGACGGAATATCACGATCGAACGGAACTCGCCATCAGCATAGTATGATACGAGGTTGATTCTCGGTTCATTGTCTCCCTCCTGCATATCTGCACAGTCAAGAAGACGGTAGAAGAGTTTGGCGGCAGACTTTGAAGTCTCGGCACGGATCACAAAGATTCCTGTCGTGAACTTTCCGTAATGATACAGTTTCGCATCCTGTACAGATGTGACATACGAAAGCGATTCCTCATCTGATGCGATAACCGAGTTGATGTCGTTTTCCAAAGGCATCAGTCCTTTCGGTGCGCCCTGGAAATGATGATGGTCAGGTGCGGAGGCTCCGCAACAAGGACCGTTATAGAAGAATGTATATCCCTGATATTTGGCAGCCAGATCCAGCATATCCACATAGCGGTGCCAGATGGACTGATCGGTGTGCTTGTTCTTTGCGATTACAAGATGGTCCGGGAATATCGGGTAAGGGTTTACAAGGATATGATATTTCTTGCCCTTGCGTCCCTCAAACTTCATCATTATCTGCTCTGCAGGCCTGTTCTCACGACATAGGAAGCACCTTCTTTTAGCAATATCCTCCTTTGAGAGTTTGGCCGCAGACGAGACCATTCTGGCAGGATTGAACTGGAGCCTTACGGTCAGTCCTCCCACCTCAACCTCTCTGGTCTGAACATTCTTGAGAAGTCTGAAGTTCTCGCAGGCCAATGGCCATCTCGAAAGCTGGTCGCCTACAAATTTGTGTATTCTGTCTTTTTTCATCTGCGTCTTCTCGCCTCAAGTTCCCAAGTACGGATGCTGTCCTTGTAAAGATTGTTTGCATTCACCTTCACGATGTCAAGTGCGGCATCGGAGTTTCCATCCCAACGGCGGCAGAAATAAAGGACATCATAGATGCGTCCGATACGATATTCCCTGCAGATGCGGAGACCCAACGCATAGTCTTCTCCGTAGCTTGTATTAGGCAGATTGATTGTACGCAAAAGTGGAGTCCAGAAAGCACGTGGAGCGCCCAATCCATTGACTCTAAGCGCATTGTTATGTCCGTTCTCAGGAGTCCACTCTTTATGGTCGATGATGCCAGGAGGAATAGGATTCATCTGGAAGTCAGTCATCTGATATGTACCTACAAGCATCGCACACTTCTGCTCTCTGAATGCATCCACAACCTTCTGAAGAGTGTCAGGTCCGCTGTATACGTCATCGCTGTCAAGCTGGACCGCATATTCTCCGCAGTGCTCGCTGTGGACAGCAAGGTTCCAGCAGCCACCGATGGCGAGGTCCTCCCTTGCAGGAACGATGTGCACAAGTCTCGGATTCTCTGCAGCCATTTCCTGAAGGAGTTCTGTAGTGCCGTCGGTTGAGTGGTTGTCCACCACAATCACATTGTATTCAAAGTCACAGACCTGTCCGAGGGCACTGACTACAGCGTCCTTTACTGTCCTGATTCTGTTGAACACGGGTATCACCACAGATGCAGTGACAGGATATTCGCAAGGCTCGAAGTCAGCCGGATCCGGATCCTTAAACACAGGCTCAAGGTATGCACCGATCCTCTTGAGATATGCGGTGCAGATCTCCTCCATCTCGATCTGGACGGCACGGTTCTTCGGATCCACATAGTCGAAGAGTTTCTCTCCCGACTTGCGGTCGTCTGTTTCTATCTCTGTATAAAGGAATTCATTGATGTGAACGATCTTCTTCATTCTCAGACGAAGATCGTAAAGGGCTCCGAATTCGTAGTCCTTGTCCATTGCGCGCACGGCTCTTCTGAGAGACGCTCTTCTGAACACAAGAACGCTTCCGAAATCGAAGTCGTCCCTGAGAGCGCCAGGCTGGCAGTCGATGAGAGGATGTCTGGTCTTTACCGGATTGCCATCCGCATCAGTCTTTACGGTATAGTGGTCAGCATAGAGCATATCGGCACCTGTATCCTCCGCTATCGACACGATGCGGTCCAGAGCAAACATTCCCGCTTCAAGCGGAGTGCTCTTAGTGTATACAAGTACATATTTTTCTGATGAGGCTTCTGCGATGCTCCTGAGAGTTTCAGTAGAACGGAGCGACACGCCTGAAAGAATGGTTACACCGACAAACGAACTGCTGCGGCTGAATGATTCGACTGTGACAGAAATGTCCTCTCCGGACATAGAAGGCACAAAACACTCGATGCTTGACATAACTATATTGCTTTATATATCAAAGACAAATATAGTCAAATTAAAGCAAAGCCAAAAGTGATTTACGTATCATCTGATACTCGCTTTCGAAGTTTGGAGTGAAGACTCCCTTACCGATGGAAGCATCGATATCCGCAACGTCCCACCAGCGTCCTTCCTCCACTTCTTCAGGATCCGGACGAAGGTCATAGGAACCGACTGCTGCGAAGATGCTGACCATCTCCCTCTCTACAGATGACTCGAACTCGTATGTTTCAAGATAAATAGGATTGAACTCGACAAGACCCAGCTCCTCTGAGGCCTCTCTGAAAACCGCCTCCAGTATGCTCTCTCCGTATGATACGTGGCCACCCACGGCTGTATCCCACTTGCCTGGCTGGATGAACTTGTGCATAGGGCGTTTCTGAAGGTATATGCGGCTGAAGCGGTCGATGATGTGTATATGCACGACAGGGTGCAGCGGCTTTGCCCCGCTGTGGCAGTATGTCCTTGTGGACCTGCCTACCACCATACCGTTCGGCTGCACTACCGGAAATACCTCATCTCCGTCCAGACGCAGTGTCGGGACTTCAGCGGTAGGTGCAGGAACAAGCGGCGCGATGTCGTATGGATATACAAGCTCCATCATCAGAAAATAAGTTCTACGCAGAATGACGAGGCGCCTTCCACAAGGCCTTCAACAAAGATGTGCAGGCCATCTTGCCTGGCCTCCTCGACACGGTAGATCGAAACTGTGTCTCCGATCTTGGTCTCGCGGTTGAAATTGATTGTGAACTCCTTCAACGGTTTCGCAGATGCAGTCTCATAATCTATGGCATCCATAGCCCACTGCATATACATAGCGTTGTTGGTGTGGTTGTTCATATCGATATCCGAATACACCACCTTATGGTCCATTACAAACATCGGCTCTATGCCCTTAGGCATCTGAACTTTATCTGCAGGTGTTTCAAGTACGTTCTCAGTACATACGGTTCCATCCTCGATAAGTTTCGGGTCGCGCACAAGTCTGCGGGTCTCAAGATTGAGAATCAGCCAGGATGTAGTAGCCTTTACACGCTCACGGCCCTCCTTGTCTGTAAGGATGAAGTCTCTGAGGAAGAACAGTCGGTTCAGTCCTTTGTGCCAGGTAGTAAGAGTGATGTCCTCTCTCCACTTCGGAGCATCGATGAACTTTACGTTCACTCTGGAAAGGATCCAGGCAGTGTTTGTCGCTATCAGATCATCGTATCCGAAACCGAGATGCACTGCGTGCTGGCCTGCCGCCTCCTGGGCAAGGTCCATAAACGATGTCGGCTTCAGACGCGAAGAAGCATCTGTATAATAGCAAGGTATAGTCAAGTTTTGTACGTACTTTATCATAGAATCTTATCGTTTACAGATAATTCTTAATGATCTCCAGCTCTTCCTGCGAATAGAGAAGGCTGTCGATCCATTCAGGGCACACACGCGATACTACCGCGAATGCCACAAGAGCGAGGGCCGCAATTGCAAGAATCACAAGGACTGCGATGAGGACAGGTCTGAGCGGGCTCGGTCCTGCCGGCATCTCATCTACCTCCTCCATATCATCGTATGTCATCGGCTCCAAAGGTTCACGAACTCTTGCCGGAATTTCCGGTGCGGCTGGCTCCGGCTCTACTGGAGCAGGTTCCGCCGGTGCTGGCACTTCAAGCATAGACTTCAGACCTTCAACGGCTGCTGTCACCTCCTCCGGCGACTCCTGATGAGTCTTGAGGGAAACAGGCTCAAGTCCGAATCCGTCAGGATAGATATCCAGATCTTCATCAGCTACAAAGAACACCGCATTCTCCTTGGTTGCCCTCAATCGACCAAGACCTGGGAAGACGATATTCTTCTTGGAATAGAGGACCGGCTTCATTTCAGCGATGAAATCGTTGATGATCTTGCCGGCCAGTTCCATTTCAATATTGTTGGAAGCTGCATAAAAACGTATGAGAGCATCATCCTGATCCGGCTTTGCCCTGAAATAGAGTCTACGATAAGGCGGATTTATGGTATAGCCCTTATCTGAGAAGGTAGACGGGACAATTTCTGCCACAAAGCAGCCCAAACCCGGAAGTACTACCCTGTCATTGTCAAGGATAAGTTCCTTGACCATTTTTGATAAAAGATCGATATCCATATGATGATGTTTAACGTCCGGAAACGTGTTTTTGACTTAAATCGACACAAAGGTACAAAAAAATCAAAAAAAATCGCGAAAAAGTTTGTCAGTTAAAAATTTGTTCGTACATTTGCCGTCCCAAACGACAAAAACAACGTTTGCGGATAACATTCCCGAATAGCTCAGTTGGTTAGAGCATCTGACTGTTAATCAGAGGGTCCTTGGTTCAAGTCCAAGTTCGGGAGCAAAAACATAAATACAAATTCCCGAATAGCTCAGTTGGTTAGAGCATCTGACTGTTAATCAGAGGGTCCTTGGTTCAAGTCCAAGTTCGGGAGCAAGAAAAAGCACTGAAGAAATTCAGTGCTTTTTTCGTTATATCACGTTCATTGAAGGCTACCATCCTTTCTTTATGTTTTCTGCCATAATGCCTACGAGGCGCTGACGGGCTTCGACGCTTGCCCAAGCCACGTGCGGAGCAAGTCTCATACGCTCCGGATGGGCCATCTTGAGATAAGGGTGATCTTCCGGAACAGGCTCAGTAACGAAGACATCCATTCCCGCACCGGCAATCACTCCATTGTCCACAGCATCAGCAAGATCCTGCTCAACCACGATGGCACCGCGGCCCATATTCACGAGATAGGCTGACGGCTTCATCATAGCCAGTTCCTTTGCGCCGATGAGATTCAGAGTCCTTTCGTTAAGAGGAGCGTGGATGGATACGATATCAGATACCGCCAGAAGTTCTTCAAGAGGAAGAGACGGATAGTCCTTGCAGTGGCCTGTACCTGAAGTCGAGAAGTAGCACACCTTCATTCCGAAGGCCTCAGCTATCTGAGCTACCTTCTTTCCAATGTTTCCGAGACCGATGATTCCTATTGTCTTGCCGGAGAGTTCCCACCAGTTCCAGTTCGGATCGGTGAACATTCCGCTGCGGGAATACGAGCCGGACTTCACACTGTTGTCGAAATACTGGCCTCCGCCTACAAGCGAAAGGATGTGCATATATGTGGACTGGACCACGGAATCAGTCGAATATCCCACTGCATTGCGCACAGGGATGCCCTTGGACGCAGCATACTCCACATCGATGTTGTTCACACCGGTAGCCGCAATACATATCAGTTTAAGATTTGGAGCCGAGTCGATGAGCTCCTTGTTCACAAGAACTTTGTTGATGAGAAGGACCTCGATATCCTTCACTCTTTCACGAGCCTCTTCAGGAGTGGAATGTTCATATCTGACGAAATCGCCCAATGCTTCGAACGGTTCGAAGGACACATTGCCCATCGTAGCCGCATCAAGAAAAACTATCTTCATACAATACCGGTTGTGTTTCGTAAAGATAGTCATAAAACAAGAAAATCCGGCCATATGACCGGATTTTTTAAAATGTGCCCGAGATAGGAGTCGAACCTACACGCCGTGAAGCACTCGCACCTGAAACGAGCGTGTCTACCATTTCACCACTCGGGCTTGGAAAAGCGGGGACAAAGATATAAAATGTTTTTGAATAACGAACTATATTTTTCATTTTTCCTCAGATGACGACTTCAAAGAAACACTCCTCATCCCAGCCCTCGACAATAAGCGACAAACGCGTCAACGAGTAGTCAAGACTCACGGTAACATCCTCAAGATCACCGGCTTCCCAATCGAAGCCCGACATATGCAGATACTCTCCCAAAGCAAAGACCTTGAGCACATCCATACCGTCATTCACCTCCAGCCTCAACGAGTTGTCGACCTGGCGTGGAACAGACACGGCATAAGAACCGTCATCATCTTTCTGAGGAGAATATCGGAATGCGCCCTCCGACGGACGTCCATCCGGATCATATCCGTCAACGTATCCGGTCACAGAAATACGGAAAGGAAAGTCTTCTTCGGATTCTATGAAGATAGTCATCACACTATGATTCTTATGAAGAGCCACTGTATCCCTGACCAGTTCCGCATCTGCCATCACCTTTGAGTTGTACATATTGACTCGCGGGCAGAGGTCTCCTTCCGGGATGCTCAATGCTCCATCCTCTCCAACATATCCATCCGCTCCTGAAAATCCCGAAACATTCACCTCTCCTCTTGGCACAGACACCGTGTATGGTGATGCAAACTCTTCGACAGGGATTGTCTTACGGAATACAAAGCCGTCAGAAGCAGTTACAAGCATATCCACAGATGTCACGACAGAAGTATCCACCTTACTGAAATCAAGCACCAGCCTGCACGGGCAGCCGCTTCTGTCCTCCTTTATTGAACAGCTTAGAAAAAGAATTATCCCACAGATTGCCGTAAATGCTCCTGAAAGCTTCATATCATTATCTCCTATTATAAAACAACATCCTCAGTATCAAGAACTTCCCAAGGTTTAACATCCACTGTAAAGGTTGCTCGTCCGAACTCAAGCGGCTTGTCCGGAGAATCTGTTCCCAGGTGGTTGAGAGTCACATTGTACGAATAAGACTTGTTGGATTCCACCTTATCCAATGTAATCGGATAATAATAAATCTCGCCAGCGATCATCACCTCAATGACAAGACGTGTCTTTGTCTCAGTCTTGTTAGGAAGACAATAGAAATAATGAGGGGTTTCATAGGTATCCGACAATGCCGTAGGAGCAGCTGCGCCTGCAACCGAATCATAAAGGAAATCCAGGGTTCGGTTTTCATTATATCTGCCCAGATGATACCAATCATTCGGAGTCCAGCCGCCTCCAAAGGAAGCATTTGCAGCTACATTGATAAGATACACCGCGTTGATGTAGAAGGAAACCTTCTCTGGCTGCGCAAGCTGCAGATCAAATGTCACGCTGCTCAGCACGACCCTGGCAGGGATTCTCGTCACCGGCACCTCGACTTCAGAATTTGCTGAAAGCGTAACATCCTTAGTTCCGAACATAACAAGTGTTTCAGATGTCAGGACATTGAGATCAAAGGTTCTCTCTTTCAGCTCATCAAGGGTCAGCACATCGGTTTCCTTTGGCGCATTGACGATTGCGGCAATGGTCTTGTCTCCTGTAGTACAGGTCATCGTGATGCTGCTTCCTGTCTTATACTCGGTATGCTCCATCAGACCGTATTCGTTGAATACAAGGATCTGAAGTGTCTCCACTCCGTCTTCCGGAGGAGTGCTCATTACCTTCGTACTGACTACCGGAACACTTACCGTCAACTGAACCGATTCGGATGCATTCTCAGGCATCTCTGCCATCTTTTCATTACAGCCCACCAGGGCAGCGGCAGCCAAGGCCGCGAAATAAAATCTTTTAATCATAATTGTGTGTGTTAAGGTTGTTTTGTCTTTGTTTTACAATCATATACATTTCAGGGTCGAGGTTTGCCCTATGCTCCATATACGGGTCATAAGCCAGGCACAGCTCAAAATACTTCATCGCTTCCTGATGCTGCCCAAGTCGGGACAGTACCATCGCCTTCAGGTAGCAAACCTTCGGATCTGAGTCATCCAGTCTGTCCAGCACATCAATGGCGGAATGGTTATAGTCGGCCGACATAAATGCAAGGGCGGAATTATAATCGTCATAAGGACGCAAAAGCGTCACAGCCCTCTTGTAGTCAAGTTCTTTAAGAGCCTGTATTCCAGCCATATAAACAGTATCCAACTCGGTAGTATGAATAGTATCCTTGATCATTCCCGCCCTATGCAGAT
The DNA here is from genome assembly GCA_017546275.1 of Bacteroidales bacterium. Taxonomy (GTDB): domain Bacteria; phylum Bacteroidota; class Bacteroidia; order Bacteroidales; family UBA932; genus Cryptobacteroides. The sequence continues at coordinate 11,717 of JAFYXE010000057.1, read as the reverse complement.
AGAAGTCGAAACGCACGCTCCTCAACTTCGGATAAAGCTTTTCACGCATATATCTATACTCTTTCATCCCAGACAGTTTACGTTCTGTCTCGTCAGGATTCTTCATCTCTTCAATCATCTTTACGATCTTTCTTCTATGGGCTTCAGCGATCACCGTATCATTCTCAACCAGTCGGGAAAGCTGCTCCCAATTCTCTGGAAGTTCAGAAGCCTTCAGACTGTCGCGCCACTCTTCCGGCACATATTCACCGATGAACTTCATCACTGACTCGGACCTCTCCTTGGACAATCTCCGGTTGAGTGAATATGCTCCTTCCGGTGAGCAGGAGGCCACAATTACCAGCGAATCCAGAACAAACTCCTCCCTCGCGAACACGTCATCAATGCAGCGGCGCACCCTGGCCATCTCAGACGCATTATCTCCCATAGTCGTATCGACTTCTGAACTGCCCTGTCTGAAGTCAATCAGAGCCTTCGTATTGTCGAACACCGCTCTTTCCAGCACTATCATCCTATATTTCGGTCTGTCATCAGCAAGAGTCGACAAAGAACTGATATAGAACGTAAGATCATCAGGGAAAGGAAGTTCCAATATCTGTTCTCCCCGTTCATACAGACTTCCCTTCAGAGATATCATCACTTTCTTCAGCTTCGGACGGCTCCTGAAAGTATGCTCATATCTGTATATGAAATCCCCCTCAGTGCCTATCAGAACCGTATCAAGCCTGATTCCTTCTCTTACGATAGGATCTTTCACATACTTCCTGTACATCAGGTCTATCCTGCTCTTCTTCCTTTCGTTCCTATGCCATTTGAGGCTTCTGCTGTAATGTATCAGGGCATCCCTCTGAGTCACTCCGAAAAGGTTCTCAGCCTCTGGCTCGGATATGAGCGACGAGTCACGTTTCATAGCATAGGTCTCCGGATAATGGCGTTCAAGGAATATCTCCAACTGACCTATGCGTATGAAGTCGGTCGTATCGGTGATGATCGAGTTCAGGAAGGCTCTGTAACGCTGATATCCGCGCAACTGGGCAGCCCTGTAATTGGCTCCGGTTATGTATAGCGGATCCAGAGCAAGAGTATCCTCCTGTATCGCCATAAAGGGTCTGATCTTCAACTGCCACTTAGAGTCAGCCATCTCTGCCGGGACAGTCACATCAAAGGAAATTGACACGTATCCGGCTCTCTCTGCCACATTCCTGAAACGGGCGGTAACCTTGGATGCGCTTATGACGTCAGTAGCCACCATCTCTCCCGTTTCAGAATCGCGTATTGCATTCATTATCAACGGGCCGTCTGACAAAGTTCCTCTGATGCTGTCGATTTCCACACCTCTGTCCTCTTCAGGATCTATGGGCTTCTCATCTGAAACCGACAATCCCATCTGTACCTGCCTGTCACGGATACGCTGTATCTTACGATGCGGTGCGCAGGAAGCCATCACAACCAACATCAGCAGTACAAGCAAGCGGGTTTCAGAAGACATAGGCAATCGATATCATAAGTTCATCCGGCAGGAGGAAGTACTTTCTGCCAGACTGGACAGTGAGGCCGCACAACGGGCAGGAATAGCGGTTATAGAAGGACATTCCTGTCCAGCATCCTAAGCCGAATTCAATGTTGAAATGCTTGGACAGCATATGGGTATATCCGGAATAGAGACCTACTCCGAATCTGTCTCCTTCTTCCGTCTCGCGAGACCATATGCCTCCGATATTGTACTCCTGATAGCGGAGACGTGAGGCGAACCACCATCCGGACAAGGTATGCCAAGGCCAGAGCCTTGCACCGACAGAATAAGACTGCTGTCTGTATTGAAACTGTCTTTCAGGTTCCCCGGAATGATATGTGAACGGATTGTACTTCACGCCTGCCGTAAGGCTCCATCTCCTTGACAATGAATATGATGCATCCAGATTCATCGTCCCCAGGCAGGCATAATCCAGGATATTGGTGGATATGCTGAACTTCTGCGCTGCGGCAGGGAGCGACGACATCAGAAGCAATGCCGCCGCAAATGACAAGATTCTTCTCATTTTCAATACCTGCTGAATACCTGCTCGATGATTGTCCTCTTGTTGGGATATGCCACGAGAAGTCGGGATTTGAGTTCAGTTTTTGACGTAACCGAATTGTCAAGCACAGAGAATATTTCAGATGCAGTCAGTCCTCTTTCATCAAGATATCTGAAGATCTGCGGATAGAACCAGTAGGATGTACCATAGGAAGGGAAAGAACCGCCATAGCGTTCCTTGTACATCTTCGACTCAAGATAATAAGCCCACATTTCACCTATCTCGCAATGTCCGGCACCTTCCAGCGATCCGTCACCATATGCCGCGCCTTGAAGGACATAGGACTCGGCGATGTATCTGATATATGTATCCCAATAAGAGGTACCGACTTTAGAGAAATGGCTGCTGTGCGCCAGTTCGTGGCAAGTGACAGAATATATGCCTCTATAATCGTTCTTAGCCTCAAGGCCTAACGTTATATCTGGTACAAAATACTCTATCAAGGTAGCATAGTTGCCAAGGAAAGACCTGATCAGCTGGTTATCCAGCAACGCTCCGTGATGAAGCATCATTGCGCTGCTTGCACCGAAGTTGTGGAATATCCAAAGTCGCAGATCCTTTGGTGGCGTTGACAGTGCCAGATCTGCAGCCGCACATCTGGAGATGTAGTCATAGACAGCGTTGTTGACTACGCAACGTTTATAAAGCTTCATCTCCGAGTCCTTGGTGACTGTCATATTCACGCCTTGAGGTCCAGCCTCTCCAAGAGTTGAAACGGAAGCCGGGACAAGCACCATATTGAGACCTATGGAAAAACCGGACTCATTCTTGAACACAAGTCTGTAACGGAGGTCGGAGGCAAAGGACTTTTCCATCCTGTAGTATCCGTCCCTGTCAGTATAGGCATTGTCGAACTTGACGAAAGAATTGCAGGAAACTCTTACACCGGCAACGCCGAAAGGCTTGCCTCCGTTGCTGTGTTCATCAACGATCGTGATTCTGCCGGAAGGCTGCATCTTCGTCTCAGCCTTTGTCAGAGCGGCAGACTCAAGCCTGTCTGAATTTCCCGTCAGCACATAAGCCTCCCTCTCGACAGCCTTCCAGTCGATACCGTCTTCGGCTCTTGTACCTGCATTGTTCTCTGAGATATGGCATTCATCTATTATCTCATATCTAATATCCGGAAACTTAAAATCCGGAGCGACCACGGCATACTGCCAGGTGACGTCATCTTCCGGAATTTCCGGATCGTGATACCAGTCTCCATCAACAACAATATCATAGTCCAGCGGATGGTCAACCATTTCCACTCCCATCTGTACCAGTTGTTCGTACTGGCTGTCGTCGGCAGGAAGAAAACGGACATAGAGATTGGTGGTCTTGACATCCACCCTATCCGCCTTTGTAGGATAAAGAGATCTGAGGGCCCTGGCTATGTTCTCCGTCTTGTACGGATTCTCCAGACGGTCACCCAGAACGATCATTTCGTGCTTAAGCTCACGGCCGTATTCATAGTCGATGCCACGTCCCGGACGGGCATCCTCCTTGCTGCACGACATCAGCACCAACGCCGCCAGCATCATTGTCAATCTGCCTCTCATAATCATAACATTTAATTACGGAGGCAAAGTTCCGGAGTATTATCCGCGTAACAAAAAAGTACGCAGATAAACACAAAAATCGCCCTCAGAACAATCTCCAAGGGCGATTCTATGTTAAAATTTTGTTTGATTTTTATAAAAAAACAAACAAAAATCCTGCTGTTTTCTAGAAGAACGAAACAGTCTTCTGCTCTACTGCTGCGAGGAGGCTGTTAGCCACGCGGCTTACACCGAAACGGAAGAGGTCCTTGTTGAGCCACTCCTTTCCGAGTATGCCGGAAACGATAGAGTAGTAGCAGAGAGCATCAGCTGCAGATGAGATTCCACCTGCTGGCTTGAAACCGATCTTCTTGCCTGTCATCTCGTAATACTTGGCGATGCACTCGCACATAACGTAAGCTGCTGCTGGAGTAGCGTTGACATCCACCTTACCTGTAGAAGTCTTGATGAAGTCAGCACCTGCCTCCATTGCGAGGAATGAAGCCTCAGCGATCTTCTCAGGAGTACGGAGGAGACCAGTCTCGAGGATTACCTTGAGGTGTACCTTTCTACCCTGACGTTCTGCCACCTCGTCGATGACCTTGCGTACCTGGCGGATTTCTTCTGCTGCAGCCTCGTAGTTGCCTGCGAGGAATGCGTTAAGCGCAAGAACGATATCAACCTCATCAGCACCCTGCTCCACTGCGAGCTCACACTCTCTGAGCTTTACCTCAAGGAAGCTCTGTGATGATGGGAAGCAAGCCGAAACCACTGTGATGTTGAAATCGCAGGTTCTTGCCTCCTTCACAGTTGCTGCGAAGTTTGAGTACACACAGATCGATGCCGGAAGAGGCCACTCAGGATAAGACTGGTTGAATGAATTCACCTTGTTCACAAGCTTCAATACAGACTCCGGTGTGTCATCTGTCTTCAAAGTAGTGAGGTCCATCATTGAGAAGCACTCCTTGTACACCTGCTCAGAAGCAACGCTTTCAAGGTTAGCTGCAATCATTTCCAATGCTCTGCCCATAGATTCCTGATCAGGAGCATAGCCGTACTTAGTCAGATATTCTGCCATAAAAAATAATATTTAAAATTTTAATTTCGAATCAACTATTATAGTAACAGGACCGTCATTCACAAGCGACACCTTCATATCAGCACCGAATATGCCACGTCCTATATTTCCACCTTTCTGTTTCTCGACCATATCAAGAAACTTTTCATAAAGAGGTATGGCCACATCAGGCTTTGCAGCCTTGATATATGACGGACGGTTACCCTTTACTGTCGAAGCGTAAAGCGTGAACTGACTGACTATCAGCAGCTCTCCTCCTACATCCTGCACCGAGAGGTTCATCACGCCGGCCTCATCGTCGAAGATTCGCATAGCCAGCAGCTTTCTCGTGCACCATTCAAGGTCTTCATCCGTATCCTCATCAGTGAATGCGACCAGTACAAGCAGACCTTTTCCTATTGACGAAACATAGTCCTCTGCAGGCACCGCAACACTCGCCTCTGTCACTCTCTGTATAACCAACCTCATAACTTATCCTCTGATCTGGACATCAACTCCTTCATCAATGAGAGGCTGCACAAAAGCAGTCATCTCATCCACTGTATACTTTTCAAGGGACTTGTCAGGAGTCTCCCTGTCGATCGTATATACCATCACCTGTCTTGGTCTGAGTTCCCTCACTATATCGATCCATCTCTTCAGCGCCTCTGACTCGGTCGTATCGAACTCCGGCGACTTCAGAAACATTGTCTGAAGTATGAATTCACCCTTGAATCTTCTGAGGTTATCCAACACCTCAGAAAGTATGTAGGTTCCCACAGGCTTGTTTATCTTGGCTATCAAAGCGTCGTCGGAGGCATCTATCTTAAGGATAGGGTTATCCACCTTCATAAGCGCATCAGCTACGGCAGCACGTCCGATCAATGTCGCATTGGACAGCACAGACACCTTTGCTGACGGGAAATACCTGTCCCTCAGACGAAGAGTCGCTTCGATTATTTCCGGAAAATCCGGATTCATTGTAGGTTCTCCATTGCCGGAGAATGTTATGGAATCCACCGGGATTCCGTTTGCAGCGGCATCAGACATCTTTTCCTCAAGAGCAGCCTCAACCTCTGCCAATACCGGAAAACGTCTTTCAGCGATACCGTCGCGGTTCCAACCGCACTCACAGTAGACACAGTCAAAGTTGCACAGCTTGCCCTTCGAAGGAAGAATGTTCACTCCGAGAGAAGAGCCAAGCCTGCGGCTGAAGATCGGCCCGAAGACTATGTCGTCAAAATGCAGCATTATATAACTCTTACAGATGAACTGTCTGCAGTAACACAGCCGGTTTCATCTACATTGCTTATTCTTACGATACCTGGCTTCTTGCCCGGTACGATGCTTCCCAACTGATCATCCTTGGCAAGGAATCTTGCACCGTTGAGCGATGCCCAAGTGAGGATCTCACCCATAGGCACCTCAGGGAAGTTCTTATGCAGACAATACATTTCCTTAACCATATCAAGGTCGTCATTGCTTGAAAGGGAATCGGTTCCCAGAGCAATGGCAAGACCATTCTCCCTCATAAGAGGAATCGGCGGCAATGCATTGTGTATAAATATATTGGACAATGGACAAACCACCCAATACACATTGTTCATCACTTTCTTGGCAGCCTCTATATCCTCCTGCGCAAGGCAGACATTGTGGACAAGAAGAATGTGCTGATCGTATGGCGCAGGTGCGGCATCAGCAAGTCTGTCGATGAAATACTTCAATGAAGACTCCCCTGTCACAGGCGGCGTGCTCATACCTGACCTCTTTCTGTTCTCATACATCGCGCCGGAGCCTGAACGGAGAAGATCTTCCTCCTCCTGACTCTCCTGTGAATGATATGAAATGAAGCCTTTCTCAAGACCTGCAGCCGCAGATGCAGAAAGCAGCTGCGGGCTCATTGTATAGCAGGAATGAGGAGTCGGAGCAGCGTCAATTCCGGCTTCGTCAGCCACCTTATTCAAGGCAGTCACATCAGCCATAACACCCTCACACATCTCTGGCTCGCTTCCGAACACTTCAAGGAAGGTTCTTGTATACATATTGTGAGACTTCTTCACATCAAATGAAGAGTCGTCGTTGCTGATGTCGGCCATTGCAGACACTCCGTCCGCCCACATCTTGTCCATCCATTCCTTTACAAGGGCTGTCTTGGCCTCTTTTCCGGCCCAGTCGCGCAGTTCATTGATCTGGTCGATGAAGCCTGCCATTCCTGTGCCTTTGCGGAACTTCTTGTAAAGATGAGAAAGCTCAACGTGACAGTGTGCATTGACAAAGCCTGGCACAAGGGCACCCTTGAGCACCTCCTCGTCTTCTTCGCACTTACCGACAGCGACAACTGTGCCGTCTGTCTCGTCATACTCGACGAATCCGTTCTTGATCGACTCGACCGAATCAAGTGTATATACAAATTCTGCTGTTATCCTTCTGGTTGCCATTGCTATTTCATTTGTATCAATGCCGAGTCCTTTACGGCTCTCGGGTTGAGCTGTTTTCTCTGATTCATCCTCTTGGATGCCATCTCATTGATGGAAGATACCTGCTGAGGAGCCTTCCTTGTAGGAGTCTCAATAGGCTTGATCTTCAGATCCAGTGATTTGGCTGCATTGAGGACACTGTCCTTATTGAACGCCTTTACCGCAAGCGAATCTACTGCAAGTGAATCTACTGCCAATGAGTCTGTCACCAAGGTATCCAGTCTCACATACATACGGACACCGTCGTACACCGTATCCAATCTCGGCACTTTCCTAGTCCTATAGCAGCGATCAAGCGAGTCCCACTCGAACTTGAGAGTATCTGACCAGTTCTTCGGTCTTCCGTCAGGAAGAGGAGAGAAGTTAAGCTTGGCCAGGTCGATTCCATAGTTGAATTTCTTGGCCTTCTCCTTGGCCTCAGCCTGAAGCTGCGCCAGTACGCGCAAATCCTTTATCTTCTGGTCAAGGATGTCGGACGTGGTTCTCAAAATTCTGGAGAAACGCTCCGGGTCATTCATATAGTGATTTACACTATGCTGGTAGTCCTCTGAGGTGAATCCGTATTTCTGAAGTATAGGTTCGTAGACCAGAGATGTATCTGCGATAGTCCTGACATTAGGAGTATTCTGGATCCACTGGTCTGTGATAAACATCTCCGCATAAATCTTCGCAAGCTTTGAACGCGGGATAACCCTTGCTCTGTCCTTATTGCAGGACACAGCAAGAGACACCACGAGTGCAAGCACTGTAAGAACATATGTCAGAGATCTCTTCATACTATCTGAGTGTAGCACCGAATTCGTTCTGGAATGTAGAAAGGAGCTTGCTCATTACTCTCTCTACATCATTGTCAGTCAAGGTCTTCTCAAGATCCTGAAGTACGAAGCTCATTGCATACTGCTTCTTGCCCTCTGCGATCTTGTCGCCTCTGTACACGTCGAAGAGTCCTACCTGCTTGATAAGCTTCTTGCCTACGCGGAGAGCGCTCTTGCGGAGGTCTGCATAGCTTACAGACTCGTCAAGAAGGAGTGCGAGGTCACGTCTTACCTCAGGGAACTTAGGAAGTTCCTTATACTTGATCTTGTTTCTCTTCACAAGCTCGAAGAGAGCCGGCCAGTTGATCTCAGCTGCAAACACAGGCTGCTTGATACCGAACTGCTTGAGTCTTGCAGGAGCGATGGTTCCCATTACAGCAAGCGGCTGGCGTGAACCAGGGAGGCTATATGCAAGTCCCTCTGAGAAGAGGTCTGCAGGAGCCGCCTCAGTCTCGAGCGAGTAGATGTCGCAACCGAAACGCTTGAGAAGGAGCTCAAGGTAACCCTTGAGCTGGAAGTAGTTGCCCTTGCCTGGGTCAACTCTCCAAGACTTGTCAGGCTGACCGCTGATGAAGAGCGCATATGCAGTGTGCTCCTCGTACGAAGCGAGAGTCTTGCCGTCTGTCTCTGGCTTGAAAGAATATACCGAACCGTACTCGAAAGTCTTGATGTTTGTAATCTGACGGTTGATATTGTATGCGATCACCTCAAGACCGTTGAGAAGGAGAGTCTGTCTCATAACATTGAGGTCAGAGCTGAGCGGATTCATAATCCTTACGCACTTTTCCTCTGGGAAAGTCTTGAGTTTTGAATAATATTCAGACTTTGTGAGCGAGTTGTTCATTGTCTCCACGAAACCGTTTGCAGCGAGGAAGTCTGCTATAGACTTGCGAACCTGCTCCGGCTCCGGCTTCTGAGGTGCGTTTACAGACATTCTCATAGCCTGCGGAAGCTCAATGTTGTTGTAACCGTAGACACGGAGGATTTCCTCTACAACGTCGCACTCACGATATACGTCGATCATATATGAAGGAACTGCAACCTTTGCACCTGTCTCGGTCTTCTCAAGGAACTCATATGCAAGACCCTCAAGGATACCCTCGATCACATCGTGGCCAAGCTTCTTGCCTACGAATGCCTCGATGCGGTTGTAGTCAAGGTCAACGACCTTCTTCTCGATCTTCTCAGCATAGCACTCCTGCATTCTGCCAACGATCTGACCGCCTGCGAGCTCCTGGATGAGGAGAGCGGCACGCTTTGCAGCATACTCCACTACGAGAGGGTCTGCACCACGCTCGTAACGGAATGAAGCGTCAGTCTTGAGAGTATGTCTCTTCGAGCTCTTTCTGATCGATACAGGGTTGAAGTATGCGCTCTCAAGGAATACGTCAGCTGTAGACTCTGTCACGCCAGACTCCTCGCCGCCGAAGACTCCTGCAAGGCACATAGGCTTCTCAGCATTCGCAATCATAAGGTCAGCTGCTGAAAGTGTTCTCTCTACACCGTCAAGTGTAACGAACTTCTCGCCTTCCTCAGCTCTACGCACTACCACCTTGCCACCTGCGATCTTTGCCGCATCAAATGCGTGGAGCGGCTGTCCGATCTCGTGAAGAACGAAGTTGGTGATATCGACGATATTGTTGATAGGTCTGAGACCGATTGCAAGGAGCTTCTTCTGGAGCCACTCTGGTGACGGTGCTACCTTTACACCCTTGATGGTTGTACCTGTATATCTTGGAGCGCCGTCAGCAGCGAGCACCTCTACCGGGATAGCCTCGCCCTCTGCGCTGTCAGCCCAAGCAGATACATCAGGGAGCTTGAACTCGCAAGGAATGCCATTGTGCTTGAGGTAAGCATAAAGATCTCTTGCCACACCGATGTGAGAAGCTGCGTCTACACGGTTTGCAGTAAGTCCGATCTCGATGAGAGCATCTGTAGCGAGTCCGAGGTAGTCCTTTGCCGGAGTTCCTACCACTGCATCAGGATCAAGTACCATAATGCCGTCGTGCGACTCTCCGATGCCGAGCTCATCCTCTGCGCAGATCATACCGAATGACTCAACGCCACGGATCTTTGACTTCTTGATCTTGAAATCTTCTCCGAGAACTGTACCTACTGTAGCGAGAAGGACCTTCTGACCTGCAGCAACGTTAGGAGCACCGCAGACAACCTGAAGAAGCTCAGGCTCGCCTGTATTGAGCTTTGTGATGTGGAGGTGATCTGAATCAGGGTGTTCTACGCACTCTACAACCTCAGCCACGATAACGCCTGCGAGACCGCCAGGGATCTCCTCGATCTGTTCAAGAGAGTCAACCTCAAGTCCGATTGAAGTCAACGCCTCTGCTACGGCCTCTGGAGCGAGGTCGCACTCAAGATAATCTTTGAGCCAATTGTATGAAATCTTCATATATCTTAATTTTTATTTTTCTATATCTTCCTTTGAGAAAAGAGAGCCTACATATTCTCTCTTGTCAAACACCTTGAGATCGTCGATTCCTTCACCGATACCTACAAACTTGATCGGAATGCGGAACTGATCTACGACGCCTACCACAACTCCTCCCTTTGCTGTTCCGTCAAGCTTTGTGATCGCGAGAGAAGTGATGTCTGTCGCTCTCATAAACTCCTTGGCCTGCTGGAATGCATTCTGGCCTGTCGAGCCGTCAAGGACGAGAAGAACTTCGTGCGGAGCATCAGGAACAACCTTGCGCATAACGTTTCTGATCTTTGTAAGCTCGTTCATAAGGTCGACTCTGTTGTGAAGTCTTCCTGCTGTATCAATGATCACAACGTCTGCATCCTTTGCTACTGCAGACTTCACTGTATCGAATGCCACAGAGGCAGGGTCAGAACCCATAGCCTGCTTTACGATGTCCACACCTGCACGCTCAGACCAGATGGTGAGCTGATCGACAGCTGCTGCACGGAAAGTATCTGCAGCACCGAGAACAACCTTCTTGCCCTGAGCCTTGAGTCCGCTTGCAAGCTTACCGATCGTAGTGGTCTTGCCCACACCGTTCACACCTACAACCATCATCACATAAGGCTTCTTCGAGAAGTCAAACGGAACCACCTTATCATCAGCTGTCTCGTCTTCTCTTACATTGAGAAGCATCGCTATTTCATCCCTGAGGATATCTACTAGTTCGTCAAGAGACACATATTTGTCTCTGCTGACACGCTCCTCAAGGTTCTCAATAATCTTCATAGTGGTGTCCACGCCCATATCGGTGGCGAGGAGCGCCTCTTCAATTGCATCAAGAAGATCCTCATCCACCTCTGTCTTGCCCACAATGGCCCTGGAGAGTCTTTCAAAGAAACTCCTGTTGGTCTTCTTTACGCCTTTATCAAAAATACCCATAACATTACGTTTAACTTACAAATGTACGCTTTTTCGGGCTAATAAAAAAGAGGCATAGCTGAATTTCAACTATGCCTCTTTCAATCAAAGAGAGGAATTATTTCTTTGCGAAGAACTCCTTAGCCTCTGACTCCTCAACGAGCTGCTCAGTGAATACATAAGCACCTGTCTTAGGAGACTTGTCCATACGGATACACTTTACCATCTTCTTGAGTGTACCAGCCTTGAAGGTTGCGACTGCTTTCTTTGCCATTATCTAATCCTCCTTAATTATTTAATCTCGCGGTGAAGGGTAACCTTCTTGAGGAACGGATTGTACTTCTTACGCTCCAAACGCTGAGTTGTGTTCTTCTTATTCTTAGTTGTGATGTATCTTGAGATACCTGGTACACCGCTTTCTCTCTGCTCA
>JAFYXE010000056.1 GCA_017546275.1 Bacteroidales bacterium | reverse complement strand
GACCAATGTACGCCTTGCCCAGATTGACACATTTCTGGAAAGGATGGGAGATGTGGAAGGCTGCAATGTGGAAGAAATATAAATGACAACAAAACTATAATGACGATATGAGCAAAAGTTTGATTTCAATCAGAGATTTTACAAAAGAGGAAATCCTACATGTGCTCGAAACCGCGAAGGAGTTCGAGCAGAACAAGGAACAGAAGTTCCTTGAAGGTAAGGTCATCGCCAGCCTCTTTTTTGAGCCTTCCACAAGAACCAGGCTCAGTTTTGAAACAGCCATCAATCGCCTTGGCGCAAAGGTGATCGGTTTTTCAGATGCATCAAACACAAGTCAGAGCAAGGGCGAGACTCTCAAGGACACTATCAAGATGGTCAACAATTATGTTGATATGATCGTGATGCGTCATCCTCTCGAGGGAAGTTCGCGCTATGCTTCAGAGGTGGCTACAGTTCCGGTTGTCAATGCAGGTGACGGTGCGAACCAGCACCCTTCCCAGACATTGCTCGACCTCTATTCGATCCTCCAGACACAGGGCACGCTCGAAGGACTTACCATCAATATGGTCGGCGACCTCAAGTACGGCCGCACCACCCACTCCCTCCTTCAGGCTATGTCCCACTTCAACCCTAGGTTCATCTTCACAGCTCCGGAGGAGCTCAAGATGCCTAAGGAATACAAGGACTTCCTTGACAGAAGAGGCATCGAGTACATCGAGACAGACTCGCTGGACGCATACCTCAACGACTGCGACATATTGTATATGACACGTGTGCAGCAGGAGCGCTTCACCGACCCTATGGAGTACGAGCGCGTGAAGGATGTTTATACCCTGAACGCATCAATGCTCGGAAACGTGAAGGACAATATGAAGATCCTGCATCCGCTTCCACGAGTTACCGAGATCGACCAGGATGTGGACGAGACAAAGTACGCCTACTATTTCAAGCAGGCAGAGAACGGTCTCTACGTCCGTATGGCCATCATTTCTTATCTTTTGGGTTACCGTCCTTTAAAATAACACGATTATGTCACACAAAGAATTAGTAGTAAGCGCATTGGAGAACGGTACCGTATTGGACCACATCCCTGCGGAATATGTATACAAGGCTCTGGATCTTCTTGATCTCAAGGATGTCGAAAGCCAGATCACCATCGGAATCAACCTCGCCAGCAAGCTTCACGGCAAGAAGGGCATCATCAAGATCGCGGACAAGTTCTTCGAGGATGAGGATCTGAACAAGCTTGCGCTCATCGCTCCTAAGGCGACAGTCAATATCATCAGGGACTTCAAAGTCGTTGAGAAGAAGACTCTTGAGACTCCTGAGGAGGTTGTGGGAATAGCAAGATGCAAGAATCCTAAGTGCGTGACCAACCATCAGCCGATAAAGACAAAGTTCACAACCATCCAAAACAATGACAAAATATCACTCAAATGTCATTATTGTGAAAAAATATCCAGCATCAAGCACGCATTATAAAATAAATTATTATCTTTCGGGTCGTATCGATTACAAAACGTAATCTACGGCCCGAAACATATTTTAAGAAACACAAAACTATACCAATAACAATGAAACAGGTTCACAACTTCACAGCAGGACCTTGCGTTCTGCCTCAGCAGGCTATCGATAACGCTATCGAGGCTCTTAAGGATTTCAAAGGCACAGGTATTCCTGTAATCTCTATCTCACACAGAACAAAGGAGTGGGATGCAGTAATGGACGAGTGCCGCGCACTTTGGAGAGAGCTCCTCAACATTCCTGAGGACTACGAAATCCTCTTCCTCGGCGGTGGCGCAAGTATGGGCTTCCTCTATGTGGCTATGAACTTCCTTGAGAACAAGGCAGCATACCTCGAGACAGGCGTATGGGCAAAGAAGGCCCTCAAAGAGGCTAAGGGTCTCGGCAACGCTTACGCAGTAGCTTCTTCTGCTGACACTGTTTTCAATTACATTCCAAAGGGCTATGAGATCCCTACAGATGTAGATTATTTCCACATCACTACCAACAATACAATCTACGGAACAGAGATCCACGAGGATATGGACTCACCTGTTCCACTCATCGCCGATATGTCTTCAGACATCCTCAGCCGTCCGGTTGACGTGACCAAGTACGCTATGATCTACGGTGGCGCACAGAAGAACGTAGGTCCTGCAGGCGTGACATTCTTCATCGTGAAGAAGGACCTCCTCGGAAAGGTTACACGCTACCTTCCTTCAATGCTCGACCTCCGCACTCACATCGACGGTGCGTCTATGTACAACACTCCACCGGTATTCCCTATCTTCGTGATGAACGAGACTCTCAAGTGGCTCAAGGAGCAGGGCGGAGTTGAGGCCATCTACAAGATCAACAAGGAGAAGGCTGCCCTCCTCTATGCAGAGATCGACCGCAACCCTGTATTCAAGGGAACTGCAGCTGCCGAGGACCGTTCGATTATGAACGTATGCTTCGTTATGGCAGAGGGTTATGAGCACCTCCAGGACGAGTTTATGGCTTTCGCTAAGTCGAAGGGTATGACAGGCATCAAGGGCCACAGATCAGTCGGCGGTTTCCGTGCATCGATCTACAACGCCTGCCCTATCGAGAGCGTTCAGGCACTCGTTGACTGTATGAAGGAATTCGAAACATTGCATAAATAATCACCATCCCCGGCACACCTGTGTCCGGGGATCTTTATAACAGACCACTTTGTCCCCGACCTGATCGGGAATCAAAACCAATAACCAATGAAAGTTTTAGTAGCGACAGAGAAACCGTTCGCAGCAGCTGCGGTCAACGGTATCAGAGAAATCGTAGAGGGAGCAGGCCACGAGCTTGCACTCCTCGAGAAATATACAGAGAAGGAGCAGCTTCTTGAGGCTGTGGCAGACGCTGACGCACTCATCGTCCGTTCGGACAAGGTGACAGCTGACGTCGTTGCAGCGGCCAAGCAGCTCAAGATCGTGGTTCGCGCAGGCGCAGGCTACGACAACCTCGACCTTCCTTCCTGCACAGAGAGAGGCATCGTTGCGATGAACACTCCTGGCCAGAACTCAAACGCAGTTGCTGAGCTTGCTCTCGGCCTTATGATCTATATGTGCCGCAACCAGTTCACTCCTGGCACCGGCTCTGAGATCAGCGGAAAGACTATGGGTATCCAGGGCTTCGGCAACATCGGCCAGCTCGTTGCAAAGAAGGCGCTCGGCCTCGGAATGAAGGTCCTCGTCCTCGCTCCTCAGCCTTCTGAGAAGCACCAGGGTTGGGAGACTGTATCAACTATCGAGGAACTTTACAGCAAGTGTAACTTCGTATCTGTAAACATCCCTGCAACTCCAGAGACTAAGGGTATGATCGGTTACGACCTTCTTTCGAAGATGCCTAAGGGCGGCTGCCTCATCAACACAGCACGCAAGGAGATCATCTGCGAGGAAGGCCTCGACAAGGCTCTTGCAGAGAGACCAGACCTCAAATATGTGACAGACATCGCACCGGTTGCTTACGCAGAGCTCAAGGAGAAGTATGCAAAGCAGATCTTCGCTACTCCTAAGAAGCAGGGCGCCGAGACAGGAGAGGCTAACATCAACGCAGGACTCGCAGCTGCAAACCAGATCTGCGGTTACTTCGCGACAGGTTGTACAAAATTTCAGGTAAACAAATAGATATCTCGACTTCGCTCGAGATGACAACATCATTATTATGGTAAAGGTAAGACCATTTGCAGCGGTACGTCCGCCTAAGCAGTATGTAGAGGAAGTGGCTGCACGTCCTTACGACGTTCTCAATTCAGCTGAGGCAAAGGCAGAGGCAGGTGAGAAATCCCTCCTCCACATCACAAAACCTGAGATCGACTTCGACCCTATGATTGACGAGCACAGCCAGCCGGCATACGACAAGGCTGTCGAGAACTTCAAGGAGTGGCAGGCAAAGGGATGGCTCGTTCAGGATGACAAGCCATACTATTATGTATATGCACAGACTATGGACGGTCGTACCCAGTACGGTCTTGTGATGTGCGCTCACACCGATGACTATGCATCAGGTGCGATCAAGAAGCACGAGCTTACACGCAAGGACAAGGAGGATGACCGTATGATCCACGTACGCATCCAGAACGCGAACATCGAGCCTGTGTTCTTCTCATATCCTGACAACGAGGAGGTGAACGCTATCGTTGCACGCTATGTTGCAGGTGAGCCTGAGTACAATTTCGTTGCAGAGGACGGCTTCGGCCATCATTTCTGGGTGATCACCGAGCAGGCCGACATCGACCGCATCACTGAGATCTTCGCAGATATTCCTGCATTCTATGTTGCTGACGGTCACCACCGTACAGCCGCTGCTGCCCGCGTGGGCGCTGAACTCCGCGAGCAGAATCCTAACCATACAGGCGAGGAGGAGTACAACTACTTTATGACTGTCGCATTCCCTGACAGCCAGCTCAAGATCATCGACTACAACCGCGTTGTGAAGGATCTCAACGGCCTTACTGAGGAGCAGCTTCTCGCGGCTCTCACTGAGGACTTCGACGTTGTTGAGGAAGGAACTGAGATCTACAAGCCAGGCAAGCTCCACGAGTTCTCTATGTATCTCGGCGGCAAGTGGTATTCTCTCATCGCTAAGGAAGGCCGTTATGACGACAACGATCCTATCGGCGTTCTCGACGTGACCATCCTCTCTAACCTCGTTCTCGACAAGATCCTCGGAATCACTGACCTCCGCACATCTAAGAGAATCGACTTCGTGGGCGGTATCCGCGGACTCGGCGAGCTTTCACGCCGCGTTGACAGCGGCGAGATGAAGGTAGCCTTCGCTCTCTACCCTGTTTCAATGAAGCAGCTCGTAGACATCGCAGACTCAGGCAACATTATGCCTCCGAAGACCACCTGGTTCGAGCCTAAGCTCCGCTCGGGTCTTGCAATCCATAAGTTAGCGTAATCCTGCCCGGCTTTGCGTGAAATGCAAAGCACTGACATACAATCATATACAAGAAGTGCGTGCTCCCCTTTGGCGGCACGCACTTTTTACATATCGCTGATTCACAAGGAGTTACATTTCACGCTATTTCTGGCGGAGGTAGGCGTGGCCGAAGCGGGCGGCGGCAGCGCGGTCGAGCTCTTCGCGAACCGAAGGGTGAGCGATGGCGATGAGCGCGCGGGCACGCTCCACAAGACTCTTGCCCCGCAACTGCGCAACACCGTACTCGGTGACGATGTTCTGGACCATATGTCTGGTGGTGACCACACCGGCGCCCTCAGTGAGGACCGGCTTGATCTTCGAAACACCCTTTTCCGTCATTGAAGGAATGGCGATGAAAGTCTTGCCCCCTTCCGAAAGCGAACCTCCATACATAAAGTCGTGCTGACCGCCGACACCGGAGATGATGCGGGTGCCGACAGAGTCCGCGCACACCTGACCGGTAAGATCCACCTCGACAGCCGAGTTGATGGCCATAACCTTAGGGTTCTGCGCTATACGGAACGGCGCGTTTGTCCAGGCCACATCCTTGAGGAGAAGGTCCTCTCGGTAGTCCATATATTCATAGAGGCGCTTCGAGCCAAGGGCGAGAGAAGCGACGGATATGCCTGGCAGAACAGTCTTGCAGGAGTTGTCTATGACTCCGCTTTCGAGAAGCGGGAGAACGCCGTCAGTAAGGGCTTCAGTATGAAGACCAAGGTGCTGATGATCCTTGAGGGCTGCGAGTACAGCGTTAGGAATGCCTCCGACACCGATCTGAAGGGTCGCGCCATCAGGAATCATCTCTGCGATATGGCGGCCGATGGCTGTGTCGATTTCAGAAGGGACAGCAGTCGGAACCTCAACAAGAGGATCGTCCACCTCAACCGCAGCATCTATGCGCGACACGTGCACCAATGCATCACCGTACGAGAACGGCATAGACTTGTTGATCTGCACTATGACCTTGCGGGCGCACTCGAGTGCACTTACAGCAAGGTCGGCAGAGATGCCGAACGAACAGTAGCCATCGGCATTCGGCGGTGACACATTCAGGAAGACCGCATCAAGAGGTAGGGTCCCATCCCTGAAAAGTCCAGGAATCTCGCCGAGGAAGGCCGGAATAGTAGATCCGTAACCATCAGCGAGCCAACGCCTTACGTTATTCGCAACGAACAAGCTCTTCACATTGAAGGAATCCTTGTATTCAGGCTTGCAGTACGGCGCTTCGCAACGGCCGACGGCAAATGCCGCATAGACTGTCACATCGCGGAGTTCCGGTCCCCTGTCAGCCAAAGCCTGCGAAAGGACCTCAGGCACAGACGTGCTGCCCTGAATATAGATGCTGTCTCCCGACTCTATCAATTGTACGGCCTGGGCCGCTGTCATTATCTTCATATTACTGTTCATTAGACTGGATCGGATGGTCTGCCGCGAAAAGGCGGAGACGTTCTTCGAGCATATCGAACTGCTCCGGACGGTTCAGCTGAGACACGCAGATGCGGACTCCCGGCTGCTGGCTGCCTGTTGTAGACAAGGCGATAGTCGCCATTCCGTAGCGGATGAGTTCCGCCATAAGTTCACCGCTTGAAAGTCCTTTATATCCGACGGTATAGAAGAAGCCGTCGCTTACCGGCTGGTCTCCGTCCATCGAGTATACTATATGGAAGCCGTTTTCAAGGAACATCTTCTTTGTGATGCCGGCACGGCGTGCGTATTCGGCGGCGGAGCTGACGAAGTCAAGTTCGCCGTCCGCAGCGGCACGGAGCATCTCCGCAAGCGCATACTGGGCCGAATGGGTGGCTCCGGATGATACCGCATAAAGAACCGCGAACACATAGGCATCGCCGAGTCTGGACATCTTGAACCACTCCTTCAGCACAGGGTATTCCCTATGATAGAGTGCATCCGAGATGGCGATGATGGCGATTCGCTGTCCTGCATAGCTGAACATCTTCGAGCCGGACATCATTATTATATAGTTGTCTGTATACTTGGCGATGGTAGGCTGGAACGGTGGTTCGTAAGGCTTTCCGAGAGGTTTGCGGAAATCCATACACATATACGCGAGGTCCTCGATGACGATGGTGTCGTACTTTGTCGCAAGTTCGCCTATGGTCTGGAGTTCCTCCTCTGTGAGGTTGAACCAGGCCGGATTGTTAGGGCTTGAATATATGATCGCAGCAATACGGCCGGACTGGAGATGTCTCTCAAGTTCAGGGCCGAGCTTCGGGCCGCGGAAGTCGTAGATATCGAACGAATCGCTCGGGATTCCGAGGATACGTGTCTGGGTGCGCTGCACAGGGAAGCCCGGATCTATGAAAAGGATGGTATCCCTGCCGTGCACAAGATGAGAGCAGAGAAGGAAAGTAGAGAAGCTGCCCTGCATCGAACCGACAGTCGGGATGCATCCGAGAGGAGCGATGTCGATATCAAGATATGCCTTGAGGAAACGTGATGCCTGCTCCTTCAGTTTCGGGATTCCATACATATTCGGATATTCGGAAGCGACGCCGGAATCGAGCGCCTGCTTCTCGGCCTCCACGCCTACGCGCACAGGAGGGAGTCCGGGGATACCCATTTCAAGATGAAGGAATTCAGTTCCGCTTTGTTTTTCAAGAGCCCTGGCAATGGCTCCAGACTGACGGATGGTAGCACAGGAAATGTCCAGAATGTCCATCTGCTTCAGCAGTGAATCATAGACGGCTTTATCGATCGGAAGTTTCATAAAAACCTTTGGCGGGGAGAAACCTCTCAAATATAACAAATTTTATGACACGCAGGTATAGGGCAACAAAAAAAGCCCGACTCACGCCGGGCTTTTTTGCACACACATCAATATTTTTACCCCCGGAACGGGGTTCTATTCAAATGAATGATCTCTTTGTTTTAGAGTAGTACAAAGTTACCTACTCTGGTGCATATAAAAAAGGCCGTTCCTACGAACGGCCATTTTGGATTGACGAACGGTCAAACGGTGACTGATGAAATGCAGAAATTAGTTGACGAAATACGCCCGCACCACACCAAACAACACCCAATTTGACCATATCTGGAGCCTTAAAGGTGCCTATTTCTCTAAGAAGCTGATTGCGAAACCGCCACCGCGAGCCATTGTCATAGAGAGCACATCCTCTGCAGTCACGTCCTGCTTCCAGACCTTGTAAGCCTGAGGATTGTTCTTATAGTCAGCATCCTCTGCGTCAGCATAGATTGTAGCCTCGTATGTCTTGCCTGCCTCGAGGAAGTTCATAGGAACCTCGAGTGTGCGCTTCTGATCGTCGGTCACACCACCGCAGAACCACTGGCCGTTCTTCTTGCCCTGACGAGCGATGACAACGTACTCACCTGGCTCGGCAAGGAGATACTTGGACTGGATCCAGTCGATGTCAACGTCCTTGATGAACTGGAACGCCTCCATATGCTGAGCATAGTGCTCCGGAAGGTCTGCAGCCATCTGGAGAGGTGAATAGAGAGTTACGTAAAGCGCAAGCTGGTTAGCGATTGTAGCGTTCACCCAAGATGTGTTTCTGCCATCTGTCACAGAAGCAAGATCCATAAAGAAGATACCAGGAGTATAGTCCATCGGGCCACCGTTGAGACGTGTGAATGGAAGGATAGTCACGTGGTGAGGCATTGTACCGCCGAATGCCTGATACTCTGTTCCGCGAGCCGACTCCGAACCGATGAGGTTAGGATATGTACGGCAGAGACCTGTAGGGCGTACCATCTCGTGTCCGTTGAGCATAACCTTGTGCTCAGCAGCCTTCTTTACCACAAACATATAGTGGTTGATGAGCGACTGGCTGTAGTGGTGCTCTCCGATAGGAAGGATGTCACCTACATAACCGCTCTTGATCGAGTTGTAGCCATACTTGTCCATAAGGTCGAGAGCCTGATCGAGGTGACGCTCATAGTTGCGTACCGAAGATGAAGTCTCGTGGTGCATCATAAGACGCACGCCCTTTGAGTGTGCATACTTGTTGAGAGCCTCGATATCGAAGTCAGGATATGGAGTAACGAAATCGAAGACATAGTCCTTGTTGCAGTTCGCCCAGTCCTCCCAGCCTTCGTTCCAGCCCTCTACGAGAACCTGGTCGAAGCCGTGCTCTGCAGCGAAGTCAATGTAACGGCGAACCTTCTCGTTGTTTGCAGAGTGTGTTCCGTTAGGAGTTGCTGAAGCATAGTCTGTAACACCAAGCTGAACTGAAGCGAAGTCGTTTGTATATGACCACGAACCCTTGCCAGAGATCATCTCCCACCATACGCCGATGTACTTGACAGGCTTGATCCAGTCTGTGCTCTCAAGAGCGCAAGGATCGTTGAGATTGAGGATGAGGCGGGAAGCGAGCTGTGCTGTAGCGCTCGGAGCCACCTGTACTGTTCTCCAAGGAGTGTTGCAAGGAGTCTGCATACGGCCCTTCCAGCCCTGTGCATCAGGAGTGAGGTGCGACACGAAAGTGAATGTCTTAGGGTCGAGCTCGAGGTGCATACAAGGATAGTCGAGGAGAGCAGCCTCGTGGATGTTGATGTAAAGACCGTTGTCAGTACGCATCTGGAGTGAAGTCTGAACACCGTTAACAGAGTATGGAGTCTGCGAGTCGTTAGGGTTCACTGCCTGAGGCATCTTCTCTGCGATTTCAGAGAGACGGCTCTCGGTGAAGTTGTACTCCTGAGTGTCATAGTCTCCAGGAACCCACCAAGCTGTGTGGTCACCGGCGAGAGCGAACTGTGTCAACTCCTCCTTGATCACGAAGTAGCTGAGGTTCTTCTGGTATGGGAACTCATAGCGGAAACCGAGACCGTCATTGTAGAGGCGGAAACGGATAGCCATCTTTCTTTCAGTAGAAGTCTGGACGAGGTTCACGAGGAGCTCGTTGTAGTTGTTGCGGATCTGCGCCTCCTCACCCCATACTGGCTCCCAGGTCTCATCGAATGTAGAAGTCTCCACGCTCTCCACAGCGAAGCCGTCGTAGAAAGAGTTGCAAGGCTCACGGTCTTCCTTTGAAATAGTACCGTCTGCGTTGTAAATAAGCTTCTGTGCCTTGAGCACGCCACGGAGTTCGAAGCCGAGGTCTGAAGGAAGGATCACCTTCTGGTCGCCGTAGTTGAGGGCATACTGAGGTGTTCCGTCAGATGTAAGCTGGAAAGTCATTTCCAGGACGCCGTCAGGCGACTGGAGGGTCTGGACGTCAGTCACCGGACCCTGCTTAGGAGCGCAGGCGATCATAAGGACCGCTGCCGAAAGTGCTGAAATGATTCTTTTCATCATATAGTTATTAGTAATTATTATCATTTAGAAATGACTATTATCTCTTGTACTCAACCACAAGAGCAGTCTTTGGAGCAACAACGGTAGCATCTGAAACCTCGAAAGGCTCTCCGGTAAGTACATCCACACCGTCTGTGAGGCCTTCTGAAATCTCAGAATAGTAAGACCACGGTACATTCACCGGATCAAGATTATTGTTGATGTATACGAAAACGGCATCATCCTCGTCATAACGGAAGTATGCATATGTATTGTCGCGGGTCATAAAATGCACGGTCTTTCCGTTGTGGATGACATCCTTGGTCTTTCTCCACTGGAAGAGACGGCTGACATAGTCGAAGAGGTCGGCAGCCTGACCTTTCTCGACCTTGAGGCCGTCGGTGTTGTGTGTCTGTGCCTTACGGCCCTCATCTGTAAAGAGGTTGACAGCATCGCCCTCCCATCCGCCTGGGAAATCCACGCGAAGACCAGGATGGTCACCGATATTGTCCGGATTTGTGGAAACGAACATAAGCTCGTCACCTGCGAAGATCTGAGGGATACCGCGCATAGTTGCCATCATTGTCATAGCGAGTTTGAGGGCACGTGGATCCTTGCGTACGCAGTCGCCGATACGCGCTGTGTCGTGGTTGCCAGGGAAGATGAGCATCTTCGAGAGATCGTGATACACGAAGTCGTGCGAAAGGATGTCATATACCTTGGTCATACCTGCTCCCCATCCGCCGTAGTCCTCGTCGAGGGCATCACGCATTGCATCGTGAAGCGGGAAGTCCATAATCGAAGGAAGGTGTGAGTCGAAGCCGTCCTTGTTGGCATTGCCGCCCTGCCAGTATGCGAGCTGAGGGATGGATGAAGTCCAGCACTCACCTACGATGTTGAAGTTAGGATACTCGTTCATAATGGCCTTGCACCACTCTGATGCAGGGTTCTTCTCATTGTATGGATATGTGTCCACGCGGAAGCCGTTGAGACCTGAGTACTCGATCCACCATACGCCCCACTGGATGAAATACTGGAGCACGTAAGGGTTATCAAGGTTCATATCCACCATTGTAGGCACGAACCAGCCGCTCTCCTGGATGTAAAGGTCCTTCGAAGAAGCGTTAGGGTCCATATTGGTAGAGAAGGCTACGTTTGTTCCGGTGTAGGTGTCAAACTGATGAACCCAATCCTGGAAAGGAAGGTCCTCCATCCACCAGTGCACATAGCTGCAGTGGTTAGGTACGATGTCCATAATGATGCCGAGGCCTTTCTCGCGAGCCTTGTCCACGAGCTCCTTGTAGAGTTCGTTGGAACCGAAACGTGAGTCGATGTGATAGTAGTCAGATGCGGCATATCCGTGATATGAACCCTGAGGGTCGTTGTCCTCGAGGAACGGAGTAGTCCAGATGTATGTCGCTCCGAGTTCGCTGATGTAGTCGAGGTGGTCGATCACGCCCTGGATGTCTCCGCCGTGACGGCCGCCGCCGTTTGCACGGTTGGCGTTCTCGGCTGTATCATCAGTAGAATCGTTGGAAGCATCGCCGTTCGCAAAGCGGTCAGGCATAATAAGATAGACCATATCCGCTGTTGTGAAGCTGTGACGCTCCGCAGATCCCTCGGCACGAGCCGCGATCTCATATGGATACTTGAATGACTCGCCGTCCTTTGAGAACACAATGTAGTATGTGCCCGGCTGTGCATTCGGAGCCACATTCACGTCCACAAAGAGATAGTTAGGGCTTTCAGCCTTGTTGATCTTCTCGACAGAGACTCCCTTGCCGCCCTCGATTGTGACGTCATATTCAGAGATGCCCTCACCCTGAACCAGGAGCTGGAGGTCAGTCTTCAGGCCGACCCACCACGAAAGCGGCTCGACGCGAGAGACCTGCTCCGAAGTCGCATCAGCGACTGAAGCAGGGTCGAAAGCGGGTCCCGAGCACGCCGCCAGGGCCGCTATTGTCAATAGTGATATAATTGTTTTTTTCATATTTATCATATAAAAGATTCCTCGACTTCGCTCGGAATGGCAGTAGGATTACTCTGCTGTAATTTCGTATGACCAAGGAGCCTTGAGCTCAACCTTCACTGTCACCTTGTTCTCCGGAAGTGTACGTGTAAACACGAGAACGCCGTCCTCAGCAGAAACGACCTCGAACGCACCGCCGTTCGCGCCGGCTGCGAGTGCAGGATTGTTGTGACGGATGTCGATGAGCCACTTGTAGAAGTCTGTATACTCGTTCTTCTCCCAAGATGTCACAGGATCGTGCTGGAAGAACTCGAATCTCTTGTTCCATCCGATCTCCTGTCCGGTATAGATAAGCGGCTGACCGCCAGGAAGAGTGAATGTGAGGACTGCCATAACCTTTGCAGCGTCACCCATTCTCTCGAACTCTGTACCTGCCCAAGAGTTCTCATCGTGGTTAGATGTGAACATAAGGCGGAATGCCTCTGCCGGATGTCTCTCAGCATCCTTTGCGAGGTATGCGAGAAGATCCTCAACACCCTGCTCGCCACGTGCGATAGAGTTCATCATATGGTGAAGCTCCCAAGAGTATGAAGCGTTGAAGCCTGAAAGTGTGTGAAGCATAGGCTCCTCACCCTCTGCAAGCCAATACATATGCGGATAATCTGCACGAAGGCCTGAGATAGCCTCCTGCCAGAACTCGAGCGGAACCTCGCAAGCCATATCGCAGCGGAATCCATCGATGCCGCGCTCCATCCAGAAACGGAGTGCCGCCTGCATTCCCTGCCATACCTCAGGGTTCTCATAGTTGAGGTTAGCTGTATCTGACCAGTCTGCTGTAAATGTTGTATTTCCCTCAGCATCACGCTCATACCACTCTGCTGGCTTGCCGGTTACCCAGACAGCATCAGGAGATGTGTGGTTTGCCACCCAGTCGATCACCACGCGAAGGCCGAGTCTGTGTGCCTCAGCAACGAAGTTGTCGAAATCCGCCAATGTACCGAACTCAGGGTTGATGTCGCAGTAGTTCTTGACTGCATAGTATGAACCGAGTTCACCCTTGCGTCCCTCTACTCCGATCGGGTAGATAGGCATAAGCCATACGATGTCTACTCCGAGTTCTGCAAGGCGTGGAAGTTCCTGCTGAGCGGCAGCGAATGTTCCTTCCTGTGTATACTGGCGTACGTTCATTTCGTACACTACTGAATTTTCAAGCGGCTGCTGTGGAGCCTGTGGCTTCTGTGCACACGAGAGCACCACGAGGGCAGCACAGATGGTTAAAAGTATCTTCTTCATATTTTGTTTGTTTATTATCGTTTTAAAGATTCCCACGTCGGCCTTCGGCCTCCTCGGAATGACGTACCAGGAATTCATCAACGTCATTGCGAGGCCCGTCAGGGCCGTGGCAATCTACATTTCTGCGAGGATGGTTGCGGAAGTGGCGCCTGCTGCGCAGTATTTGCCGGTGTATGCACCGATGCCGTCAGCATCTGCATATCCGTTCTGTGCAAGCACTACATATTTGCCCTGAGGGATCTCGATCTTCACGTTCTTCTTCGATCCGTTGAGAACGACAACGAGTGACTTCGCCGAGTCGATGCCCTCGAGTCCGCTGATGCGGAATGCTACGACGCAAGGGTCGTTCACCTCGATGAACTGGAGCTTCTCACGTACGCGAGCGGCATCACCGAGGCAGAAGCCAGGATGTGCGTGACGGATAGCAGCGAGACCGGCATAGTAGTCCACGAGATCCTTGTACTGAGTCTTGTATGTCCAGTCGATCGCATTGATCGAGTCAGGTCTGTTGTAGCTGTTCTTCACGCCCTGCTTGTGGCGATAGAGCTCTTCTCCGTTGAAAATGAACGGAATACCCTGTGATGTATACATTGCTGTCTGAGCGAGCTTCACCATTGCGAGGCGCTCCTTCTCAGTCGCCTTTGTAGCTTCCTCAAGACGGTCACGGAGACAGTGGTCATCGTGGCAGCTTGCGTAGCTTACGTGCTGGAGCGGGTTGCTTGTCCAAGCCTCGACAGTCACCTGAGGGTGCTCGATACCGCCGACGATACCGAACTCCACGTTTGCCTTGTTTCCGGCAACGCCGTCCATAAATCCAGCGTTCTCACAGCCGAGAGGTCCGCGCACAGCGTCACGGATATTGTCGCTGAACGCACCCACCTTGTCAAGCATATAAGTGTTAGCCTTGAGGGCGATTTTCTCTGCAGGGAATGCAGGAGCCTGTGCTGCCCAGCCCTCACCGTAGATCACCACGTTCGGATCGATCGCGTGGAGACGCTCGCTGATCTCGTTCATAGTGTCGATGTCGTGGATGGCCATAAGGTCGAAGCGGAATCCGTCGATGTGGTACTCCTTCATCCACCACTCGAGAGACTCGATCATATACTTGCGGAACATCTCCTGCTCAGATGCTGTCTCGTTGCCGCAGCCAGAACCGTCGAAGAACGATCCGTCCTCACGCATACGGTAGAAGTAGCCTGGCATTGTGCGCTCGAAACCTGTCTTTGAAGCATCTGTAGTGTGGTTGTAAACCACGTCGAGGATCACGCGGAAGCCGGCCTTGTGGAGAGCCTGGATCATCTGCTTGAACTCCTTGATACGGGTTACAGGGTTGTATGGATCTGTCGAGTATGATCCCTCTACTGCATTGTAGTTGAACGGATCATAACCCCAGTTGTACTGGTTGTTCTCGAGGTGAGCCTCATCGACTGTGATGAAGTCAGTCGAAGGAAGGAGCTGCACATAAGTCACTCCGATCTCCTTGAGGTGGTCAATACCTGTTGCAAGGCCGTCAGGGTTCTTTGTTCCCTCCTCAGTGAGAGCAAGATACTTACCCTTGTTAGTCACGCCGGAAGTCTGGTGGATAGAGAAATCCCTATGGTGCATCTCATAAACGATGATGTCCGAAGGCTTGATCTCAGGACTCTTGTCCTCTGCCCATCCTTCCGGATTTGTCTCGTTCCAATCTACCACTGCG
>JAFYXE010000055.1 GCA_017546275.1 Bacteroidales bacterium | reverse complement strand
GCCGGCTTCCTTCAGATTCCACCTCACGATGGACACCCTTGCCCTTGGCTATATGCTTCCCGTCATTAGGGCGCATTAGGGACTTTCACCCGTTAGAACATGCCCATGCTGGGCGTACAACAAAAAGAGCCAGGCTTTTGCCTAGCTCTTTTCCGTAGCCCCGAGCAGAATCGAACTGCTATCTAAAGTTTAGGAAACTTCCATTCTATCCGTTGAACTACAGGGCCATCAAAAGAAAGGCTGATTACTCAGCCTTCTTCTCGATGATCTGACGACCTCTGTAGTAGCCGCACTCAGGGCATACTCTGTGGTACATAATAGTTGCACCGCAGTTTGAACAAGTAGCGAGTGTAGGAACTACAGCTACATCGTGTGTTCTTCTCTTGTCACGTCTCTGCTTAGAGACTTTGTGTTTTGGATGTGCCATTTCTAAATATTTTTTTAATTATTAATAATCATTTAAAGAGACTCTTCAACGCCGAGAAAGGATTTTCACCCTCATTCTCCTCTGAAATCCCGGTCACCTCAGCTCCATAATACTTCATAGTATCAGGATTACATTCGCCATCCTCGTGAACCCTCTGCATCGGAAGCGACAGACACACATAATCATAGATTATCTGTTTCATATCCAGCTCCGCGCTGTCTTCCGGAACAAAGAGAACCTCTCTTTCTCCCTCCTGCGGTTCATCTGATGACTCCTCGTCGCCATACTTGACGCTGAGCATAATCTCAACATCCACCGGCAATTCGAGCTCGTCGAGGCACCTGTCACACTCCACTTTGATCTCTCCCCTCACATCGCAGTCCACTCCGATGTAGCGGCCCGACTTCTCGACTCTCACATCCGTATCCAGATGTGCATCAAGGATTTCCGAGTTTTCAAAACTGTCGAAGAACTCTTTTCCTGCCTGCCAGAAAAAGTGGTTTTCTCCAGCAGTCAAACCATTTAAAGGTATGATAAATTTATCGTTCATACTGACCCGTAAATAGATTTGAGCCCGCAAAGGTAACAAAAACTTTTATTATTAGCAATCGAAATCAGAAGATTTTCTCTTGCGCTCAATTTCATTAAGTATTATCTTCCTGAGTCTCATAGACTTAGGTGTTACCTCAACCAACTCATCCTCCTGGATATACTCCAATGCCTCTTCGAGAGAGAAAACTACCGGAGGAGGAAGCATAACCTTGTCGTCACTGCCGGAAGCACGCATATTGGTAAGTTTCTTAGTCTTGCAGATGTTGATGTTCAGGTCACGCTCACGAGTGTGCTCTCCAACAACCTGTCCCTCATAGATGTCCACACCCGGCTCGATGAAGAAACGTCCGCGATCCTGGAGCTTGTCCATTGAATACGCAACTGAAACTCCTGTCTCGAGCGATACGAGCGAACCGTTTGTACGGCGCTCTATATCTCCCTTGTAAGGCTCATAACCCTTGAGACGGTGTGCCACAACTGCCTCTCCCTGTGTTGCGGTGAGGAGGTTGCTTCGGAGTCCCATAAGTCCACGTGAAGGAATGTCGAACTCAAGGTGGGTTCTGTCTCCCCTTCCCTCCATCTGGATGAGTGCACCCTTTCTGCGGGTAACGAGCTCGATCGATCTTCCTACGAATTCCTCGGGAACATCGATTGTGAGCATCTCGATAGGCTCGCAACGCTGGCCACCGATGACCTTGTCGAGCACCTTAGGCTGTCCCACCTGAAGTTCGAAGCCCTCGCGACGCATAGTCTCGATGAGGACAGAGAGGTGAAGGACACCACGTCCGTATACCACGAACGAATCCGCATTCGGACCTGGTTTCACGCGAAGAGCAAGGTTCTTCTCAAGCTCCTTCTCAAGACGCTCCTTTAGGTGCCTTGATGTAACGAACTTACCCTCTCTTCCGAAGAACGGTGAGTTATTGATGCAGAAGAGCATACTCATTGTAGGCTCGTCCACCTCGATTGGAGGCAGAGCCTCCGGATTTTCAAAGTCAGCGATGGTGTCACCGATCTCGAAGCCCTCGAGTCCGACTACAGCACAGATGTCACCGCACTGTACCTCCTCTACCTTGGCTTTTCCGAGTCCGTCGAACACCATAAGCTCCTTGATCTTCTGCTTCTGCATTATGTCATAACGCTTGCAGAGTGTAGTATTCATACCTGCAGTAAGGGATCCGCGGGTAACACGACCCACTGCGATACGGCCTACGTATGGAGAGTACTCAAGTGAAGAAATGAGCATCTGAGGCGTTCCCTCTGCGATCTCTGGAGAAGGGATTACCTCGAGGATAGTATCAAGCAGCGCTGTGATGTCCTCGGTCGGCTGGCGCCAGTCTGTAGACATCCATCCCTGTTTTGCACTTCCATAGACAGTTCTGAAATCGAGCTGGTCCTCAGTTGCGCCAAGAGAGAACATAAGGTCGAACACCTCTTCCTGGACCTCGTCAGGACGGCAGTTCAGCTTGTCCACCTTGTTGATCACGAGAACCGGTTTCTTACCCATTTCGATAGCCTTCTGGAGCACAAAACGGGTCTGAGGCATACAGCCTTCGAACGCATCCACAAGAAGGATCACGCCGTCCGCCATATTGAGGACGCGCTCCACCTCGCCTCCGAAGTCGCTATGGCCCGGAGTGTCGATGACGTTGATTTTTACACCTTTATATATTACTGAAACATTCTTTGCAAGAATAGTGATACCTCTTTCCCTTTCGAGGTCGTTGTTGTCAAGGATGAGCTCTCCCAGCTTCTCCTGTTCGCGCGCCTGGCGCGCCTGATAAATCATCCTGTCCACGAGTGTAGTCTTACCGTGGTCTACGTGAGCGATGATCGCAATGTTTCTGATATCCTGCATATTGCTTAATTTTAACATTTGACGGCACGAAACCGCTCGACCGGAAAATCCGTTCGAAAAAGATTTGCAAAAGTAGATATTTTTATAAAATATTTGAAACACTTTTTTTATTTTTGCGCCGGAAAAAAACTTAAAGAAAATATGAAACAGGACAACATCGTAATTCTTGATCTCGGAAGTCACGAGAACACAGTGGTAGCCAGAGCGATCCGCGCACTCGGAGTATACAGCGAAATCTACCCGCACGACATCACAGCAGCAGAGCTCAAGGCACTGCCTAATGTAAAGGGTATCATCATCAACGGAGGCCCTAACAACGTGATTGACGGAGTTGCGATCGACGTCCTTCCAGAAATCTATGAGGCAGGTTTCCCAGTAATGGCTGCAGGCCACGACAAGGCTCTCTGCGAGGTGAAGCTCCCTCAGTTCGAAAACGACGAGGAGTTCATCAAGAACGCAGTAAAGGACTTCGTGTTCGAGACTTGCAAGGCAGAGGCTAACTGGAATATGAAGAACTTCGTTGCCGACCAGGTGGAGCTCATCCGCAACCAGGTAGGCGACCGCAAGGTTCTCCTCGCTCTCTCAGGCGGAGTTGACAGCTCGGTAGTAGCAGCCCTCCTCCTCAAGGCTATCGGCGAAAACCTCGTTTGCGTTCACGTTAACCACGGCCTTATGCGTAAGGGCGAGTCTGAGAACGTAGTAGAGGTGTTCAGAAACCAGCTTTGCGCCAACCTCGTATATGTTGATGCAACTGACCGTTTCCTCGGTCTCCTCGAGGGCGTTGCAGATCCTGAGCAGAAGAGAAAGATCATCGGCGGTGAGTTCATCCGCGTATTCGAAGAAGAGGCACGCAAGCTTGACGGCATCGACTTCCTCGGCCAGGGTACAATCTATCCGGACATCGTTGAGAGCGGTACAAAGACTGCAAAGTGCGTGAAGTCACACCACAATGTAGGCGGTCTCCCTGAGGACCTCCAGTTCGAACTCGTAGAGCCTTTGAAGCAGCTCTTCAAGGATGAGGTTCGTGCTTGCGGCGTCGAGCTCGGTCTTCCGTATGAGATGGTATATCGCCAGCCGTTCCCAGGTCCAGGTCTCGGAGTACGCTGCCTCGGTGCCATCACACGCGACCGTCTTGAGGCTCTCCGCGAGGCTGACGCAATCCTCCGCGAGGAGTTTGCAGCAACAGGCCTCGACAAGAAAGTATGGCAGTACTTCACTGTAGTTCCAGACTTCAAGTCTGTAGGTGTACGCAACAACGAGCGTTCATACGACTGGCCTGTAATCATCCGCGCCGTGAACACTATCGACGCAATGACTGCAAGCATCGAGCAGATCGACTGGCCGATCCTCCTCAAGATCACAGACCGTATCCTCGCTGAGGTTCCTATGGTGAACCGCGTATGCTACGACCTCTCACCAAAGCCATCAGCTACAATCGAGTGGGAGTAACAGATACCCGATAAAAAAATGACCGGCTTCGATTTGAAGCCGGTCATTTTTTGTTCTTACATCTGTTATCTCACACGGATCTTCTTTCCGATCTTGAGAGTAGCGTTGCGAGAGATGCCGTTCAGACGGCAGAGTTCGCTGATGGTAGTATTGTTATTGATAGCGATTCTGCTGAGAGTGTCTCCGGACTTGATGGTGTACCAGCGCATTGCCTCTCTTTCAGCATCCTCCTTCTTGTCGTCTTCCTCGTTCTTCGCCTCATCCTCAAAGTCCTGCTCGTAGTTGCTGTAGATATTGAAGTACTTCTTCTTCAGCACGAACAGACGATGACGGAGCTGACCTGTCTTGAAGTCGATAAGCCACTGAGGGTCAAATGCAAAGCCCTGATATCTTGTCTCATAGTGGAGGTGAGGACCAGTCGAGCGGCCTGTTGATCCGCCGTATCCGATGACATCACCGGCATTAACCCAGTCATCCTGCTCAACGAGTCTCTTCGAGAGGTGGGCATAGAATGTCTCGATGCCGTTCTCGTGTCTGATCACGACAACATTTCCGTATGCGCCCCAATACTTTGAGATACGCACCTTACCGGTGAACGTAGCATAGATCGGATCTCCGGTCTTAAGAGGAAGGTCGACTCCCTGATGACGGCGACCGCGGCGGATGCCGAACTTACCTCTATAATATACTTCCCCCTGGTATGGGCAGTGATACTGGTCAAGGCTGTCCACGCACCATATAGACCACTGTGACGGAAGGTCGGCAAGTTCCACTCCGTAAGGATTGGTTCCCGTGCTTGACCAATATTCGTCAAACACTCCGGTCACAGTCTGATATGAAGGCATCTTGTAATACTGCCAGGTATTGTCTCCGTAAAGGATCACCTTGATATGCTCGTTAGCAGTGTCCAATGTATCCACAGGATCTGACGGAGACTTCATCAGCGACTTCAGCGGGTCCTTCGCAGGACGCGGGATTACGAGCTGAGTCCTCACAGTGTCAATCCTGTACGGATTATTCGCATAGAGGTCAGCGACACACAACAATGCGGCGCTGACCATTACAAATCTTATTACGTCTTTTAATCTTCCTATAGTCATCGTTTCTATTTTGCTCCAAACTGGGTAGTGAGAATCTCTCTTACCTTTGCAACCTTCTCGTCGAGAAGTTCTTTCGAAGTAGCCTCGCAGAGGAATCTGAGATAAGGCTCAGTATTCGAAGGTCTGATATTGAACCACCAGTCTGGGAATTCCACTCTGTATCCGTCGAAGTCCATATATGCGGTAGACTTCTCTGTGTTCATAAAGTAATCGCGTACTGCGTTCATTGCGCCCAACTTGTCCTCAACGCGGAAGTTGATCTCACCTGAGTTCTGATACTTCTCGATGCGTGCGATGAGCTGGCTGAGGCTTACGCCCTGAGCCTTCATCTTGGCTACGACATTGAGGATGAGGATAGATGCGAGGAGACCGCTGTCAGAATAGAAGAAGTCACGGAAGTAGTAGTGACCTGCAAGCTCACCGCCGAACACTCCATCAAGTTCACGAAGCTTGAGGGCAGCATATGCGCGTCCTACTCTCCAAGTGTTCATCACGCCTCCCATAGGAGCGAGGTACTCGCCTACAGCCTTCGAGCTGCGGATGTCCTGATGAACATAGCCCTTCTCTCCCCTCTCCTCGAGGAAATAGTGTCCGAGCACTGCGATCATAAGGTCAGGAGAAATGAATCTGCTGTTCTCATCCACGAACATAACGCGGTCAGCGTCACCGTCATAGATCACTCCGATATCAGCCTTGGTCTCTGCAACCAGCTTCTGGAGGTCTACGATATTCTTAGGGTTGAGCGGATTTGGCTCGTGGTTAGGGAAGCTGCCGTCCATATTCTCATAGATGTATGCAGGGCTGTCTCCGAAGATCTCGCGAACGAAGAGCGATGCCATACCGTTCGACACGTCCATCGCGATCTTGAGCGAAGACCAGTCTCCCTTATACTTGAGAAGGAAATCGAGGTAGTCCTTCTTGATATCCATATCGTGGACCTTGCCCTTCACCTCTGCAGGAACGCAAGGACGTCCGTTCTCTACCCACTCCTTGATCTGGCCGAGACCTGTGTCAAGACCCACAGGGAGAGCGTTCTCACGGGAAACCTTCATACCGTTGTACTCTGCAGGATTGTGCGATGCTGTGATCTGGACAGATGCCTTGAAACCGTAGTGTGCAGTACCGAAGTACACCATAGGTGTGGTGCTGAGTCCGATGTCATATACGTCTGCACCTGCGTCGGTCAATCCCTTGAGGAGATACTCGTGGATCTCAGGTGATGAAACTCTGGCGTCTCTTCCCACAAGCACCTTGTCTGCAGAAAGAAGCTCAGGAAGGAAGTAACCTACCTTGTATGCGATGTCCTTATCAAAATCCACATTGTAGATTCCTCTGATGTCATAAGCGTGAAATGCTCCCATAACTTTATCTCTTAGATTTATATCTTGTCTGAACCGTTCCCTTTGAGATCGCCTGAAGCTTGCGGGTGATCATCTTGCGTCGGATCGGAGACACGTTGTCAACAAAAAGGTTGCCATCGAGGTGTGAAAGCTCGTGCTGAACCATTCTGCAGCCGAACTTGTCGAACTCCTCTACAACCTTCTCAAGGTTTTCATTGTAGTACTCCACCTTGATCTTTGAAGGACGGCACACCTCGGCATAGATGCCAGGCACGCTGAGACAGCCCTCCGAATACTCGCAGGTCTCCTCGCTCTCCTCGAGAACCACAGGGTTGATCATCACGCGTACAAAATCGTGAAGATAGT
>JAFYXE010000004.1 GCA_017546275.1 Bacteroidales bacterium | reverse complement strand
TGGTTATGGCAACCAAGGATATCTTTCTCTTAAACCGGCGTAGTATTTCTTTTCCTTTGAGCTCTTGTCACGTTTGAACTCGTAGACGATCTCTCCATACTGCTGTTCCGGCGCGTCTTCTGAAGGAGAGAACTTGGCGAGGCTTGCCGATCTTGTGGCGAAGTAGCGCAGGCATTTGTTCTGGTCGGAAACGTCGTCAATTACCTTTGTTCCGGTCACCTTGCCCTCCTTGTCGACCTGGACGAGTATCACAACTTCTCCATCCGCGTGGCATACGAAGTCAGGGAACTCCACAGATTCAAGGTTTCTGCCGTCTATAGAGCAGGTAGTCACGCAAGGCTGTGTGTTGAATTTCTCTACAGGAATGTATTTGCTTGATATACAAGAGATTTCGTATCCGTCAAAAAGCACGAGGGTGAACTTGTTGAGGTTGCCCGTTGTAAGCCAGAGCTCGGTCATCATCCTTTTCTTGTTGTCTCTGATCGAGTAGTGTGATGTCTTGCCCCATTTGTTCACCTCGAAGATGCTGTAGGTGGAGTCGCCGATGGTGAAGTCTGACTTGGACTTGCAGATGATCTCAAAAGGCCACTGGTCTTTGGGAATGTCGAATTCATCGTGACGGATTGATGTGATGAAGAGAGTGTCTATCTGCTTGGGAGGAGCGATCTGAGCGCTGCAGACAGTTCCGGCTATAAGCAATAGACAACTAAGCAGAATCTTATTCATAAAGTTCCGATAAATTAGTAATTGTGTGTGTAAATTGTGAGTATGTGTGCAAAAGTTCATACAAATATATAAATTTGCTGTACATAATGGATGAATTTTATGAAAAGATTGCTCTTTCTACTCGCTTTAGCGCTGCCTGTGGTGGCTAACGCCCAGATGTCGAATGACGACGTCCATAAGTATGACCACACTAACCAGTCACAGTATCGCAATGAGATTGCAATACCTGGCTTCGACGGTTATCTGACTCTAAAATGTGATTTCCACATCCACACATCCTTCTCTGACGGATCTGTATGGCCGTCTGTAAGAGTGCAGGAAGCGTGGCAGGAAGGTCTGGATGCTATCGCGATGACAGACCATCTGGAGTACAGGCCGCACAGCCACATCGTTAAGGTCGGTCACAACGAATCTTTCAATATCGCGAAGGAAGAGGCAGACAGATACGGCTTCATCCTTATCAAGGGCACTGAAATCACACGCGGAAAGCCTCTCGGACACCTGAATGCCATCTTCATCAAGGATGCAGACAAACTGGACGTGGATGATCCGTTGAAGGCTATCGACATCGCGTTGGAGCAGGGCGGATACATCATCTGGAACCATCCGGGATGGCCAGACAACAAGTCTACAATGTACCCTGTGCACGAGGAACTCATCAAGCAGGGCAAGATCTCGGCATATGAACTTTATAACTGTATGGAGTCATATCCGCTTACATTCGACTGGTACAAGGAATACGGCATTGCCCCTATGGCGAATACCGACATCCACGGTCCTGTGGCCATCGATTACGCTGACCGCGAGCGTTGGATACGTCCTATGACTCTGGTGTTTGCTACAGAAAGAAGCGAGGAGGCTATAAGGGAGGCTCTGGATGCACGCAGAACTCTGGCCTTCTTCCACGGAACGCTTGTGGGAGATGCTGAATATCTCACTAAACTCATCTCTGCTTCATTGAAAGTCAGGAATTTAGGCAATGGAAAGATGGAGGTGACAAACGTTTCTGACATCACCTATACTATGGATCAGGGCGACGCACTTTACATCTTCCCGGCAGGAAAGACCGCAATGGTGCCTGTGCTCTCAGGTGAACTGAAAGTCAGAAACTGCCTTTATGGAAACGGAAAGAATCTGATGTACTCTTTCGAATAGGACTAGTGAACTACCCATAGTCTAAAGCCTATGGGCTTCCTGCTTCATCCCAGCACGACTTCTTAGGTCGCTGATGCGACGGTCGTCCATCGTTGGCCGGTCCACAGGCTTGAATTCGGGCAGTTCCTGCCCTATGTATATTTCTAGGCCTTCCTGACGAAGACCTTCTCTGAGAATGTTGATTGCAGCATTGATGTCACGGTCATGCACTGCGGAACACTTTGGACAGATCCATGAACGGACTGCCAAGTTCTTGACTTTCTGCTCTTTGTGGCCGCAATTGGAACAGACCTGACTTGAGGCAAAGAAAGTATCAATCTTGATATACTTGCGTCCGTGCCATCTGCTCTTGTACTCAAGCTGGCGTGCGAGTTCATACCATGACGCATCAGAGATACTACGAGCAAGATGATGGTTTCTGAGCATTCCCTTCACATTAAGGCTTTCCGTCACGATGACTTGGTTTTCATCAACGAGACTTCTACTCAGTTTGTGAAGTGAATCCTTTCGGATATTGGTTATCTTCTCATGCAGACGCGCTAATCTTAGTTTCTGCTTTTTGTAATTGTTGCTGCCTTTAGACTTCTTGGATAAACTTCGTTGCTGCCTCTTCATTCTTGACTGCAACTTTGCGAGGTCTGGCCCACTAAACTTAGTACCATCAGAATTGGTACATAAGTCTTTAATTCCAAGGTCAATCCCGACAACACCTATAGCGGAATGAAATTCGGGTATTTCTGCATCAACACAGATAGACACAAAATACTTTCCAGATGGAGTACAAGATATAGTAGCATTCTTAATAACTCCGTCAAAAGCACGATGGACCTTAGCTTTGATCTTGCCGAGCTTCGGGAGTTTGATTGTATCACCATTAAAGTCTACTGCAATATTACCATTGGTGAAATTGGTGGTGTATGACTGACGGTTATTGTGTTTGCTCTTAAACTTTGGATAGCCTGCGTGCTCCTTTAAGAACTTCTTGTAGGCATTATCCATATCGTAGATGGAGTTAGTCAGAGCGAACTTATCAACCTCACGAAGCCATTCGTTTTGAGCCTTGAGTTCTCTATTGCACCAGTTGTTGCAGTCAGTTCTAGAGAGTGACACACCTTCCTTCTCATACAAGGCCTTTCGTCTGTCAAGAGCGTGGTTATACACAAAGCGGCAGCAGCCGAAAGTCTTTGCAATCAACTCCCGCTGCGCCTTGTTAGGATAAATCCTGTATTTGTAACCACGTTCCATCAGCCTTGGTTCTCAATATATGTTCTAAGGGTTTCTTCCGATACATTTCCTATGCTGCATGCAAAATATCCATCTGTCCAGAATGTTCTTTCTTTCCAGAAATGTTGCACTAGGATTGAAGAGAATCTTTTCCAGATCCAATATGTCGTGTAGCCCTTCATTAGTGAAACGGCTTTGCTTATGCTCATATTGGGTTCTAGTTCGACCATATAATTAATATGGTCTCCGTCAGATTCCATATACCGGATGACTATACGATGCCTTGCACAGATGACTTCTGAAAGGCGTTTGATTTCCTCTGAAATCTCATGTAAAGATAGTAAATTCTTCCGATACTTACACACAAAAATTAGATGAAATTATAGAAGATACTTGTGTCTGTTTTTACCTTTCCAATGAGTCATGACATACAATCTAAAGCATTTTGATACGCTCTTAACCCATCATCTGAAGCTAATGGGATTGCGGACTATATTATTTCAAAGGAAGCTATATCCGCTATATGGCCTCCGACGAACGAAATGAGTTTGTCGGAGGCTATTTCTATCTGAAGGCCCCTCACTCCTGCGCTGACATAGATGGTGTCGAACTCGAGTGCGCTGGTGTGGAAATAGGTAGGGAAGCGCTTCTTCATACCGATAGGGGAGCAGCCTCCTCTGATATATCCGGTCACCGCAAGGAGGTCCTTCATCAGGATCATCTCCACCTTCTTGTTGCCGGACGCCTTGGCTAAAGCCTTGAGGCTTACTTCTGCATTGCCGGGAACTACGCATACGATGTGACCGGTCCTGTCCCCGAAAAGGACAAGAGTCTTGAACACCCTCTCGACAGGCTGGCCGAGGCTGTCTGCAACGTGCTGAGCAGCAAGGTCGTTCTCGTCGAACTCGTATGGGATCAGGTCGTACGCAATCTTGGCCTTGTCAAGAAGGCGGGCGGCATTTGTCTTTTCGGTCTTCTTAGCCATAGCGCATCTATTCGGCTGAGCCGATTTCCGGGATTTCCTCAGGGATGTTGAGCTCCTTGCCCTTGCTGAGCTTGGTGCCCAATGAAATGACCTGCTTGGCTGATGTGGTGATGCTGCGGCCTCCGTCCTGGAGTTTTGTCACGCCGCCGTTGTATGCTGTGCCTACGGCCTTGAGCTTCTTTCCGAGCTCGATGTACTGGTCGTAGAAGTCCGCCACGCGGTCGATCATATTCTGTGCGGCCTGGGTAATTTTCTGGGTGTTGGTGTCCTGGTGGAACTTGTTCCAGGTCAGCTGCATAATCTTCAGGAACGGCATAATGGTCTGCTCTGTAGATATGAGCACGTTCTTCTGATATGCCTCCTGCCAGAGCATAGGATCGGCCTCCAGAGCCACTCTGAACGCCATATCACGCGGCATAAACATCAATACGTAGTCAGCGAACGACTTGGCGTTCTTCTTCGCATAGTCCTTCTTTGCGAGCTCGTCTATGTGCTTGCGGATGCTCTTGATGTGTCTGTCGAGCGCAGCGGTCTTCTCTGCCGGATCGGTGGCGTTCATATAGTCCACGAATGCGGTAAGCGATACCTTAGAGTCCACGATGAGGTCTTTCTGCTCGAATCCGTCCTTGAAATGGAACACGAAGTCCGGTCTGCTGAGATCCTCGTTCGCCGCCTCCCTGGTATAGTGGATGCCCTCCTGAAGGCCTTCGCCAGCCAGAATGGCGTCGAGGAAGTTCTCTCCGAAGCATCCCTGCACCTTAGGTCTTCCGGTCAGAGCTTCCGACAGCGAATCGGCCTTTTTTCCTACGTCGGAAGTCTTTTCCTGCATATCTTTCACCGCCTGCTTGAGCTGCTCCGAAAGTTTGGTGGTGTTCTCAAGATGGGTGACGGCATTGTCCTTCATAGCCTTTTCCATAGCCGAGATGCTCTCCTTCAGCGGCTTCAGAATACCGTCCATAGTGGTCTGATTGCCGTCTGTCAGCTCCTGCTCGCGCTTCTTCAGGATCTTCTCTGTCTCTGCAGTCATACTTGCCACTACGGTCTCCTTCATTTCCTTAAGCGCCCTCTCGTAGTTGGCCTGGGCCTGCTGAGCCAGCCTTTCGGAGTTTTCCATCTCCTTGGCGTGCATCTGTTCTGTAGCCTTGAGACGTGCGAGGAAGGTTGAGCGTGTGATGCTCCAGGCGCCGATTCCGGCGATGAGTGCCGAAACCAAAGCGGCGATTATGATGTAGACAATACCCATATTTCAGACATTTATTTGTATGCGAAATTATGAAAAGTTACGCAATAACTCAAAAATTCCTACCTTTACAATTCCAACAAAAACACAAGACAATGGGAAACAGAATTTTGAGATTATTTTATGCGGTATTTATGGCCCTTCTGCTGGTGGCAGTTGTGGCATTTATGATTCTTCACATCAAGGCCGGACTTGATTCGTCAAACGCAAAGCTTCTTCTCGGAGGCTATATTCTCATCCTCATCTGGGCGGGAATGCGTCTCTTCACCTTGATAAAGAGTCTCAGACAGTAATCGATACCTTATATAAAAAGAATAGGGCGGCTGGAAAACCAGTCGCCCTATATTGTATTCTGTTGTTGTCAGAATTATCTGTACTGTGCGAACTCAACGTCCTTAGCAGCTCTTTCAGCGAGCTTCTCGCACTTACCAGCAGCCTCGAGGTTAGCCTTGACACCCTCAGCGTCGCCCTGACGTGCAGCAGCAACAGCCTTGAGGTAAGCAACCTGTGGGCACTCGCAAGTGAGGGCAGCAGCAGGAGCGTAGTTACCGTTGAGGAGAGCTACGAGAGCAGCGTTGTAGCACTTGCAGTCACCGAGCTTAGCGGCAGCAGCAGCGTAGTCACCCTTAAGAACGTCAACAACTGCGAGGTTAGCCTTTGAAGTCTTGTTGTTGGCAGCCTTGAAGCAGTTTGTAGCCTCGTCAAGGTTACCCTCACGGAGAGCGATAACACCCTTAGCGTTGCTCCAGTCAGCATCGTGAGCGCACTTCTCGAGAGCAGACTTAGCCTTTGCAAGCTCGTCCATCTTGATGTAAGTAACAGCGAGGTTGTACTGAGCAGCTGTGCTGTTGAACTTCTCAGCAGCCTTCTTGTAGAGAGCTACCTTCTGGTCGTTCTCCTTAACAAGTGTAGCAGCGCGGAGGATAGCAGTCTCGTCGAGAACGTCGATGTTCTCCTCGATGAGCTTAAGGAGCTCCTCGTTAGTGTAGTTCTGATACTCAACGTTAGCGATGAATCTTGCGCGACGGAGCTCAGGGAGAACCTTCTTTGCAAGAGTTGAGTAAACAGCTGACATATTCTTGATCTCCTTCTCGCGAACAGCTGGATCGCTGTACATAGAAAGAACGCGGATGATGAGATCCTTGTCCTCGAGGTCAGAAGCAGCAACGAGCTCCTGGAAGCCTTCCCAGTCCTCAGCGATGCTGGCAACGTTAACGTCACCTGTCATCTCCTTGCCCTTGACTACCTTGCCGTAAGCCTTCTCAGCAGTCTTTGAACGGTTGTCAGAAAGCTTAGCGTTCTGATCCTCCTTTCCGTCTGGTGAAGCGTAAGCTACAACGTCAGTGCTTACGAGAGTCTTGCGCTCGTTAGCGAGGATCTCGTCGAGAGCAGCCTGGAAGTCCTTAACTGACTGGCCCTTGAGCTGGCTGTTTCTTACAGTTGAGCTGTTGATCTGATAAAGGATCTGACCCTCAGCTGTCTGCTTGATGATCTCCTGGTAGTTGTCAGCCTTGAGATCGAGCTTGCCCTTCTGGCAAACGAGCATATAAGTAGTGTTTGCACCGTCAGCAACCTTCTTTGAAGGAAGCTCAGCAGACTGCTTCTTGTTAGTTGCAACACCACGGAGCTCGAGGTAGCACTGCTCCATACCTGGAACATACTCGAAGTGAACCTTCTTAGTGATTGTAGCACCCTCTGAAGGAACAACCTCGTAGTTATCCTCTACCTTCTCACCCTGGAACATAAATGGCTCCATCTTAACCTCGCCACCGTCGAATACGATTACCGGAGTAACCTCGAGGATAGCCTTTGGATGGAAATAGTCCTCAGGATAAGTAACAGAAACTGTAGCGTCGATAACGCCGCCTACAACTTCAAGTACAGCAGGCTCGCACTTCACAGTTACGTTCTCTGCCTGTTCAGCCATCTTCTCTGGTGAGCTACAAGCGATTGCAGCGAAGCCGAGAGCAGCGGCGAAAAAGAAATTGATGTTTTTTCTCATATTTTAGCTAAAATTAATGGTTTGTTTTAAGCCTATATCCGCGCAAAGATAGCAATATTTTTATATTTTTTAAGAACGCGGGTGTTATTTTGCTGTCTTTTCGTAACTTTGCGCCGTTATGACCAATCAGGAATTACAGAGTCTAAAGAATAAATTCGATATTATCGGCAATGATCCGGCGCTCAACAGGGCGTTGGAGATTGCTGTTGCTGTGGCGCCTACGGACATCACTGTGCTTGTGTCGGGAGAGAGTGGAGTCGGAAAGGAGAACATTCCGCGCATCATTCACCAGAACAGCCCTCGAAAGAGAGGCAAGTACTTCGCAATCAACTGCGGAGCGATTCCGGAGGGTACCATTGATTCGGAACTTTTCGGTCACGAGAAGGGTTCATTCACCGGAGCCAACGAGATGCGCAAGGGTTATTTCGAGGAGGCGGACGGCGGCACGCTCTTCCTTGACGAGATCGGAGAGCTTCCTCTTTCGTCGCAGGCGAAGCTCCTCAGGGTGCTTCAGTCGGGAGAGTTCATCAGAGTGGGTTCTTCCAAGGTGCTGAAGACTGATGTGAGAGTGATCGCTGCGACAAACGTGAACCTGATGCACGCAGTTTCAAAGGGCAAGTTCCGTGAGGATCTTTACTACAGACTGAACGCTGTGTCGATCTCAATGCCGGCGCTCCGCGAACGTCCGGGAGACATAAATCTCCTGTTCCGCAAGTTTGCGTCGGATTTCTCTGC
Organism: Bacteroidales bacterium; assembly: GCA_017546275.1. Lineage (GTDB taxonomy): Bacteria > Bacteroidota > Bacteroidia > Bacteroidales > UBA932 > Cryptobacteroides. Next base: position 11,732 of record JAFYXE010000004.1, on the reverse strand, counting down.
AAAATACGGAATGGCGAAGGTCGCTCTTACCGAGGATGCTTCGATTATGCTCCGCAAATACAGGTGGCCGGGCAACATCAGACAGCTCAAGAATGTGGCTGAGACCATCTCGGCTCTCGAGGCCGGAAAGATTGCTCCCGGTGCTGACAAGTGCTTGATAGACATTGATGTACTGTCAAGATATATACCGAAGGAAGAGCCGAATCTTCTTCCCGCTACGGTGCAGGCTCAGGAGAAGTTCGAGTCGGGAGAAAGAGAGGCGATCATCAGGACGCTGCTTCAGCTCAAGCAAGACGTCGATTACCTTAAGGAGGTGGTTGCAAAGGCAGGCTTCGGCAGAAGTCAGGCGCCTGCGATAGCCGCTCCCCAGGAGCAGGAACCGGTGCGTGACTGGAGCGAAGATCCGGAAGAACAGGATTACGAGGAGCAGGGTCCGGAGGATCTCTCCATCAAGAGTGCGAACCTCGATCTTATCGAGAAGGTGCTGCGCAAGCACGGCGGCAACAGGAAGGCAGCAGCTGCAGAGCTCGGAATCTCGGAGAGGACGCTGTACCGCAAGATTAAGCAGTTGAGTTAGAAAATGATGACAGGAAGAAAAATAATCGCGACTCTCGGAGTCGTGCTGGCATTGAGTGTTACGGCTATGATCGTGCACTCGTGCGGCATATATTCGTTCACAGGAACATCCATTCAGCCGGATGTCAAGACTGTGACTATCAATTACTTTGAGTATAAGGCACTTAAAGTGAACCCTTCGTTGAGCAACCAGATCACCGAGGCGCTTCAGGAGAAGTTCCTCAGGCTGACCAAGCTCGAGCTCGTGGATATGGACGGTGACCTTGAGATCACAGGTGCTGTTACCGGATATGATGTGAAGGCGACAGCGGTGACTGCGAACGAGCAGGCGGCGATGAACCGTCTTACCGTGAACGTGAAGATCGCATTTACAAACAGGAAATATCCGGAGGATGATTTTCCAGACAAGTCGTTCTCGGCATATGCGGACTTTGATGCGATGACCGCTCTGGATGCCGTTGAGGCGGAACTTTGTGAGGACATCGTGGAGCAGCTCTGCGACGATATCTTCAATGCAACTGTAGCAAACTGGTAACGGAATGGGATACATTGACATAAGGAAACTTACTCTTGACGAGCTCATCGGAGTCGTGAACCTCTACCCTTGGTTCGGAGGTGCGCGTAAGGAGCTCTGCGAGAGGATGAGCCGTATGGGCGATTCCTGGGGAGAGACCCAGTATGCCGATGCGGCTATGTATGTGGGTTCTCGTGGAAAGCTTGCGGCAATTATGCGTGCCGGCAAGAGCCAGGACTGGAAAGATGCTGATGTAGAGGGACTTCTGAAGTCATACATCTCCGAGAAGAAGGAGGTTGAAGTGGCTGTGCAGGAACCGAAGAGGAAGGTGTATGCCGGAGTCGGAGACTACTTCTCGCAGGAGGAATACGACAAGGTCCGCAAGTCTGACGACCACGTGTTCTCGAGGTATGCCGCAAAGGCAAGACAGGACAAGCCGGAGAAGGTCGAGTCCATCACTCACGATCTGGAATTCTACACGGAAACATTGGCCCAGATATACGCAGAACAGGGTTATTATGAGCAGGCTAAGCGCATTTATTCAAAACTAATTTTGGCATATCCAGAAAAAAGTGCTTACTTTGCAACCCTTATTCAAAAATTAGAGGAAATCAATTAGTTTTTAAGACGATATGAACGTACTTTTTACAATTCTTACAGTGCTCATCCTTGTAGCTAGCGTGCTGATTACACTCATCGTGCTTCTTCAGAACGGAAAGGGTGGCGGACTTGCAAGCAACTTTACAGCTGGTAACCAGACTTTCGGTGTTCGTCAGACTACTGACATTCTTGAGAAGATCACTTGGGGTCTCGTTGCTTTCATCTTCATCGTATCGATTGCAACTTCATTCTCTACAGGTTCTAACGTAAAGGCAACTGAGTTCTCAAGCAAGGTTGAGACTGAGGCTGTTGAGGAAGTAGCTTTCCCTACTCCAGATGCAGAGAACCCAGCTGAGGAGGTAGTAGCTGAGGAGTCAGCAGAGTAATCAAGTCCGGTTGGTGCTGACAATTTGTCAGTAAAACCTGTTTGGAATATATTTTGACTTATTATAGCCGTCTGTTCGTTTGAGCAGACGGCTATTACTGCATTGTGCAATATCATCCCCGAATGGTCGGGGATTTGAAATAAGTTGAAATAGAAAACAATAACGATTATGGCAGAAAACAGGTTTGAAAATCTTACCAGGTTCGCTGTCAATCTCAATGAGAGGGCGGCGCAGGGTAAGCTCGATCCCGTTATCGGAAGGGACGAGGAGATCAGAAGAGTATTGCAGATCCTCAGCAGAAGGACCAAGAACAACCCGATACTTGTAGGTGAACCGGGAGTGGGCAAGACTGCAATTTCAGAAGGAATCGCACAGAAGATTGTGGATGGAGATGTGCCGGAGAACCTCAAGAGCAGAAAGATATATTCGCTTGATCTTGGCGCACTTATAGCGGGTGCGAAGTATCAGGGTGAGTTCGAGGAGCGCCTCAAGGGAGTGGTGAAAGAGGTCGTCGAAAGCGATGGAGAGGTGATCCTCTTCATCGATGAGATCCACACTCTTGTGGGTGCCGGCCGTACATCCGGAGCTATGGATGCGTCCAACATCCTCAAGCCTGCGCTTGCGCGAGGCGAACTGAGGACAATCGGTTCCACAACCCTGGACGAGTATCAGAAATACTTCGAGGCAGACAAGGCCCTCGAGCGCCGTTTCCAGATGGTTATGGTGGAAGAGCCGTCTCCGGCAGCGTCAATCTCCATTATGAGAGGACTCAAGGAGCGTTACGAGAACCATCATAAAGTGCGCATTGAGGACGACGCACTTATCGCCGCTGTAGAACTTTCACACAGATACATCACCAATCGTTTCCTTCCGGACAAGGCCATCGATCTCGTGGACGAGGCGGCCTCAAAGCTCCGTCTGGAGATGAACTCCGTTCCGGAGCCTATCGCGGAGCTTGACAGCCGCATCCGTCAGCTGGAGATCGAGAAGGAAGCCATCAAAAGAGAGGGCGTATCCCTGAAGATGGACAAGATAAAGAGTGAACTGAAGTATCTCAATGAGGAACGAGAGGGGCTTCGTAAGCGTTGGGAAGAGGAGAAAGGCATTCTTTCGGAGCTTCAGAGCGCACGTCAGCGTATAGAGGACTACAAGATCGAGGCACATAATGCCGAAAGGGCAGGTGACTACGGAAAAGTAGCGGAGATCCGATACGGAAAGATGGCGGAGGCTCAGAAGAGGATCGATGAGCTGACCATCCGTCAGGCATCCATCGAGAATCCTATCATCACCGAGGCCGTCACACCGGAGGATATCGCAGAGGTCGTTGCAAAATGGACCGGCATTCCGGTGCGCCGTATGCTTGAGAGCGAGAGGGAGAAACTCCTCCGTATGGAGTCAGAGCTCCACAAGAGGGTAGTGGGTCAGGATGCTGCCATTGAGGCTGTGTCTGATGCCGTAAGACGTTCGAGAGCAGGACTTCAGAATGAGAAGAGGCCTATCGGTTCGTTCCTGTTTATGGGTACTACCGGTGTGGGAAAGACAGAGTTGGCCAAGGCATTGGCGGAGTTCCTTTTCAATGACGAGACAATGATGACACGCATCGATATGAGCGAGTATCAGGAACGTCATTCAGTCAGCAGACTTGTGGGAGCGCCTCCGGGCTATGTAGGCTATGATGAGGGTGGTCAGCTGACCGAAGCGGTAAGACGCAAGCCGTATTCGGTGGTGCTTCTGGATGAGATCGAGAAGGCGCATCCGGACGTGTTCAATATCCTGCTTCAGGTACTTGACGACGGTCGTCTTACAGATAACAAGGGCCGTACTGTGGACTTCAAGAACACCATCCTGATTATGACATCCAATGTCGGAGCGGATATCATCCAGACCTTTATGGAGCATATGCCTGCAGAGGGCGAAGACCGCATAAAGATGCTTTCGGACTGCCGCAATGAGGTGCTTGATGTGCTCAAGCGTACAGTCCGTCCGGAGTTCCTGAACCGCATCGATGAGGTTATTATGTTCGAGCCTCTGTCTCAGACAGATATCCGAGAGATTCTGAGGATCCAGATCCGCGACCTTCAGGAGAAGCTTGCAGAGAACGGAGTCTCTATAGAGTTCACACAGGAGTTCGAGGACTATATGAGCACAAAGGGTTACGAGCCGGCATATGGTGCCCGTCCGATCAAGCGACTTATGCAGAAGGAACTCGTGAACCTCCTTGCGAAGTCAATCCTCGACGGTCACGTCCGCCGCGACTCCACCATCAAGGTCTCAGTCTCCGACGGCCAGATCGTCTTCGAATAGCAGAAAGACGACATATAAAAACGGAAGCATTGCCATAAACAGTGCTTCCGTTTGTTTGTCCGCGCACAAAAAGTTGAAATTTGTGCGCATTTTATGTCTTTTGACACATTTTGAGCACAAAAACGTCATTTTTGTGCGCGCAGTGGATTATGCGAGGAGTTTCTTTACAGTGGCAGAGATGGCACGACCGTCTGCGAGACCTGCGAGCTTCTTTGTCGCTACGCCCATCACCTTGCCCATATCCTGAGGCTTCGTAGCGCCTACCTCTGCGATGATCTTCGCAAGCTCTGCCTCAAGCTCGCTCTCGCTGAGCTGCTTAGGAAGGTAAACCTCCATCTCGGCTGCCTCTGCGAGCTCGTTCTCTGCGAGTTCAGGACGTCCTGCGTCAGTATACTGCTGTGCGCTCTCCTTGCGCTGCTTCACGAGCTTCTGGATGATCTTCACGATCTCCTGGTCTGTCACTTCTCCTGTAGATCCCTCTGCAGTCTTGGCAAGCATAATCGCAGCCTTGATCGCTCTGAGGGACGAGAGACGCACTGTCTCCTTAGCCTTCATTGCCGATACCATATCGGCCTGTATTCTTTTCTCCATATGTGTATTCTGTAGTTTAACGGTATTTCTCGTATTCAGGCATTGCGATTCCTGAAATGAAGTCCTTGAACTGTCTGTCATCCTTAGGGCAGATCACGAGTGCGTCCTCTGTGTCGATCACCAGGAAGTTCTCGAGTCCCTTGATGGCAACGAGCTTCTTCTTGCCCGGAGATACCACCATAACGTTCTTTGTCTCCTCGAGGAGTGTCCTCTCGGCCTCGATATGGTTGGCAAGATCATCCTTTCCAGGAAGGTAGTTGTAGAGCGACTCCCAGGTACCGACGTCGGTCCAGCCGAACTTCACTGGGTAGATCCAGGCTCTGTCTGTCTTCTCCATCACACCGTAGTCGATAGAGATGTTGATACAGTCGGTGAATGCTCTCAGCACGAACTCGCCCTCGATCTTCGATCCGATGGCAGTCTCCCATCCCTTGAAAAGTCCGGTCACCTCAGGAAGGTGCTTTTCCATCTCGGTTCTGATGGTCTCGGCTCTCCAGATGAAGATACCGGCATTCCAGAAGAACTCTCCAGTGCTGATGAAAAGGTCAGCCATATCCTTGTCAGGCTTCTCTGTGAAGGTCTTCACTGGGACAGGGTTGCCGCTTGCAAGCGCATCCTTTCCGCCTGTCGCCTGAACGTAACCGTAGTTTGTGTCAGGTCTTGTAGGCTCAACGCCCAGAGTCATAAGAACGTCGTTCTGCTCGACATATTCAAAGGCGTTTCTGATAGTCTCGGCAAAGATGGCCTCATCGTCGATGCAATGGTCGCAAGGTGTAACGACTACATTCGCCTCCGGATTTCTCTTGAGGAGGACGTAGGTCGCGTAAGCGATGCAAGGCGCGGTGCTGCGCGAATAAGGTTCCAGGAGTAGATTGCTTTTGTCAAGTTCAGGTAGCTCCTCCATCACGAGGTCGCGGTATCTCGCTGCTGTCGCAACGATGATGTTCTCCTGCGGCACGATCTTGAGGAATCTGTCGTAGGTCTCGCGGATGAATGTCTTTCCGGTTTCCGCTACGTCCAGAAACTGTTTTGGTTTTGAAGTTCTGCTGACTGGCCAGAATCTTGTTCCGGATCCTCCGGCCATAATCACGCAATAGCAATTGTTGATGTTCATCAGTATTGATGTTTAGTGTACTTATAAATATATTGGTATGTAGGCTTGTGGAAACCATTCCGTCCGGGCTCTGTCTCCGTCGAAGGTGACGGCGACGATGTCGAAGATGCATTCATAGCTGCCGTACGGCAGGCCTGTCTTCGTATTCAGAAATCCCAGAGCAGCCTTGGCTATCCTCGCCTGCTTTGTGTGGTTCACATTTTCCTGGGGCGGGGCCTGGACGCTGAGTCTGCGGGTCTTCACTTCCACAAAATGTATTCCAGCAGCATCAAGCGAGATGATATCTATCTCCAGATGCCCGTTTCTCCAGTTCCTTTCCAGTATCGTGTGTCCTATGCTATGCAGGAATTCACACGCAATGTCTTCGCCGCGTTTGCCTAAATCGCGTCTGTAATGTCTTCGATCTTCCATTCTCCCTCCTCGTTCTTCCTCACGACCGCTTTCCTCTCCTTTCTGTGTCCGTCTGCCTCAAGTGTATAGTGGACGGCTCTTCCGTCATTGTGCTTCTCCACCTTTCTGAACTCCATCACTGCTCCTGAAAGAATAGATGCTGCAATGGCAAGAGCGCTGCTGTCCTCCTTCTGCAATGTCTCCCAAGCCTCCTGATGGCTCTCGAGATAGTCTTTCATCGATACTGTGTTGCACAGACCTTCCGCTGCGCTCCAGTCACCTGCGGTAACCGCCCTGTTGAAGGCTTCCACTACCGCCTCCGGTCCCATCTCGCCTTTCTTTGCGCCGTCCTTTCCTGTGATGGCTGCGATGCCGAACGCGATGACCGCGATGACAACTCCGGCGATGGCTGTATATTTAAGATTTATCCTCATAATCATTCAAATGTAACTATTGTCACTCCGGTGCCGCCGAACTGGATGTGCTCGTCGCGCACGTTCGCCACTCCCGGTATTGTTCTGATGAGCTTCTGCAGCTCGTCGCGAAGCACTCCTGTGCCCTTTCCGTGAATGATTCGTACGCTTGACACACCAAGCATCACGGCGTCATCCACATATCTTGTCACCTTTTCGACGGCGTCGTTGAGGCGCTCGCCTCTGACGTCGATTTCGGTGCTGAAGTTCAGCTTCCTTTCGTTGATCGAAGCGTCGACCTTCACCGCAGATACCGGTCTTGCTACCTCCTTCACGGCACTCTTGAACTCGTTCGAAGTGATTCTCTCGACCTTGTCGTGCGGCATCTTGCTGCTGATGTTGCCGATGATCACCACCACTGCCTTGGCAGACACCTTGGTGACCTCTCCCACCATTCCGTTCTCTTTCACGCGCACCTTTTCGCCGACCTTGAGCGGAGCCGAACGGAAAGCCTCGAGTCTTTCCTTCTCAGCCTGCTGCTCGCGCAACTCCTGCTGAGCCTTGTCGTCTGCACGCTGCGCCTTTCTCTGCTTCTGTCGCTCCCTTCGTGCGTCGATCTGCTGGATCTTGCGCTCGATGTAGTCGTCCTTGTCCTTCTGCTCCTGCTCCTTCTTGGCTGCAAGGAAGGACATAAAGCCTTGAAGCTCCTTGCGTGCTTCCTGGGTGGTCTCCTTCTCGGCCTGTGACTCCTTGATGGTCTTGATGGTGTTCTCCACCTGACGGTTCGCGCCCTTGATTATCTCCTCGGCCTCCTTCTTTGCCTTGTCCAGAATCTCTTTCTTCAGCTGCTTGATCTGCTGGAGTTCCTTCTGGTATTTGTCTGTGATGTTCTCGAGTGTCCTGTCGGTGTTCTTGATTCTCTCGAGCTTCTCGTCGAGTGCCTTGCGGTTTCTTGCGATCTTGCGCAGGTTGCGCTCGATTCCCACGAACTCTTCGCCGGCTCTTGTCTCCGCATCCTTGATGATATTCTCTGGAAGTCCCATCTTGCGGGCGAGCTCGAAGGCGAACGAATTGCCCGGAAGTCCCATCTCGAGCTTGAACATAGGCGCAATGTTCTTCACGTCGAACATCATCGCTCCGTTCATCACTCCTGTATCTGCTGAAGCATACAGCTTGAGGTTCGTATAGTGTGTAGTGATGACTCCGTATGCACCTCTCTTGTCCAGCTCGCTGAGGATGGCCTCGGCGATGGCACCTCCGGCCGCAGGCTCGGTGCCTGATCCGAACTCGTCGATGAGCACGAGCGTGCGTGAGTCGGCCTTCGCGAGCATATCCTTCATATTCACGAGGAACGAGCTGTAGGTACTGAGGTCGTTCTCGATGGACTGGTCGTCTCCGATGTCCACCATAATCCTGTCGAAGACCATCATCTCGGATGCTTCCGATGTAGGGATGAGCATACCCCACTGGAACATATACTGAAGCAGTCCGACAGTCTTGAGACAAACAGATTTACCGCCGGCGTTAGGTCCTGAGATGAGCAGGATGTGCTTCTGAGGAGTCAGTGTGGCTGTAAGAGGAACGATCTCCTTCTTCTCCTTCTTGAGCGCCCTTTCCAGAAGCGGGTGCCTTGCCTTGCGGAGGTTCATCTCGCCGTTTTCCGAGATTATCGGCATACCTGCGATGAAGTCCAGAGCGATCTGGGCCTTCGCCATAAGGAAGTCGATCTCTCCGAGGTATCTTGCCGAATCAAGAAGTTCCGGAATATACGGTCTGAGGAACTCTGTGAACTCAAGGAGAATGCGGAGAATCTCTCTCTGCTCCGAGAACTGGAGTTCCTTGATCTGGTTGTCGAGCTCCACCACTTCTGCAGGCTCGATGTATGCTGTCTTTCCTGTAGCGGACTCGTCGTAGATGAATCCCGGAATGCGTTTCTTGTTCGCAGCGCTTACAGGAATCAGCATCTTGCCGTCTCTGACAGACACTCCTGCGTCGCTGTCCACGATGCCTTCCTCCTGTGCCTTTCTGAGGATGGCGCTCATTCTGCGGGAGATGGCTCCCTCCTTTTCGCGCAGTGACCTGCGGATCTCATAGAGTTCGTCAGATGCGGTGTCCTTGACCTCTCCGTATCTGTCGATGATGCCGTCTATCCTTCTCTGCACCTCAGGGAATCCCATAATCGGCGCGGACATTCTCTTGAGGCACGGATACACTCCGTCCTTGACACCGGCGAAAAACGATGTCACCTTCCTCAATGTATCAAGCATTGTCCTGAGCTTCCTTATCGAGATCAGGTCAATCGCAGAGGCGCTCCTCTCGAGCGGCTTCAGAAAATCTATGCAGTCGATGAAGCCGCCTGTCGGGAACCCGTCCTCGAACATCATAATCAGCCTCATCTCATCGGCGAGGGTAAGCCTGCGGCGGATCTCGGCTGCATTTGTCGAGAACTTCTCCGTCGCGGCCCTCTCGGTCGCATATGAAGTCGAACATCTGTCGGAAATGATCTGCCTCACGCGGTCAAATCCGATCTTCTGTTCCAGTCTTTTGTCAATATCCATTATTCCTCCTTAAGTGCTGTGTTAAGCAGAAGCTTAAGCTCATTTATGTTCTGGATAGGCGTAACGTTTCCTCTGCTCACGAAGGATATCTTTCCTGTCTCCTCAGACACTACGATCGCATCCGCGTCGGTCTCCTCAGTTATGCCTATCGCGGCCTTGTGCCTCATTCCGTAGCTGGCCGGTATGTTTGTCCTTGTCGTAATAGGCAGGGTACATCTTGCTGCAACGATCCTGTCTCCCGAAATGACAAGCGCTCCGTCGTGGAGAGGGGAGTTCTTGAAGAACAGGTTCATAATCAGACGGCGGTGGATGCCGGCGTCGATCCTGTCTCCCGAACTGATGACCTCCTCAAGCGGGTTCTTGTGGGTGATGACGATGAGCGCTCCGGTCTTGTCCTCCGACATTCTTCGGCAAGCCTCGGCCAGATCGTTGACCTCCTCGCTTCTCTCAATGGCGGCAGTCTGCTTTTTTCCCAGGATCCTGTCGATAAGGGCGCGCCCTTTGGCATTGTTCATATACCTGTTGCCGAGCCTGATCAGGAATTTCCTGATCTCCGGCTGGAATATGACGATGATGGCGAGGACTCCCACATCCAGAATCATATCCAGGATGGCGGTCATAAGCCTCATATTGAACGCACCTGTGACCACCCTGATCAGATACAGGGATACGATAGCCACGAAAATGCTCATCGCCGATGAGCCTCTCAGCCATCTGAACGCTACGAAAATGATGACTCCGAGAAGAAGTATGTCGAGTATGTCCGCAAGCGAAATCTGCAGAAAACCGATGCTAGCCAGTACCATATACCTTATATAATATATATCCGCGCAAAGATAGTGATAATTCACAAAGTTTTATTATGTTTGTCTTCAATATCATCACCAAAGTAACAATCACATAATTATGAGAAACAGATTTATTTTAGCTGCGCTTGCTTGCCTTGGCGTAGCGGCGTGCTCGGACAATGCGGTCAAACCTGCAATTCCGGCAGATCCTGAAATCGAAAAGGCTGTTGAAAAGACCCTTGCCGGTATGACTCTCGAGGAGAAGGTCGGTCAGATGACAGAGATCGCCATCGACGTTGTCGGCGGTTGGGGACCGGAGGGATTCGCCCTTGATCCGGAAAAACTTCAGACAGTGATCGGAAAATACAAGGTGGGTTCCATCCTTAATACACCTGTTGTAGGTCAGACTCCTGAGAAATGGCAGGAAATCATCGGTACAATCCAGGAAGTCTCTATGAGAGAGATCGGTATTCCTTGCGTGTACGGTCTCGACCAGAACCACGGCGCATCATATGTAATGGGTGCGACTTATCTTCCTCAGAACATCAACGTAGGTGCTTCATTCAACCCTCAGATCGCATATGACGCCGGTGTCATCACTGCATACGAAAGCCGTGCGGCAAACTGCCCTTGGACTTACTCTCCTACAGTAGACCTCTCTCGCGACCCACGTTGGCCACGCGTTTGGGAGAACTACGGTGAGGATCCGCTCGTGAACGCTATTCAGGGCGCTGCGGCCGTTCGCGGTATGCAGGGTGAGGACCCTAACCATATCGGTCCGAACAATATCGCAGTGTCTGTGAAGCATTATCTCGGCTATGGCAACCCACGTACAGGTAAGGACAGAACTCCTGCCTATATCCCTGAGTATGAACTCAAAGAGAAGAACTTCGCTCCTTTCAAGGCTTGCGTTGAGGCAGGTGCCCTTACAATTATGGTGAACAGCGCCAGCGTGAACGGCATTCCTGTACACGCTAACAAGGAACTTCTCACAGGCTGGCTCAAGGAAGGTCTCAACTGGGACGGTATGATCGTCACTGACTGGGCCGACATCAACAACCTCTTCACACGCGAAGGTGTGGCTGTGGACAAGAAGCACGCTATCGAGCTTGCCATCAACGCAGGTATCGATATGACAATGGAGCCATACGACCTCGGCTTCTGCGACCTCCTCATCGAACTCGTGAAGGAGGGTAGAGTGCCGATGGAGCGTATCGACGATGCTGCTCGCCGCGTACTTCGCCTGAAGTATCGTCTCGGTCTCTTCGAGAACCCTAATACTCCTCTTGAGAACTATCCTAAGTTCGGAAGCGAAGAGTTCGCAAAGATCGCTACAGCTGCGGCAGAGGAGACTGAAATCCTCCTCAAGAACGTGGGCGGCATCCTTCCTTTGAAGAAGAACCAGAAGATTCTCGTGACTGGTCCTAACGCGAATTCTATGCGTTGCCTCAACGGCGGATGGAGCTACAGCTGGCAGGGTCATATGGCAGACAGATTC
>JAFYXE010000054.1 GCA_017546275.1 Bacteroidales bacterium | reverse complement strand
GCTTGCCGCATCGAGAATCTCTACATCCTCAGCCATCTTCACGTCACCGAGATCCACATTCTTGTCCACAGTAACTTCCTGGCTATGAGTCTTGTAGCCCATAATCTCAGCCTTGAACTCATAGACACCCTTCTTCACCTTGAGAAGTTCAGCACATCCTTCCACATCCGAAAGGACATACTTGTCCGCCTTGGTAGCTCCCTTTGGGGTAAGGGACACTGTAGCGAAAGATACAGGATCTGAAGTCTTGCTGTCTACGAGTCTGACCTTGAGCGAAAACGAGCCCTGAGCAAATGCTGTCAGACTTAACATCAATGCCAGAACGGCAACGAATGATCGTAAAAAGAAATGCGAGTTATGTTTCATAGTTGTCAATATATCAAAATTTAGACACCGCATTAAACCAAAGGTTTAAACACAGCGTCTATTTTTTTATTCTGTCAGGATTGTTTTCCAGGAATTTCTTCCAATCGGTCTTTCCTGTCGTGCCAGCCAGCGGGTTTGTCATCTGGTAGTGGTGGCACAATGCGATTGCCAGCGCATCTGTGGCGTCCAGATATTTCGGGTCAAGATCCACCTTCAAGGTCTTCTGGATCATCATCGCCACCTGCTCCTTCGACGCTGCTCCGTTGCCACATATGGCAATCTTCGCCTTCCTCGGAGCATATTCCGTCACCGGCACTCCCCTGACGATTGCAGCGGTTATCGCCGCACCCTGCGCACGTCCCAGTTTGAGGATCACCTGCGCGTTCTTGCCGTAGAACGGGGACTCGACGGCAAGTTCATCGGGCTTGTGTTCTTCGATCAGTTCGCCGATGCCGGCAAAGATATTAGCCAGCTTCTCGAACGGATCGGTGATCTTTCTCAGATCGAACACGCCCATATGGACATAGTGCGGACCCTTGGAGTCCACACGAATGATCCCGTAACCAAGGATATTGGTTCCGGGATCAATGCCTAATATAGTCCTAGATTTCTCCACTAGGTCGAAATGACAAAAGAATTAGTCAATATAGTCAAATCCGGTATATGGACGGAGAGCCTCAGGAATCTCGATTCTGTCACCCTTCTGGTAGTTCTCGAGGAGAGCTGCAACGACACGTGGAAGTGCAAGCGAGCTACCGTTGAGTGTGTGAGCCAACTGAGTCTTGCCGTCAGCATCCTTATATCTGAGCTTCAAGCGGTTAGCCTGGAATGACTCGAAGTTTGACACTGATGAGATCTCAAGCCATCTGCCCTGAGCTGCCGAGTAAACCTCGAAGTCGTAAGTGAGGGCTGAAGTGAAGCTCATATCACCACCGCAGAGACGGAGAATTCTGTATGGAAGACCGAGAGCCTTGACGATGCTTTCTACGTGAGCAACCATCTCATCGAGAGCAGCATATGAGTCCTCAGGCTTCTCTACGCGTACGATCTCGACCTTGTCGAACTGGTGGAGACGGTTAAGTCCGCGTACATCCTTACCATATGATCCAGCCTCACGACGGAAGCAAGGAGTATAGGCAGTCATCTTTACAGGGAACTCGTTGTTTGCGAGGATCACATCTCTGAAGATGTTTGTTACCGGAACCTCAGCTGTAGGAACGAGATAGAAGTTGTCAGCAGTTGCGTGATACATCTGTCCCTCCTTGTCAGGAAGCTGACCTGTACCGAAGCCTGAAGCCTCGTTCACGAGTACCGGTGGTTCAACCTCAAGGTATCCCTCTCTTGTGTTGTAATCGAGGAAGAAGTTGATGAGGGCTCTCTGAAGTCTTGCACCCTTGCCCTTGTATACAGGGAAGCCGGCACCTGTAAGCTTCACGCCGAGGTCGAAGTCGATGATGTCGAACTTCTTTGCGAGCTCCCAGTGTGGAAGGCAGTTCTCGCCAAGCTCAGGAATCTCGTTGCCTGACTTTACGACTACGTTGTCCTCTGCACAATTTCCCAAAGGAACGATGTCTGATGGAGTATTTGGAAGAAGAACCACGAGAGCCTCGAGCTCATTGTTGTTCTCCTGAGATTTCTTTTCAAGTTCTGCGGACTGTGCCTTGAGAGCGGCAACCTCAGCCTTTACAGCGTCAGCCTCTTCTCTCTTGCCTTCCTTCATAAGACCACCGATGAGGGCTGCCTTTTTCTTCTGCTCTGCAAGACAGGTGTCGAGTTCCACCTGAAGTGCTCTTCTGTTCTGGTCAAGGGCATTGATCTTCTCTACGATCTCCCTTGCGTCGAAATTCTTCACTGCAAGCTTCGAAATCACGAATTCCGGATTTTCACGAAGCAGTTTCAAAGTAAGCATAATAGATATATTTTAGTTTCTTGTTTTCAATTGAACACAAGCCACAAAGTTAGAAAAATTTCCAGAAAATAAAAAAGGCAATAATCCGAAGATTACTGCCTTTATGTCTTTTCAGATTCCTGAGAATTAGTTCTCGAAAGGAAGTACTGAAACGTAAGACTTGTTGTCTGCCTTCTTGCGGAAGCTTACCTTACCGTCAATAAGAGCATAAAGAGTGTGATCCTTACCCATTCCTACGTTCAGACCTGGGTTGTGAACTGTACCTCTCTGGCGAACGAGGATGTTGCCAGCCTTTACAGCCTGATCACCGAATTTCTTGATACCGAGTCGTTTGCTATGT
>JAFYXE010000053.1 GCA_017546275.1 Bacteroidales bacterium | reverse complement strand
GGAAGCAGAACAGGATGTACTTCGCCTTCAAAAGACAATGTTACAGAGGCGCTGGGTACATTTAAAGGTGGAAAGTATGTAGCACCTAACGGAAAGACATACAAGAAGAACAGCATCGTGGCCAAGACAGCCAAGGTGGTTCTTGATGCGCAGCCGGCAATGGCACGCGTTAAGGATGTGGTTGGATATTCAACCGAGGCTATGTCTGCAAGATATCCTGAAAGTGCGCTTTCAAACTGGTTCATTGACCTGCTTATGGCCAGGACTGAGGTCCTTGCCGGCAAGAAAGTGTATCTTGGTGTGGCCAACTTCGGCGGTATCCGTGTGGATATGCCTAAGGGAGATATCATCCTCGATGATATGCTTTCTATGTTCCCTTTCAAGAATCAGCTTGCCTATGTTGAACTTACAGGAAAACAGGTGAGGACAATGCTTGAGACTATGGCAGCAGGAAGATTCCAGGTGCTCGGAGGTGTCAGAGTGGTTGCTGAGGATGGCAAGCTTGTGTCTGCTGAGGTTGCAGGTGAGCCTATCGATGATGACAAGGTGTATGGAGTTGCTACCATCTCGTTCCTTCTTACCGGTGGCGATGGCCTCGCATTGGGAGAGAATGCCCTCAATGTGAAAGTCTTCGAGGATGAAGACATCATTGATGCGGTTTTGGCGTTTGTCAGTGCAGAGACAGCTGCAGGCCGTCCTATCGAATACAAGGCAGACGGCAGAGTGACAGTCAAAGATATGGGGAGGAGAAGAAAATGAGACATTTTATAATTACAGTATTTGCAGTGTTTGCTGCTGCAGTCATCAATGCACAGGATCTTACAATCCTTCATTTCAATGACACTCACAGCCACATCGACCCACAGCGCTCAGGCGAGTACAAGGGGCTTGGAGGAGTGGTTGAGCAGGCTGCCTATATTGACAGTGTAAGAATGGCTGACGGACGCAAGAACGTTCTTCTTGTACACGCAGGTGACTTCGGTCAGGGAACTTCATACTTCACTGAACTCAAGGGTAACATTGAGATCGATGTGCTCAATTCCCTCAAGTTCGATGTCGTATGCCTCGGAAACCACGAGTTCGACAATGGAGTGGAAGAACTTGCACGTCGTCTGAATAACCTCAATGCTGATGCAGTGTGTGCAAACTATGATTTCACAGGTTCTGCGCTTGAAGGTGTCGTTAAACCGTATGTGATTCTCCGCAGAGGAGGAATGAAGATCGGAATCCTCGGTGTGCTTACTGACATTATGGATGTGGTGAGCCGTGAGATTGCAGATGAGTTCACATATCAGGATCCGGTCGAAGTAGTCAACAGATACGCTGCATATCTTACTGAGGAAAAGGATTGTGATCTCGTGATCTGTCTTTCACATCTCGGAAACTGGGGTGATGTAAAGATAGCTGAGCAGATCAGGAATGTTGATGTGATTGTAGGAGGACATTCGCATACTTTGATTGACGCTATCCAGACTGTCAAGGATCTTGACGGTAAGGATGTTGTGATCGTCCAGGACTGGAAGTGGGGCCTCAAGATCGGTAACCTTAAGGTCGAGAAGTAGCCTATGCATATAGCGGAACTTTTCATCATCGCTGTAGGACTTTCAATGGATGCCTTTGCCGTTTCCATCTGCAAAGGACTTTCTGTCAGGAAACTCCAGCCTAAGCACGCGGCATCGACTGCATTGTGGTTCGGAGGCTTCCAGGCTCTTATGCCTGTCATAGGATATTTTGTAGGCGTAAGCTTCGCAGACTTTGTGTCTGCCGTTGATCATTGGATAGCTTTCGTGCTTCTGGGCATCATCGGTGGAAATATGATCAAAGAGTCTTTCGCGAAGGATGAAGAATGTGAATACAGCCCTGACTTTTCGTTCCGTACGATGCTTGCGATGGCTGTTGCAACCAGCATTGATGCGCTTGCGGTAGGAGTGTCATTCGCCTTCCTCAGAGTCAATATCTGGTATGCGGTACTTTTCATCGGAGTGGTTACGGCCCTGCTGTCTGCGGGAGGTGTGTGGCTAGGTAATGTGTTCGGCTGCAGATTCAAGTCCAAGGCCGAATTTGCCGGTGGATTCATCCTTATGGCGATGGGATTGAAGATACTTCTGGAACATATGATTGCATAGCGAAAATATATCATCGGACCCGACGTTTTGTCGGGTCTTTTTGTTATATTTGCCAAGATATATATCCATATATGCCTGTATTAGAGAAAATAGTCGTATCGGACTTCAGAAATATCGAGCTTCAGGAATTGGAGTTCTCGCCAAACATCAACTGCATCAGCGGTAATAACGGCGAGGGCAAGACAAATCTTCTTGATGCGATCTATTATCTTTCTATGACTAAGAGTGCGTTCGCGACATCTGACAAGTTCACATTCAGACACGGTACGGAAGAGTTCTCGATTTCAGGAACATACAGGATGGAAAACGGGCTTTCAAGCCGTTTCGCCCTGAGGATGACTGCAAAGGGAGAGAAGAAGGTCAAGCGTGACGACAAGCAGTATCCAAGGGTTTCAGAGCATATCGGAGTTCTTCCGATTGTGATGGTTTCACCTTCAGACATATCGTTGGTAAGCGAATCAGGAGAGGAACGCAGGCGTTTTGTGAATGCCGTGCTTTCTCAGATGGATGGCGCCTATATGTCTGCGCTTCAGCAGTACAACCGTCTCCTTCTCCAGAGGAACAAGATGCTGAAGGATATGTCGCCGGACCGTCCGCTCCTTGAAGTCATCGATATGAAGATGGCTTATCTTGCAGAGCCTATACATAACGCAAGAAAACAGTTTGTCGAGCAGCTTAAGCCGGTGGTGGCGGAGTACTACAAGACTCTCTCGGGTGGAAGCGAGAAGGTGGATATAGAGTATGAATCAGACCTTTTCAAGGGTCCCCTTGATCAGCTTCTTGCGGCATCGTACGAAAAGGACCGTATTTTGAAATACACTACAGCCGGACTCCAAAGGGATGACTTCTCTTTCACTATGGATGGATGGCCAATAAGAAGACACGGATCTCAGGGACAGCAGAAATCTTTTCTGGTGTCGCTCAAGTTCGCCCAGTACGAGATTATGAAGAACAATTACGGTTTTGCTCCGATTCTTCTTCTTGATGACGTATTCGACAAGCTTGATATGGGACGTATCTCCAACCTCCTGCAGATGGTTTCCGGCAAGGATTTCGGCCAGATATTCATTACTGACAGCAATAAGGTGAGGATGTCCGGAATTGTTGACGGCCTGACACAGGACAGGGCATATTTTGATACTGTATCGGGAACATTCAGAAAGATCTGACGCTATGGGGTACGAGGGTAGAGCAGGAAAGATGCGCAGACAGCAGGCTGTCGGTATGGGAGAACTGGTGAAGCAGTTCATCAAGGAGATGAAGCTTGACCGCGGTATGAACAGACAGAGACTGGGAGAGGTGTGGAACACGGTGACTGGAGCGGCAAGATATACTCTTGCGGTGAACCTTGAGAATGGTGTCCTTTATTGCACGATTTCGTCGTCTGTCGTAAGAAACCAGCTGTATTTTCAGCGTGATGCCTTGATCCAGCAGATGAATGAGGCATTGAAGAAAGATGAAATGTTTTTGTGGGACTGGCAGTCCGGACCTTGTGTGAAGGCTCTTGTCCTCAGATGATAAATTGGATATGAAGATAGTTGCAGACATAGATATTCCGTTCCTCGAAGGCGTATTTGAGCCGTATGCGGAGGTTTTGTACAAGAAGGGAGATCAGATCGTGCGTGAGGATCTTCTGGATGCGGATGTTCTGATGACCAGAACGAGGACTCATTGCGACGCAGAACTTCTTGAGGGCACATCTGTAAGGATGATTGCTACAGCCACTATCGGTATGGATCATATAGATCTTCCATACTGCGCATCAAAGGGAATCGATGTCGTGAATGCGGCAGGCTGCAACGCCGGCGCTGTTATGCAGTATGTGTTCTCTGCCGTGTATGGAGTTTCTGCGAGAAAGGGAATCAAGATCGATGACTGCAATTTCGGCATCATCGGCGTAGGCCACGTTGGAAGCAAGGTGGAGGCTATGGCCCGTTATCTCGGTTTCAATGTGCTTCGCTGCGATCCTCCGAGAGCGGCAGCCGAGGGTGCTGAGGGTTTCTGTTCGCTTGAGTATCTTCTTGAGAACTCGCAGGTTGTTACAATGCACGTTCCGCTTGACGAGTACACTAGGGGAATGGCTGACGAGACTTTCTTCGCACTTATGCAGCCGGGAGCAATCTTCATCAATGCCGCTCGTGGAGAAGTGATCAATGAGGACGCTCTCATTGCTGCTGCTCCGAAGCTTGGTGCAGTGGTGATCGACACCTGGTGCAACGAACCGAACATCAACGAGAATCTCCTGTATGTAGCTGATATTGCAACCCCGCACATCGCAGGATATTCATACCAGGGTAAGGAGAATGCCACAAAGATGGCAGTAAGGTCTGTGGCTGCTTTCCTTGGAATTGATGAATTGAAGGACTTTACTCCTGTCGATACACAGGAAGGCCACGATCCGGTTCTGCTGGATCTCAGGGGTAAGAATCACGGTGAGATAGCCGCTGTATTCCAGTATAATTATCCTATTTTCACTGATGATTTCCGCCTCAGAATGGAGCCGCACAGGTTTGAGAAGCTCCGTGCGGAGTATCAATACAGAAGAGATATTTATGTACAATAACCATAATTGATAACGATATGTTTAAGAAAGAAGACATTCAGCAGATCGAGCAGAGAGGCTCATCTGTAAAGACAGTTGAAGAGCAGGTTGAGCGCTTCAAGAAGGGTTTCCCTTGGCTTAAGATTGTTGCTCCTGCAACTCCTGAGAAGGGTATTCAGGTACTCGATGAGGCTGCAGTTGAAGCAGCCGTGAAGTACTATGAGGGTGCTCAGATCAAGGGTAAGTGCAAGTTCGTTCCGGCATCAGGTGCGGCTTCACGTATGTTCAAGGATCTTTTCAGCGGTCTTGATGCTCTCAAGGCAGGCAAGGAACTCGCAGACGATGCACCGGCTGCAAAGTTCGTTGACCAGATCCAGTCATTTGCATTCTACACTCCAGAGCTTTTCGGTGAGACTGTATGCAAGTGCCCTGAGTATCGTGAGTCAGTTCTCGCAAAGACTCTTACAGATGAAGGCCTTGGTTATGGAAACAAGCCAAAGGGCGTTCTCAAGTTCCACAAGTATACAGACGGCGAGATCCGCACAGCCTTTGCTGAGCACCTTGTAGAGGCTCAGAACTATATGAAGAATGATGACGGTACAGCTAACCTTGTAGTGACTATCTCTCCAGAGCATCAGCACCTTTTCGAGGAGGCATATGCTGAGGTGAAGGCTGCTTACGAGGCTAAGTACGGCGTACAGTACAACATCACTTTCACATTCCAGGACAAGGCTACTGATACAATCGCTGTTGACGTGGAGAACAAGCCTTTCAGAACTGAGACTGATGCGCTTCTTTTCCGTCCTGCAGGACACGGTGCCCTCATCTACAACCTTAACAACATCAAGGAAGAGGTTGTTTCTATCAAGAACATCGACAACGTTGCAAACGAGAGACTTCTCCCGGCTACAGCTACTTGGAAGATGGTTCTCCTCGGCAAGGCTCTCGAGCTTCGCGATACTCTTCACGGTTACCTCAAGGAACTTGACATCGTATGCACACCGATCCAGGGATCAGAAAACAGAACTGTAGGTGTACCTGGTTATGATCCGGTATACGAGGATCTTTGCGCAACTCCTGAGGCTGTACAGCTTTGTGATGATATCGAGAAGTATCTTGAGGATGTTCTTTGCATCAAGATGCCTGCTGCAGACAGCTGCAAGGCAAGAGTAGAGGCTCTCCGCAAGAAACTTGACCGTCCTGTAAGAGTTGCAGGTATGGTGAAGAATCAGGGCGAGCCAGGTGGTGGTCCTTTCATCATCGCAGAAAAGGATGGTTCTACTTCTCTCCAGGTTCTTGAGAGCGTACAGATCAATATGTCTGACGATCACGCACGTGAGTCACTTGCAAACGCAACTCACTTCAATCCTGTAGACATCGTATGCTGCCTCCACGACTATAAGGGAGAGAGCTTCGATCTCTTGAAGTATGTTGATGAGGATGCTGGATTCATCAGCTCGAAGAGCTACCAGGGCCGCGAGCTCAAGGCTCTTGAGTTGCCAGGTCTTTGGAATGGTGCGATGAGCAACTGGAACACTCTCTTCGTTGAAGTTCCGCTTGAGACTTTCAACCCAGTGAAGGTAGTTCTTGACCTCCTCCGTCCAGCTCACCAGAACTAAATACGAGAGACGACAAAAAGCAGGTTTCCAGCGTTGTCGGATTTCAACCCGAATATGTGGGCGTCATCTCCTGAGGTGACGCCCAATTTCTTTCTGAGCGTCTCTGTGTCCATAGGGATGTTGCGCGCTGTGACTTCGGCTTTAGGGTACTCCTTGCCTACAGACTTGATGTTGCGCTTGTCCAAAGGAAGAACCTTTCCGATCTGGAAGATCTTGCCGAATCTTCTGAGTCCTTCCGCCTTTTCTGCGCTGTCTGTGAGATAGTAATGAGTGAATCTGCCGAGTTTGCAGATAGAGAATCTTTCGCTGAGCACATTGAACGCTCCGGCTTTCATTAGAGCCTTTCCTGGCTCAAACAGATATGACTGACCTTCAATGACATCGCTGCCTATCAGTTTCAAGGATGCATTTCTTTCTTCTGATGTGCTGAATGTCAGTGTGTTGGCTTCAGTTGACGGATAGTCTGAAGGGAGTTCTACGGCTGTGAGCTGATATTCTCCGTCCCATTCCCTGTCCATCCATATGAGCAGTTCCTTGCACTCACCGTCGTAGGCTACGCAATGAACCTCTCTGCAGGTTCTGCCGAGTCTGTCGCATACCATAGAGATGTCCGCCATAGGGGACAGTTTGATGAGGATGTGTCTGCTGTGTTTGAAAATGATGTCCTTGATGGTCAGGACGTCCGGAGTACATTCCTCGATCAGGAACACTTTTTTGCCGCCTTCGCCTCTTCTGGCTGGGTCCATATAGACGATGTCGGCATCAAAGTCCTTGAGGATGTCTTCGATGGTGTCCGGAGTTGCAATGGCGTTGCTGATTCTTATGTTTCCAGCTCCGAGTTCATTGAAATTATGTGCGGCTGACTTGCAGAGTTTCTCCTGCATTTCATTATAGAGGACTTCTCCGGCCTGTCTGGAGAACATCCAGCTGTCCACTCCAAGTCCGCCTGTAAGGTCTGCAAGACGCCAGCCTTCCTTGCCTGCAATACGCGCAGCGAACAGTGCCTTGTAAAGGCCTGTCGCTGTACTGCTGCACTGCTCGGCTGATAATTTTACGGGAAATATAAGTCTCTGGTTTTCACACCATTCAGCTACCTTGCCCTTTAGCTTTCGTCTGCTTTCGATGCAGGCTGCCGCAAGGTCGATGTCGATGTCCGGCCATTTGGCCTTATCAAGAATCAGTCTTGTGACATCGTCGTCGCTGTGCTGTTTGACGAATTCCAGAAACTTCTCCATAGATGGATGTCTTCTTAGAGGATGTTAAGGCTCTGCTCCTTGATCTTCTCGAGCTCGTCCTTCATCTTTACGACGATCTTCTGGATCTCGGTGTGGTTTGCCTTTGATCCTGTAGTATTGATCTCGCGACCCATTTCCTGAGCGATGAAGCCGAGTTTCTTACCTGGGCACTCCTCGCCTGAAATGGTATCGAGGAAATATTTGCAGTGCTGACGAAGACGCACCTTCTCCTCGTTGATGTCGAGTTTCTCGATGTAGAAGATCATCTCCTGCTCGAGACGGCTCTGGTCAGGATCAAGCTTGAGGTCAGCGAAACGACTGAGGATCTTCTCCCTGATAGCCTCTGTGCGCTCTGTCTCGAATGCTTCGATCTGCTTCGAGTATTCAAGGATCTTGTTGACATTGTCTGTCACGTCCTTGTAGAGCACCTCTCCCTCGTGTGCACGGAATGCATTGATGTTTGCGAGAGCCTCGTCGATGCACTTCTCTACGACCGGCCAGTTTGCGTCGGTGATGACATCCTGCTTCTTCACGTCCATAACCTCAGGCAT
>JAFYXE010000003.1 GCA_017546275.1 Bacteroidales bacterium | reverse complement strand
CTCTACAGTGTATACACCGTCAGCATAAGTGACGTTCATAGTTACGGCAGCCTTTGGCTGTGCGAACGCGAAACGGAGGTCTGAGTATGAAGTGATAGGTGAATCATACCAGGTGCTCTCCTTGAAGTCGTATACGTTTCTCTGAGCTGCGATGCAGTAGAAGTTGTCAGCAACGAAGTTGCCCTCTGCATCAGCGATCTCGAGAGCCACGAAGTGTGGCTTGCCGTCGAACTTGGCGAGGTTGAATAAGTCAACAGTGTTGCGGTATGATGTACCTACTGTCTTTGTCTCCTCACAGAGAAGAGCAGAAGCATCGTCGTATACCTTCACAATTGCAACTACGTTGCCTTCCATAAGACCCTCGTTCACGAGATATACGTGGCTGTCCTTGTAGTTGTAGATAAGCTGTACAGGCTCACAAGCCTTCTTTGTTCCGTAGTATGCTGCTACAGGAGCTCCGTAGTAGTCGTAAAGCTGCCAGTAGATTGATGGCCAAGCAGAGTTGAGCATCCACTGAACGATACCTGTAGATACAGGAGTGTTCACGCGGAACGCCTCGAACATAGCACGTGTTCCGTCATAGTCGAGAGCGTGACCCTTTCTCACGTAGTCGTTGAAGTCAGCCGCCTCGCCATATACGTTGTTCATCACGTTTGTAAGGACATCCATATTGTTCATCGCTGTCGATGAAGTAGTACAGTGCTTGCTCCAAGCGTCTGTAATAGGCCAGAGCTGATCAGCAGGAATCATCTTCATAAGCGACTCAGCCTGTGGAATATTTGCACCGATACCTGTCTCAGTGTTGAAGCCGAATGCTCCACCGTATTTTGTATCGAAGTACCAGTAGTCAGGAGCTACATACTCGTATGGACCGGCCATCTTGCTGCCAGACCATCCTGTAAGCTCACTCTTGAGGCTCTTTGCTGAGCTGATGTACGGACGATAGTCATACTTCTCATAGATCTCAAGGTACTGCTTCTCGAGCTCGTAGATTGGAACGCAGTCAGAACCTGTCATCCAAGCGAATATAGATGCGTGGTTGTGGAGTCTGATCACCTGATCCTCGAAATATCTTACAGCGAGGTCGATCTCCTTAGGCTCATAGATACAACCTACGTGGTGGATCTCAGGAATACCGCAATAGTTCTCCCACTCCCACTGGCAGCTCCAGCCCACGAGAGCGAGGAGACCATACTGGTCGCAGAGGTCATATACGAGGTCATCCTTACCCCAGATGTTCTCGAAACGAACGCAGTTCATATTCATATCCATAACATAATGGAGCTGCTGGTCGATGCTCTGAGGTGTGTCGCGGAGGAAGATGTCGTCTGTCCAGCCTGCACCCTTGATGAGGATGTCCTTACCGTTGAGGGTGAACTGTCTGTAGCCGTACTCGTTGAGTTCGCTGGTGATCTCGCGGATACCGAAAGTCACGTCGAACTTGTCAGAAACAGCGTTCTCAGTCTCTACAGCAACGTTGAGAGCATAAAGCTCTGGAGTACCGAGGTCATAAGTCCACCATACGCGTGGATTCTCCACGTGGAGGTTTGCAGCCTGCTCAGGAGTTACGCATACGATCTTCTCCTCGCCAGCCTGAAGCTCTACAGGTACGCGGCATACGCCTGCATCCTGAAGGTCGAGAACGATGTCGCCGCATACAGGAGTATCCTGGTTGTTTCTCAAAGTAACGCGAACCTCGAGATCTGCCTCAGCGAATGCCTCTGTATCAAGGCTAGGGATAACGTATACATCCTGGATGCTCACAGCACCTGAAGCGCAGAGCTTCACGCCCTGAGTTATACCCATACTCTCGTCGAGCGGTCTTGGGTTCCAGTCAACGAATCCGATGTTGAGGTCACGTGAAACTGCTCTCTTGATCTTCACCTCGAGAGTGTTCTTCTCCTGGAGAAGCTTTGTCACGTCGTACTCTCTTACGATGAATACACCGTAAGTTGTGTCAGATGCAGCGATCTGAGTTCCGTTGAGGGTGATGTCAGCATAGTAGTTGAGACCATCGAACACGAGGTCATAGCGCTTGCCTTCTGCAAGGTCAAGGTTGAATGAAGTCTTATAGATCCAAGCGTCATCGAAGATGCTCTTGTCTACATCATAGTAGGCAGTGCCGTTAAGGATGTCCTCTTCTCCAAAATAGCCCTGCTCATAAAGCACTCCAGCTACAGTAGAAGGTACCTTAACATCATACTTTTCTGTTGTTCCTTCGCGGTTGAGCGTCCAGGAATCAAGCAGAATCTCATCTCCGTTCTGGAGAGACACAGCTCCGGTGCACGCGCTGAGCATACCCGCAGCCAAAATCAGTTTAAGTGCTTTCATATTGTATTGTTGTGTTGATTAATTCAATGATGCCGCTCCGATGATAGGAGTTTCGCCGCTTGTCTGCACGTCAATCTGGAGCTTGTCCACGTTTGCCGCAAACGGGAACTTGCTTCTGATGGTCTTCATCATAGACTCACGGAACAGAGGCATTGCATTCGCGATACCGCCGCCGAACACGATGTGGCTTGGGTCGTAAGCGTACATAAGGAGAGTCACAGCATAGCCGAGGTGGGCGCCGAACTCGTCGAAGATGGCCTTCGCCTTCTCATCGCCTGCCGCTACCGCCTTGCTGAGCTCGTAGCTGTCCACATTGTACTTTGCAAAGAACTGCTTGCTGCAGAACTCCTCGAGGCAACCTCCGTTGTAGTCGAGGTAGCCGAGCTCACCTGCTCCGCAGTTCACTCCGCAGATCAGACGGCCGTGGTCTACGATACCGATACCCATACCGGTTCCGAGGGTCACAGTCACGAGGGACTCAGGCCTTGCATCCTCCGGATAAAGGCCGTATGCACCCATTGCATAGCAGTTTGCGTCATTGTTGATATACACCGGTACGCCGAAACGTCCTTCAAGGTACTCCTTGAGATGGACTTCCTTCCAGGAAGGAATGTTGGCCGCATCATAGACGATGCCCTTGTTCACATCAACTACAGATGGAACACCGATGCCGATTTTTTCTACACCTTCGACAAAAACAGTTGAAATCTGTTCTGCCAGATACTCCAAAGTCTGTTCTAATGTAAAAGAACGTTCAAAAGACGGAACCGAAGTCATACTGATGACTTTACCGTTGTCCACAAGTCCGAGACAAAGATTAGTTCCTCCAAGGTCAATTCCTAATGTCATACTACGTAGTTATTTTGGCAAATTTACCATATATGGTAAGTTGCCGTATGGCAAATTGCGTATTTACAAACGCAATTTGCGCATAAAGTTAAGAAATTATGCTATTTTTGTATCAACCAAGACCCAACTGCATATGATAAGGCTGCTTTTCATCACAGACTACTCGGATTCATACGCCAACAGGCTGCTCAAAGGCATCATTGACTTCTCCAAGGAAAAGGGACAGTGGTCCATCTGCAGGATGCCCTCATACTACAAGCAACGCATTGGAATGGAGGGAATTGTGAATATCGCTGAGGAGTGGGAAATCGACGCTGTGATAGGCACATTCGAGGACGGAGACGACATCGGAATGCTCCGTGAAAAAGGCATCATCGTCATCGCGCAAGACTTCAAGAAAAGGCTCAATGGCATCCCTAACATAACTGGCGATTACAAAAGCACCGGCAAGATGGCAGCCAGGTATTATCTCGACAGAGGATTCCGCAACTTCGGTTTCTTCGGGCTCAAGGACGTATGCTGGTCTGACGAGAGGTTTGAAGGATTCTTCAGGGAAATCAGGAAAAACGGACTGGAAGAATCCGTACACAAATACAATATGCAGGATATCGACCGCCACTGGTTCTACGAGCGAGAGGCGCTCGCAAAGTGGCTCAAGGAACTGCCGAAGCCTATCGGCATTATGGCCTGCGACGACAACCAGGGCAACAATCTGATAGAGGCCTGCAACTCTGCCGGCATAAAGATCCCGCAGGAGGTTTCGATCCTGGGAGTGGACAATGACGAGCTCCTGTGCAACCTCAGCATCCCGACGCTCTCTACAATCGCCATCGACATCGAAGGCGGAGGATACAAGGTGGCCGAACTGATCGAGAAACTGGTGGAATCTCCGGACGAGAAATACGAAGACATAATCCTCCTGCCGACAAAGATCATCAACAGGATATCCACAGCAGCTTATGCGACCGACGACAGCGAGATACAGAAAGCCGTAATGTTCATACACCAGAACGGCAGGAAGAAGCTCTCGGTGGACGACGTCGTCGAACAGGTCGCGCTTTCCCGCCGACTGCTGGAAATCCGTTTCAAGGAAGTGACAGGACAGAGCATCTACCAATACATCTTCGCTCTAAGGCTCAAGACTTTCGCCGAGATGCTCCTCGAAACCAACGAGCAGGTAATAAACATCGCCCTCTCCATTGGAGAGAGCGACGCAAAAAGCATTTCCAAGAAATTCAAGGCCGTGTACGGCTGTTCGCCTAACGAATACAGGCTCAGAAATTCAGGAGTATG
>JAFYXE010000052.1 GCA_017546275.1 Bacteroidales bacterium | reverse complement strand
GGATCCACCTCTTCCCATTCCGAACAGAGAAGTTAAGCTCACCATCGCCGATGGTACTGCCCCACCAGGTGGGAGAGTAGGTAGCTGCCACTTTCTTATACGACACCCTGTCATCATACGATGACGGGGTGTTTTGTTTTACAATACGTCAGAGGACGGTCTTTCTTTATTTTTATTATATTTGCTGTAAGACTATGAAATGATACTTATGGCAAGATGTATTTTGATTGCTGTGCTGGCTTGTATTTCTTCTTTGATGTCGGCACAGGTACGTACAGAGACTCTTCTCGAGAAGGGTTGGAAATTCACCAGGGAGGATGCTCCTGAATTCTCTAATACAGATTTCGATGACTCACAGTGGCAATCTGTCCGAGTGCCTCACGATTGGGCGATTTACGGCCCTTTCAGCATCAATAACGATAAACAGAACGTTGCCATCACTCAGGACGGCCAGAAAGAGGCTATGGAACACGCAGGTCGTACCGGTGGCCTTCCTTTCGTCGGCACCGGCTGGTATCGCCTTGAGTTCAATACACCTGACTTCGGCCCTGGCCGCTCGTGCAGGCTCGTCTTCGACGGTGCTATGAGCAACGCTGACGTATATATCAACGGTCAGCACGCCGCATTCTGGCCTTACGGCTATAATTCTTTCATCGTTGATGCTACACCTTATATTAATAAGGACGGCGTAAATCAGCTCGCTGTACGCCTTGAAAACTATAACGAATCATCTCGTTGGTATCCTGGAGCAGGAATCTACAGAAATGTTCATCTTGTAGTCACCGAAGATGCACATATTCCTGATTGGGGTACCTATATCTACACTTCTCAGCTTGGCGATGACTATGCGAGAGTGGAGCAGCAGACAGAGTTTGCTTTCCCGGATGGCAAGTCATTTTCAGACTACAGAATCGTCACAAAGATCCTTGATCCTAACGGAAAGCAGGTTGCCGAGAACTCTCTCAATGGTACAAAATACGACAACAACCTCTTCAAACAGTCGTTCGTAATCGACGATCCATACCTTTGGACAACCGATGAACCGTATCTGTATACATCTGTAACTCAGGTGTTTGAAGGTGATGTGCTCAAAGACGAAGTTACAAGCACATTCGGTGTCCGCACAATCGAACTCAGACCAGACGAAGGCTTCTTCCTCAATGGAAAAAAGACCGTATTCCAGGGCGTATGCAACCACCACGACCTGGGCCCGCTTGGTGCGATCGCCAACGATGCCGGTATCCGCAGACAGATCCGCATCCTCAAGGATATGGGCTGCAACGCCATCAGAACATCGCATAATATGCCTGCTCCGGAGCTCGTGAAAGCCTGCGACGAGATGGGTATGATGCTTATGGCAGAGACATTTGACTGCTGGGTTACACCTAAAGTCAGGAACGGATACAATATGTACTTCGTCGACTGGGCAGAAAAAGACCTCGTAAATCTTATCCGTCACTACAGAAACAGCCCAGCTGTCGTGATGTGGTGTGTCGGAAACGAGGTTCCTGATCAGTGGCCGGGAGACAAGGGCTCAAAGATCGCCCTTTGGCTCCAGAACATCTGCCACAGAGAAGACCCTACAAGACCTGTGACTATGGGTATGGACCAGCCTGGAACAGTTATCAACAACAATGTGGCTGCAGTCTTCGATGTGCCAGGATTCAACTACCGTCCTCACTGGTACCAGGAAAACTATAAGAAACTTCCTCAGAGACTCATTCTCGGCAGCGAAACAGCCTCTACAGTCAGCTCACGTGGCGTTTACAAGTTCCCTGTAGAGCGCAGATCAATGGCTACATATCCGGATCATCAGTCCTCTTCATATGACGTAGAGCACTGTGACTGGTCTAACCTCCCGGAAGATGACTTCATCCAGCACGAAGACCTTCCTTACTGCATCGGAGAGTTCGTATGGACAGGTTTCGACTACCTCGGAGAGCCTACTCCATACTACACAGACTGGCCAAGCCACTCGTCACTCTTCGGAATAGTGGACCTTGCTGGCCTTCCAAAGGACAGATACTACCTCTACAGAAGCCATTGGAACAAAGACGAGGAGACCCTCCATATCCTTCCTCACTGGAACTGGAAAGGCCGTGAAGGCGAAGTAACGCCTGTATTCGTATACACAAACTATCCTGAGGCCGAGCTCTTCATCAACGGAAAGAGCCAGGGAAAGAGATCAAAGGATATGTCTGTAACTGTGCACAACAGCTGGGACTCGCTCTCTGTCGCAACATTCAAACGCCAGCAGCGCTACCGCCTTATGTGGATGGACACTGTCTACGAGCCGGGAACCGTCAAAGTGGTCGCATACGACGCCGAAGGCAATGCCGTGGCAGAGAAGGAAATGCACACTGCAGGTGAGCCGTATCGCATTGTACTTGAGGCAGATAGATCTGAAATAAAGGCAGACGGAAACGACCTCTCATTCGTTACAGTGAAGATCGTGGACAAGAACGGAAACCTCTGCCCGTTGGCAGACAATCAGGTGTCATTCAAGGTGAAGGGCGCAGGCGCGTATCGCGCCGGAGCCAACGGCGACCCCGTATCACTGGAGTCGTTCCAGGAACCGAAAATGAAGGTGTTCTACGGAATGATGACAGCAATCGTCTCATCTACGGAAGAACCGGGCGACATCATTCTCGAAGCCACAGCCAAAGGCCTCAAGAAGGCAACTGTCACAATCAAATCCTTCTAGAGCAAAAAAGTATATAGCAGGGAGCAAAGTTTACACAAAATCGCACCGGCAGCGGCTGAAGGTATGAGTAAATTTTATATCTTTGAGAAATTGCATTCAAATTTATGCCAGTACTCAAAGGTCATATTTCTCAGATCATCGGCCCTGTGGTCGATATTCATTTCGATTTGAACGAATCGTCTGAATGCCAGCTTCCGGCTATTCACGAAGCCCTCACAATCAATCGCGGAAATGGCAAGAGCCTTATCGTCGAAGTGCAGCAGCACATCGGCGAGGACACCGTGCGTACAGTAGCGATGGACAGTACAGACGGACTGTATCGCGGAATGGAAGCTGAGTGCACAGGTTCGCCTATCACAATGCCTGTCGGCGCGCAGATCAGAGGCCGCGTGATGAACGTTGTCGGCGAGACCATCGACGGAATGCAGAAACTCGACCGCGAAGGCGCATTCCCTATCCACAGGGAGCCGCCTAAGTTCGAGGACCTGGCTACCTCTCAGGAGGTGCTCTTCACAGGTATCAAGGTCATCGATCTTCTCGAGCCTTATCTCAAGGGAGGAAAGATCGGCCTCTTCGGTGGAGCCGGAGTAGGTAAGACCGTGCTCATCAAGGAGTTGATCAACAACATTGCAAAGAAACACAACGGATTCTCAGTATTCGCCGGAGTAGGTGAGCGTACTCGTGAGGGTAACGACCTCCTTCGTGAAATGATCGAGTCCGGTGTAATCAGATATGGAGAGGAATTCCTCAAAGGAATGGAAGAGGGACATTGGGACCTCTCGAAGGTGGACTACTCGGAAGTTGCCAAATCTCAGGTGGCGATGGTCTTCGGCCAGATGAACGAGCCACCGGGAGCCCGCTCTTCAGTCGCTCTCTCCGGCCTTACATTGGCAGAGTCTTTCCGTGATAGTGCGGACGCATCAGGTCCGAAGGACATCCTCTTCTTCATCGACAACATCTTCCGTTTCACCCAGGCTGGATCAGAGGTGTCGGCCCTTCTCGGCCGTATGCCTTCGGCAGTAGGCTATCAGCCGACACTTGCCACTGAAATGGGACAGATGCAGGAGCGAATCACATCCACAAAGAACGGTTCCATCACATCCGTACAGGCCGTCTATGTGCCTGCGGATGACCTTACCGACCCTGCGCCGGCCACCACATTCAGCCACCTCGATGCGACTACCGTATTGAGCAGAAAGATCGCTGAGCTCGGTATCTATCCGGCTGTGGATCCGCTCGAGTCGACCTCACGTATCCTCGACCCTAATATCGTTGGCGAGGACCATTACAACACCGCTCAGCGCGTGAAGCAGATTCTTCAGAGAAACAAGGAACTTCAGGATATCATCTCGATTCTCGGTATGGACGAGCTTTCCGACGAGGACAAGCTCACAGTAAACCGTGCACGTAAGGTACAGCGCTTCCTCTCGCAGCCATTCGCTGTGGCAGAGCAGTTCACCGGTGTACCAGGCGTAATGGTGACCATTGAAGACACCGTACGCGGATTCAAGATGATTATGGACGGCGAAGTGGACGACATTCCGGAGCAGGCTTTCCTCAATGTCGGCACAATCGAAGAGGCTATCGAAAAGGGCGAGGCAATGCTCGCAGCTGTAGCAGGAAACTAACCTATGGACAACATACTCCTCATAATATATTCACCCGAGCGTACCATCCTTGAAAAGATGGTGTGCAAGGTCTCTCTGCCCGGCACGAAGGGTCGCTTTATGGTCCTGAAGGACCACGCGCCGCTTATCTCGTCGCTGGAGGAGGGCCGCATCGCGTTTACAAGCGCCGGCGTGGAGGAGAATGTGGACATAAGGTCAGGATTTGTTGAAATTGCATATAACAAGGTAACTGTCTGTGCGGAACTATGAGGTGGCTTAAGTACATAGCGCTTTTGGCTGCCGTGGTTCTCTCGATGTCGGCACCGGTTGTCTGCTCAGCAGACGACGATTCCTCGCACGCAAGCGTGCCGGAATCGGAAGTCGACGTCGCCGAAATCCTTCTCGGCCACACCGCAGACGGCTATGGATGGCATATAACCGACTGGAAAGGAAAGCACATCACCATTCCTCTCCCGTGCATCGTCTACAGCAGCACAGGCTGGCACGTGTTTATGTCCTCGGCACTCGAGCACGGCCATCACTATGAAGGACTTTACATCGCCGAGGAAGGGCGCTATGCCGACAAGATCGTGGAAATCGGTCCGGACGGTCAGGAAAAAAGGCCGTTCGACATCTCGATAACAAAGAATGTCGCATCCCTGATGATTACTGCTATACTCTTGATATTCATCGTCTTGAGTGTGGCGAGGTGGTATAGGAAACACGATGCGACCGACGAGACTCCAGGCGGATTCACCGGCCTTATGGAGATGATGATTATGATGGTGTACGACGACATCATCAAGCCGTCGGTCGGCGAGAAGGACTACAAGAAATACGCTCCGTATCTCCTTACGGCCTTCTTCTTCATCTTCCTGGCCAACCTTCTCGGACTGGTGCCGTTCTTCCCGGGAGGAGCGAATGTGACCGGAAACATAGCCGTGACAATGGTGCTTGCGCTGTTCACATTCTTTGCGATAAACCTCTTCGGAAACAAACATTATTGGAAAGAGATACTTTGGCCGGACGTGCCAATGTTCCTTAAATTTCCGATACCGATTATGCAGACGATCGAGCTCTTCGGAGTGATCTCGAAGCCGTTCTCTCTGATGGTCCGACTCTTCGCCAACATTATGGCGGGACATATGATGGTCCTCGGACTGGTGTCGGTGATTTTCGTGACAGTGAAGCTCGGTCCGGTGATCAACGGCTCGATGACAGTGATCGCAATGCTCTTCGGACTTGTGATCAACGCCCTTGAACTCCTGGTAGCATTCATACAGGCCTATGTGTTCACAATGCTCTCGGCAGTCTTCATCGGAATGTCCCGCTCTGACGGCCACTAGGCCGCCAGGCAGTCCTTCCGACCGGAACCCGACTGTCCTTCCGACCGACCGGACTCTGACTGTCTTTCCGACCGACCGGAGGGAGTGGAGGAAACTAATGAAATATAAACATTAAAACCATATAACTATGTTACTATCAACTATTTTACTTCAGGCAGCAACCATCTCTTGGGGACCGGTTGCAGGAGCCATCGGAGCAGCAATCGCAGCACTTGCGGCAGCGTGGGGAATCGGTAAGATCGGAAAGTCAGCAATGGAGTCCATCGCTCGTCAGC
>JAFYXE010000051.1 GCA_017546275.1 Bacteroidales bacterium | reverse complement strand
TCGAGATTGTCGATCTGCTCCTTGATGGCTGTGTCATCATACGCAACCGGAGTACAAGCATAAACTGCAAGACCCATAAAGAGCGCGAAAAATACTTTTTTCATATTCCGAAAATGTTTGATTATTAGTTAATTGTACTTTTTCTTCAGTTTAGTGTGGTGTGCTGTGGTGCAAAACCGGAGGCAAATATAGTAATTAAAACCATATCTGCTCGGATTTTCCGAAGAATTTTACACCTTGGGCCTAAAATGGCAGAAACTCTCCAAAGGTGTTCAGGAAAAGTTCAATTTTGATTAAATTCCGTTATACCTTGTGCGACTTTCATCAAAAACTCTCCCAAGGTGTAAACTTTTTACAGTGCGTATTTCAATATCAGTTCTCGCGAGAGGGCGACAGGGTCAACCGGATCCTGATAGTCGATAGGATCATCGGAAACTGCCCAGTTCTTTTCAAATTCAGTCAGACGCTCGAACAAAGCTGCCTGGTCATATTCCCGGCCCTCTTCGATGCACAAGAGGATCTCATCGATGTACATCTCCCAGCGCGGAGCGCAATATGATGCCATCATTCCGCCCCACAGTCTTGTCGCATAGTCAAGCAAGGTCTTGGAATCACCCCAGACGGTGATGATCGTGCGGGCGTTGCGTCGGTAATATGCCGCTTCCTCCGGAGTGTGGCCGCATCCTGACGCATCATCAAGCCAGCGCTTGAGGCTGAACTGAGTGTCACACGACACAAGAGCATCGATATCATACAGCATCTGGCGCATCCGGTCCGCAACCTCACGTGCCTTGACAATGTCACGCTGTCTGTATGCAGCGGTGAACTCGTCACGAAGCACCACAAAGTGATTGCCCAAGGCCTGCGTTCCAAGAATGACAACATCAGAATTATAAGTATATCTGTCAGAAGTCACCTCCAGAAGGTCCTTCCACGCCCTTATCAATGTGGCGTTATCGTATCTGACATTATGGATCGAGGTCCAATGCCAATATCCCTCAAGGCAAGGACGGGCACAAGGGAGAGGAGTCTGGCTTGAGAACGAGCCGCCTATATACACGCTGTCAGTCAATGTCTTCCATACACGTTCCGCACGCTCATCCCTGCAGCCGGCCCTGCGCGCAGCAAGCGTACGCACCCATTCCTCATCGGAAATTCCTGTGTCCCACGCCTTATCCAGCACAAACTCAAACATAGGTTGGTTGATGCCGAATCCCTCGAGCGTCGAGCCTATTCCACACATATTGTCTCCACCATTGGCCAACGCATCCTCGATGCGCTCAGAAGCCTGATGGAAATGACCTGCAAGTCTGGTGTTGCCACCGAAATTGCCGAGATAGCAGAGGATATAAGGCTGGCCGTAGAACTTTTCTGTAAGGGTCCACACCGGTGTATGCTCGAGATAATAGTCCAGAATCACCACCTTTCCCTGAGGTACGGCCTGAAGATATGCCTTTACATTTTCCGGTGTCCAGTGCTTGCTGTCATAGTAGAACATCCAGCCCATCTGAAGCCATACAGCCTCCGGATCGACCGCAGCCATAGACTCATATGCACACCTTGATATCTCAGCCAAAGTCTCCGGATCCCAGGACGGCGCCTCAACCTCATTGAAAAGATCTACTCCATAGATATGATCAGTACCGAACATCTTCTCCTGCACGGTCATATATTCGCGCTGAATCTGTGCGTACAGCGGGTCCATAGGAGCAAGGAAGTGGCAGAGGTTTTCAGAAGGGAACGTTCCCCAGAATGGGATATCGGTGATCTGTGCTTCCGGATATATCTCCTTCAGCTGCTCCGGCACGTGGCCTCCGAAGGCCTGAAGCACCGGGCGCATCCCAAGGCTGCGCTCCCTCTTCAGGATCTTCTTCTGGAGCTTCACCTGATCGTCTATCCAGCTCTGCGGAAGCGGGCCGTCATAGTGGTCGATGTTGCACATACGGTGCCAAGCAAGATGGGCCGGACCGGTGAAATATGAGCGTATCTCTTCGTCAGAAAGGCCGTGCCTGCGCCAGACCTCCTGCCACACCGCCTCCTGGCCGGTGTTCGCCAGAGGCATATTTATGCCGTTGAGGGCCATCCAGTCGATGAGCCTCTCCCAATCCTCCCACTTCCACCACGGCATTGTGTAGCCGAAGGTGCAATAGTTGAGGAAGAACCTGTCCTTTACATTTGCACGCACGCGCACGTGAGCATCGACGGCCGGCATCTCGGAAGGATACTCAACCGGTTCGAACGCATACCACGGAACTGTGACCCCACAGTAGTTCTTGAGGTAATGATTGAGTCCGGTTGCCATCGAAATAGCGTTGTTTCCTTCAATTACAAGCCTCTTTCCCTCCGAATGGATGCAGAATACATCCGACGTGTCATCGGTCTGTCTGAAGTCGATTTTACGGGCATATTCGGGCACGATCCTCTTCGCCAGTCTTCTGGCATTGCGCTCGTCCGAAGTTTCCCCTAAAAGCAGAAAAGCTGCCGCACATACGGCAATCAAGACTAATGAGACTCTGTATTTCATAGAATTCCGTTGTTTTAACTGTGGTGCACTGTGGTAATCTTCTGCAAAGATAATAAGATTATGGCATACGGGAAATAATCAACATTTTATTGTATTTTTGCACTTCGAATAATGCATAACAATATGGCAGAAGAGAGATTTTCAGACCTCGGAAGAGTAGAGGCAATCGCTAGGCTTTATGAAGGAACACCTTACAAGCCTTACAAGACAAACAGATTCGAGACATCAGGAAAGAGCGTAATCAGCTCACAGTCGCGCACCTTCATCGAGGGCATCGACTTCGATCTCACATATTTCCCGCTCAAGCACCTTGGATACAAATGCGTGACTGCTGTCACAGGAGAACTCTATGCTGAGTTCTCTCATCCTCAGACTATGGATGTACGCGTGGGCATCTCGGCAAAGCTTGATTTCCAGCACATCAAGGAGCTTTGGGAGGGTATCGTTACCGCTGCCAAGGAGCACGGCTACAAGGATGTGTCGCTCGACCTCGTTCCGTCACCTAACGGTCTGACTATCAGCGTATCTTCTACTGGAGAAACTTCTCTTCTTATGGCAAAGCGCCGTCCTGCGGCAAAGAGTATGGACCTCATCTGCGTTTCCGACAACCTCGGTGCGGCTTATATGGGATTCCAGGTGCTCGAAAGAGAGAGAAAGGAGTTCGAGAAGAGCGGCGATGCGAAGAAGCAGCCTGATCTCGAGAACTACAAACATCTTGTA
>JAFYXE010000050.1 GCA_017546275.1 Bacteroidales bacterium | reverse complement strand
TCTGTAACAGGCTCAAGCTCGCCGGTCTCGTTGATGACTGCGTCAACAACGTCCTCAGCAGCGATGCCGTTCTTTGCAAAATAGTTCTGGTAGAAACCGAACCACTGGTTGAGAGTTACGCCGAGAGCCTGTGATGTGATTGTAGCACCAGAGATAGCGTCAACTCCGCTTTCAGGAAGCTGGCGGTTAGCTGGCTTTGCAACCTCGAAGAGGACTTCGCCTGCTCCGATCACCTTGCCTACGAAAGACTCTGCGAACCAAGGCTCGTCAGCGATCTTTGCACCGAGACCTGGAGTCTCACCCTTGTGACCGAAACGTACTGCCTTGATAGTCTTGAGGTCACCCTCGAGACCTACATAACCCCAGATTGGTCCCCAAAGACCTGCGCCGTAGCAAGGAACTACTGTCACGCCGTTCTTGAAGATGTATACAGGGAGAGCCTTCTGCTCTGCTGCAATCTGTCTCTTGAGATCTGAGTTTCCGTAAACTTCACACTCGTCGATGTTGAGTGTACCTACCTCCTCGCCATTGAAGTCAACGAGGATAGCTGATTCGATTTCCGCCTTGTATGTGTCGAGGATGTCAGCGTCCTGTACGCCAGCGAATGTAGCTGCTGTAAGGATCTGGCCGATAGTGTCCTTCTTTACATTGGCATCCTGAGTAGGCTTGAGGAACATTGCCGCAAAGGCAAGAACCGCAGCGACTATCACAACAAGGATAATCGAATATATTACTGTATATGTATTACTGTTTGTATTCATACCTTATATATATTAAGCGATTTTTACCTTCTTTGCCCTTCTCTTGATAGAGCCCTCGATCACATAGTGGTCGATAAGCGGTGCAAATGTGTTCATAAGGAGGATAGCGAGCATCATTCCCTCTGGGTAACCAGGGTTCCAGATACGTACAGTTACCGCAAGAGCACCCACGAGGAATCCGTAGATCCACTTGCCGCACTCAGTCTGAGCTGAAGTTACAGGGTCAGTTGCCATAAATACTGTACCGAAGAGGAAACCACCCATAACGAGCTGATAGTAGCCAGGGAGGTCAGTTGCTCCTACTGCATATCCGAGATATCCGATAGCGAGACCACCGAGAACAGATGAAACCATAATCTTCCAGCTTGCTACGCCTGTCCAGAGGAGGAGGGCAGCACCAAGGAGGATAGCGATTACTGAAGTCTCACCTACAGATCCTGGGATAGTACCGAGAATCATATCTGTAAGCTGTGGCTGAAGGTTCTCGAGTGTAGGGTTTGCGAGAGGAGTAGCTCCTGAGAAGCCGTCAACGAGACCGTTGCCTGCCTGATATGCTACGCCCTCGTTGAGGAAGCGTGTCACACCGCCGGTCCAAACAGTGTCTCCAGACATCTTGCTTGGGTATGAGAAGAAGAGGAATGCACGTGTAAGGAGTGCAGGGTTCCAGATGTTCATACCTGTACCGCCGAATACCTCCTTGCCGATGATCACTGCGAATGCTACAGCTATAGCGAGCATCCAAAGCGGAACGTCAACAGGAACGATAAGCGGAATGAGCATACCTGAAACAAGGTATCCCTCGTTCACTTCGTGACCCTGGATCTGAGCTGAAACGAACTCGATCGCAAGACCTACAAGATAAGCAACTACATAAAGTGGAAGAACCTTTACGAGACCGTAAAGTACGATGTTCCAGAAGCCCCAGTCGAGGCCGAAAGCGAGATTGTGCTGGTAACCTGTGTTCCAGATACCGAAGAGCATTGCAGGAACGAGTGCAAGCACAACCATAATCATAACTCTCTTCAAATCGACGCAATCCCTTACGTGAGCGCCACGGCGTGTCACTGTGTTAGGGACAAAGAGGAATGTCTCGAAAGCGTCGAATGTCGAATGAAGGAATCCGAGCTTGCCACCTTTCTCAAAGGTTGGCTTTATTTTGTCTACTAAATTTCTTAATCCGTTCATAATTCTAAGCTTTAGCACATTTCCTTAAGCATAAGTGCGATACCGTCA
The DNA here is from genome assembly GCA_017546275.1 of Bacteroidales bacterium. Classification (GTDB taxonomy): domain Bacteria; phylum Bacteroidota; class Bacteroidia; order Bacteroidales; family UBA932; genus Cryptobacteroides. The sequence goes on along the minus strand of JAFYXE010000050.1, from coordinate 19,816 downwards.
GTGATGATCTGCTGAACGTAGATCTTTGAAGGGCACACGAATTCGCAGAGTGCGAGGTCTTCCTCGAGCACCTCATAGATACCGAACTTCTCCATATCGTCAATGTTGTTCGCGAGGCAAGCCTTGAGAAGGTGTACAGGGAAGAGGTCCATAGGGAGAACCTTGCCGTATACATCGTTCACAACGAATGCACGTGGACCACCGTGGAGGTTTGTATCCATAGCGTACTTCTTCTTAGGAGTGAGCCAAGAGAAGTAAGTGCGTGAAGAGCTGTACTGGCTGCATCTTACAGGCTTAGCCCATCCGAGGAGCTCGTACTTGTCACCCTCTTCGAGGATAGTGATCTGATTGTCGAAGAATCCGAGGTAGCCGTTTGCTCCTACGTTTGTACCGGTGAGTACGTCACCGCTTACGAAACGGAGGTTCTCGGCTGCGTTGTAGAACTCTGCAACGTCCTTGATAGCGATACCAGGGTAACCCTCTACGTACGCTGGGCTGATAGACTTAGGACCTGTCACAGCGATCTTTCTTCTTACATCATACTTACCTGTGCTGAAGAGCTTACCGATGGCAGCAAGCATCACGAGTGATACTGTCCATACGGTTTCACCCTTGCGGATAGGTGAGATGTGGTGGATCTGAACTCCAACGTTTCCTGCAGGGTGCTTTCCTGAGAAAGTGTGCTGGATTACGTTCTCCACCTTGTGGAACGGAGTACCTGAATAGTTCTCAGAGTTGAGAGAGAAGTGAACACCACCGTCAGTGAGCTTTGACAGAGCGTTTACAGCTGTCTGGATGTACTCGACATCAGCTCCGAGCGCGAACTCAGGATTAGCTGCAAGCGGTGCAGTAGTGAATGCTGAAACGAAAATTGCCTTTGGCTTTGCTTCAGGATTGGCGATGATGCCGTAAGGTCTCTGAGTGAGGGCTGGCCAAAGACCTGCCTTGAGGATAGCTTCCTTGATCTGCTCAGCAGTCATCTCGGCTACATTCTTCACTCCGAAATCTACATACTCCTGCTCTGCATCAGCTTTGATGCGTACTTCAAGCAACTTTCTCTTTTCGCCTCTTACAACCTCTGCAACTGTTCCGCTTACCGGAGAAGTGAAGAGGATGTTCTGAGACATCTTGTCTGCCAAAACAGGTGAACCAGCGAGGACCTTGTCGCCTTCCTTCACCAGAAGCTTCGGTACGAGGCCTCTGAAATCGGTCGGCTTCACGGCCACAACGTCAGGAACGATCACCTTCTTGGTGCTCTGGGCCGCCTCACCGCTTATCGGAAGGTCGAGGCCCTTTTTCAAATAGATGTTGTTTGACATTATATAAACCGTTTTGAGTATAAATATTCAAAATGCGCTCGCGAAGTTATGCATTTTTTCCCTATTTACGAAGTAAAAAGACCTTTTTTGATTGCAATGTTTTATATAATTTTGCGCTCTTGCAATTTTTGGATTATGGAAACTAACGGAAGTGCTATTTTAGAAGGACTGAACAGCGAGCAGAAAGCCGCTGTCAGTTGTGTGGACGGACCTGTGCTGATAGTAGCCGGGGCGGGCTCGGGCAAGACGAGGGTCTTGACGAGCAGGATTGCGTATATTCTTGATACTAAGAAGATTGACCCATCAAGAATTCTTGCGTTGACCTTTACCAAGAAGGCGGCGTCCGAGATGAAGGAGAGAATCGCTTTGATGGTGGGAGAGAACAAGGCAAGGAGGCTCTATATGGGAACCTTCCACTCCGTGTTCATCAGATTCCTGAGGGAGTTTGCGGAGTCTCTCGGCTACCCGTCATCTTTTACGATCTACGATACCAGCGATTCGGTCAGTGCGATCAAGACCTGTCTTAAGGAACTGCAGCTGGATGAGAAGGTCTACAAACCAAAGGATGTGCTCTCGCGCATATCGATGGCGAAGAACAACCTTGTCACTCCAGGAGCATACAGACGCAATGCTGTGGCTCTTCAGAACGATGCTTCCGCAAAGAAGCCGCGCATCGTGGACATCTATGACCTTTATGCACATAAATGCAAGCAGGCAGGTGTGATGGACTTTGATGATATCCTTTTGAATATGAATATCTTGCTTAAGGATAATCCGGCTGCTCTGGAGTCCGTTGCAGGACGTTTCGACTACATTATGGTCGACGAGTATCAGGATACCAACTTTGCCCAGTATCTCATTCTCAGGAAGCTCAGCGAGAAGCACAGGAACATCTGTGTAGTAGGTGACGATTCCCAGTCCATCTATGCGTTCCGTGGAGCGAAGATCGAGAACATCCTGAACTTCAAGAGAGACTATCCGACTCACAATATTTTCCGTCTTGAGCAGAATTACCGCTCGACCAAGGTCATCGTGGAGGCGGCGAATTCACTCATCGCAAAGAACTCGGCACGAATCCCGAAGGAGTGCTATTCTATGGGAGCCGAGGGTGAGAAGATACGTATGATCCAGGCCTATACAGAGCAGGAGGAAGCGCTCCTTATCGCATCTTCCATCGTTACTAGGATACAGGCTGAATCTGCTCAGTATCAGGATTTTGCAATTCTATATAGAACCAATAACCAGTCACGTGCACTCGAGGAGGCGCTGAGGAAGCGCAATCTTCCTTATGCCATATATTCAGGCCATTCCTTCTATGAGAGAGCCGAGGTGAAGGATATGATGTCATACTTCAAACTTGCTGTGAATCCTAATGATGACGAGTCATTCAAGAGGGTGGTGAACAAGCCGGCAAGAGGTATCGGAGATACATCGCTGGCGGCTTTGGCTGCCGCAGCTAACGGACATCAGACTTCGTTGTTCAAGGCTGCTTTTGCGGATGATCTGGAAACATATGGACTGAAGTCAGGAGCGATAAAAAAGATACGTGAGTTCTGTGAAATGATCAATAAGATTGCAGTTCGCGTACCTAGGGAGAATGCCGATGATGTAGCTGCTGCTTTGGCTGTGGAATCCGGAATCCTGGCATTCTACAAGAGCGACAACAGTATTGAAGGACAGTCTCGTACAGCCAACATCGAGGAACTCCTGAACTATGTCAAGACCTTCATCGAGGAGCGTCAGAATGAGATGTTCGAGGAGATGCAGGCTGACGGAAGTATCGGTGAGGGAGTCGAGCTTGCGGCTTCGGATCTTCCTCCTGTGACATTGGGTGACTTCCTTGAGAATATCTCTCTTTTGAGCGCAGTAGATATGGAGGATGACGAAGAGGGCAACAACAAGATCACATTGATGACAGTTCACTCTTCGAAAGGACTTGAGTTCCCATATGTATTTGTAGTGGGAATGGAGGAGAACATCTTCCCGTCAGGAGGCTGGATGGCATCTGAAAGTGAAATCGAGGAGGAAAGACGACTCTTCTATGTGGCGATGACACGAGCAAAGAAGACTGTTGGCTTCTCGTTCGCTCAGACACGAATGAGAAACGGTAAGCACGAGTCCAACTCGCCGAGCCGCTTCCTCTATGAAATAGATCCTACCTATGTTGCTAATCCTCTGTCTAAGGAAAGAGAGGAAGGAGAGGTCAAGAGACAGTCGTTCGGATTGTGGAAAAAGGATAATGCTCCGACCAAGCCAGGCTATCAGTATGGCCAGACTTCGAGACCGGAGGTTGTAAGAAGACCGCAGCAGACGATGCCGCGTCCTCAGCAGCCGGCTGTTCAGAGAAGGGTGGAGCCTACTCCTGTCAGAAGACCGCAGGTTGTGCCGGTCAGAGTGCCGGACAAGGACTTTGAGCCTACTCCGATTATGCAGTTGCGTGCCGGTCAGAGAATAGAGCACAACCGTTTCGGTTTCGGAAAGATTATAGAAATTTCAGGCGATGTGACTGATTTGAAGGCAAAAATAGCCTTTGAACAGCACGGAGAAAAGAATTTGATACTTAAATACGCAAAAATTCGTGCAGTAGATATTGTTCAATAGGTAGAATTTATTATCTTTGTGACGAAGTTTTTCATAGTTTAAGTTTAGGTTAAGTAGCGGGACGGTCGCAGTGAATGCGATTGTCCCGTGAATTTTTATATAAAACCGTCTGCAACGTCTATAATTTTTTTCGAGAAACTGTTTAAAAAAAAGAAAAAGTTGCATTAAAAAAGAGAAAAAAAATCTTTTTCTTTTTCTTTAACACATTTTCGGAAGACTCATATACATTTGCCCACGACCGCAATGGTGCGGCAGTAAAGACAAGAGGAGAATGGATATGAGAAAATTGATCTTTAGCGCGTTCTGCGCAATGTGTCTTGCGGCAGGTTGCAGCCTGCCTGATGTCGGGGGCGGGGATTCTGGAGAACTCCGAATATCTTTTGCAGGCAAAGCAGATGTGGCAAGCAGAGCTGGGGAAAGTCTTCCCGATACCAGCGGATTCAGACTTAAGGTAGTATGTTCCGACGGCAAGGTCATATATGACGGTCTCTATGGCGCGTGCCCGGAGGCTCTCGAGGTGGCTGCCGGAAACTATGTAGTCTCAGCTATGTCATCTGAATTTACCAAACCCGCCTTCGCATCACCTCAGTATGGTGATGAGCAATGTGTGGTGGTGCCGGCAGGCAAGGTGGCGGATGTGAAGCTACAATGCAGACAGATGAATTCCGGAGTGAAACTGAATATTGACAAGGGCTTTCTTACAGCCTGCCCGGATGGGGTGCTGTATCTTAAATCACCTCAGGGTAAACTTATGTATAGTTATTCAGAGAAGAGGATAGCCTATTTTCAGCCGGACTGCATATCGCTCATCCTCAGCCGAGGAAGCAAGGATGAGGTGCTGGTCTCGCGCACTTTGCTGGCTCAGGAAATATGGTCTCTCGGCGTGTCTGTCGCCAATGAAAAAAATACCGGTGAGGGCAGCACTGCTGTCGGTGACATATCTGTGTCGATTGATACTTCAAGACATTGGATTTCAGATGGATATGTGATAGGTGGAAGTAATGGCAAGGGCTCTGCCTCATCTGATGCCCTGACGGTTTCGCAGGCTTTGGATTCGATCGGTGAAGAGGATGTGTGGGTGAACGGATATATTGTAGGAGGCGACTTGACATCGTCTTCAGCTTCATTTGAAGCTCCTTTCCAATCACGTACGAATCTGGTTCTCGGACCGCGTTCTTCCACTTCTGACAAGAAATCCTGTCTGTCGGTCCAGCTTCCTGCAGGCAGTCTCAGGGATGCGCTCAATCTGGTTGACAATCCTTCGCTTTTAGGAAGGAAGGTGTCGTTGAAGGGAGACATAGTCGATGCATACTATGGAATACCGGGTCTGAAGAATGTAACTGAATTCGAACTGCAATGAGACCGTTGAAATTTTTGGTTCCGCTTATAATAGCGGGGTGCTCAGTGGCGGAGATCGAGCAGGAATCTTCAGATTTTTCGGATGAGGAGACTTTTAAGGAAGTGCAGTTCTGCATACATACGGATGCTGCTGTAAAAGGGATTGTAAATCCTGATGATTGCCTGGTTTCCGATGTCAATGTCATAGTGTACAGGAATGGTATTCTTGTGAATTGCCGATATACTTCAGATGTTGAGGCAATTCCTCTGAAATTGCCTGTAGGTCAAACATATAATGTCTATGCCTTGGCAAATATAGGCGAGGTGACGGCCCCCGTTTTCGAGGAAGAATTCAGGGACGGATATGTCTATAGGATAGAGTCTCTCACTGATCTTGATGAGACGATTCCGATGTGCGGATCGTTGACCGGTCTGGATGTGAATTCGGCGAGCGGCAAGGTTTCGCTGCAGTTGCGCAGGCTGGCAGGACGGGTAGTGCTGTCTGTGGACAAGACCACTCTTGACCGTCTTCAGATATTGTCTGTGAAACTTTGTCAGAGTGCCTCTGCCGTGCATCCTTTCAAATATGAGGGAAAGGGTGGCAGCCGTGCTGAATCTATTATGGAAGTATTCAGCGGGGATTATGCCACAGAGGCAGAACTCTCTGACCTCAATGACGGAGATTATATAAGTTTCTATACTTTGGAGAATTGCCAGGGAGTACTTTTGCCTGACAATACTGATCCGTCTGCAAAGGTGCCTTTGAACATCAAACAGAAGGCTCTCCTTTGCACATATGTAGAAATGGATGGTGTCTTTCTTGATGGAGGCATTTTGGACGGTACGGTGAAGTATAGGTTTTATCTGGGTCTGGATGCCTGCAGGAGTTTTGATGTTCCTGGCAATTCGTCAATGTATGTGCAGCTTACATTGACCGGAAACGGCCTTGACGAGGTGTCCTGGAGAGTCAGTGCAGATGTTGAAGTGCGCGACGGCTATGCATTCGGAACTGTGCAGGAAGGTCTTCACCAGATGTCTGATCTCTATGTCGGAGAAGTGTTCCTCTATAAGGTGAAATTTGCTGATGACCTGTTGACTTATCTCAAAGGAAATCTCGAAGGATGCCGTCTGAAAATCGAGGGAGAAGGCTCCGAAGGAATTGAATTTACCTATGCCGGACGAACGGATGACAGCTTGATTGCGGAAGGTCGCTGCGTCAGGGCCTGTAGGGGTGAACTTGTTCTGTATTCTGCTGATGGTGAGAGGATTGCTATGCTATGTGATGATGTCTCGGTATCTCTTCCAAAAATGCTTGTCAGCGAATTTCAGTATGCTGAAGACGGCTATGTCGAGCCTTTGTCCTATATCCCTGAATGCGAAATAAACGGACAGCCGGAAATACTGTATGTCTACCTTACGGACAAGGACGGAAATGCCTTGAATTCGGCGGATGCATATGGCTTTGATTTCAGCCTGTTTGATCTTGAAGGTCATATAGAGTCAGATGCGAAAGGGGTAGCGTCAAATTTTACATTGGAGGTGACAGACGGCAACAGAGAAGATGACGGCTGCGCTTACAAAGTGGTTTTCGGCTGTTCGAATGATGGCGGTGATGAAATTGCGAACGCATCATTGGCAGACCTTGCATTTGGCGCAGAAAAGGTGTATGCAGTTCTTGGCGAAACTGAGCATAACATAAGTTGTCGCTATATGTTCTGTCCTGCAGTTCAGCCTGTTACATTCAAACTTGTAGATAACGGCTGGGCCGGCTATTATACGGCCGGTCTGTCGGCAGTCGTGGATAATCCGTCGAATCTTTCTCTAGATCTTGATGTCTGGCAGGTGAACACTTCTGTGGATAAGTGGAATGCCATATCCAGAAATGAAGTTGTGGACTATGTCGAATCCAGTCTTGATGTAAAAAGGGTGAAGTACATTACCGAGGCTTTTGTGACTGACTTCAATCCTGTCTTTGTGTCCGGAATGAAACTGGTGTCCGAAAGGAATGGCAACGGAGATCCGTATCTTGAGGATGGGAGACTGATGGTGTATCCGCTGGAGAAACTTGATATCGACGACATCTGTTCGGCCCTTCTATATGACAAACATACTCAGGATGCATTGCACCATCTTGTGGATGTCACCGTAAGCGGATATGGACTGTCACCGTCTGATCTCATCGTGGTAGACAGTCTCAGTAACGGCACGCGGAAATACGACATAATCTATGGCGATTTCAATGATAGGGGCATATGGGCATTCAGTGATGATGTGCTGCTTCATTCACCTGGAAATCAATTGGGTGCGTTCCCGAATGTTGCGCCTGGAACCCTACGCCGCCTGCAAGGTAATTACGATTCGGAAGGACCTGTGAGGATCTTTCTTGAGTATGACGGAGGAGAGCTTATAATCTATACTTACGACACTATCGGAAAAGATTCCCATCTGACCCTGACCTGCCGCTTTTCGGGAACCGTGACAGGTTATGTCCAGACACATCCTAACGGTACCATTGGTAAGGCCCAGGACAATTATTGCGAGGCTACATTTGACAGGACCGTGACGGGTATACCGCTTGACAAACTCATCCTGCCGATAAATCCGGACGGAGGGGTGCTGAAAGAGGCTATGGATGAGGTCTATTCGTATACTTTCCCGGATTCTTACAACTGGGTCGGCACCGATTCCAACCGCTACGAGCATCACGCACATCCGGTGACGATGGAATGCCGTTTCGAGGCTTATGTAGAGGGCATTGATGGAAAGGAACTTCATCCTGTTGAGGTCGTTTGGGTCTACGATGTCCTGAAGTATCATCACGTCCAGGAAGACGTTACATACAATTGTGAACTGAAAGTGGAAAATGTTGCTTATGATATAGCTTTTATTGGCAGAAAATAAGGGTATAGAGATGTTGGTTTACATATAATTATGCGTATCTTTGCGCGCGTTTAAAAAATATGTAGATGAAAAGGATCAAACAGTTAATTACAGCAGCTGTCATCCTTCTTCTATCAGGAACCGTTTCTCTGTCTGCCCAGTCGTCTGTAAAGGTGACTGGAGTTGTTACGTCGGCAGAGGACGGACTTCCTATGATGGGAGTCGGAGTGATGGCAGGTCCTGGCAACGGTGTCATAACATCTCTGGACGGAGATTATGCCATCGAGGTTAAGCCGGGTACTGAGCTTGTATTTTCAAGTATCGGTTTTCTGGATCAGAAGGTCACAGTTCCGTCTGTAGCGGAGTTTGTGCACAATGTGGTGATGCAGCCGGAAAGCCTGAAACTTGATGATGTCGTTGTGATTGCTTATGGTGTCCGCAAGAAAGGCACTGTGGCAGGTTCGGTTTCGACTGTGAAGTCGGAAAAACTTGAAAACACTCCTACGGCAGCATTCGACCAGGCTCTTCAGGGACAGGTGGCCGGTCTTACCGTGCTTTCAAGCACAGGTGAGCCGAGTGCTTCTGCAACTATGACAATACGTGGAACCAACTCCATCAACTCGGGTACATCTCCGTTGTACATCCTTGATGGTGTGGCAATCTCTGCTTCGGATTTCAATACGATCAATCCGGCCGACATCGAAAGTATGTCGGTGCTCAAGGATGCGTCGTCGACATCGATCTACGGTGCGCGTGCAGCCAACGGTGTGATCGTCATCACAACGAAGAGAGGCCGCAATATGTCTCAGCCAAATGTGAATTACCGTATGCAGATGGGATGGTCGGCGATTGCCCACGGCAATTGGGACCTTATGACAACTGCGGAGCGTATCCAGTACGAGAAGGAACTCGGTCTGACTGCAGGTCAGAACTACGACTATCTGTCAAAGACAGACGTGAACTGGATGGAGGCTGTCTTCAATGATGCGGCTATGCTCCAGAGTCACGAACTTTCTGTGTCAGGTGCCACAGAGACTACAAACTATTATTTCTCAGGTGGATACTACGATCAGGAGGGTATTGCCCCCGGTTCCCAGTTCACACGTTACTCGATGCGTTTCAATTTTGAGCAGCAGATGGCAAAATGGCTCAAGATGGGAACAAACACTATGTTCAACTATCAGGATATCCAGCAGGCTGACGAAGGAGCATATACACTTGTGACTCCAATCTCGGCTGCCCGCTTTATGCTTCCGTACTGGAATCCGTACAAGGCAGACGGCTCTCTTGCATCCATCAATGACGGAACCTGGACAGGCTCAGGCCAGAACCCTCTCGAGTGGTTGGAGAACAATCCGCTGGTCTACAAGAAATACAAGGTGTTCTCAACAATGTTCGCAGAACTTACTCTCTATAAGAACCTGGTGTTCAAGTCTCAGTTCGGTGTGGATTACTCTCACACTACAGGCTTCAGCCAGTCATTCCCTGATTACGCTCCTAACCAGGGCGAGGGTAGTGCGGCAAGAAGTTCTACTGACGGTCTGAACCTCCAGCTCTCAAACACCTTGACCTACCGTTTCGATATCGATAATATCCACGATTTCAACTTCCTCCTCGGTCACGAGTGGCAGGATTACCATCTCGAGGCATTCAGCCTCAGCACTGCAGGACAGAACAACTCTCTCCTGACAGATGTTTCTACCGGTACCAGAGTGACCTCGTGGACAAGTACTGCAGATTCTGACTATTCGCGCGTGTCTTTCTTCGGACGTGCAGAGTACAATTTTGCAGACCGTTATTACGGAGAGGTATCCCTCAGAACCGACGGTTCATCACGCTTCGGAAAGAACAACCGCTGGGGTGTGTTCGGCGCAGTCGGATTTATGTGGAACCTCAGAAATGAGGACTTTATGTCCGGTACCCGCAGCTGGCTGACTATGGCTCAGGCTGCATTCAGCTCCGGTACATCAGGTAACTCGGAAATCCCTAACTATGAGCATCTTGCACTTATCGGCGGCGGCTCTGACTATGTGGGTGATGCAGGAGTTGCGCCTATCCAGCCGGGTAATGAGAACCTTACTTGGGAGAATACCTGGACAACCAACCTTGCATTCCACCTCGGTTTCTGGAGCAGACTCAATGTGGATCTTGAACTCTACAACAAGAAGACTACAGATATGCTGATGTCTGTGCCATTGGCTTACTCCCAGTCGAACGGCTACGGATATCAGTGGTCGAACGTGGGTGCTATGGTCAACAGGGGAGTAGAGCTCAATGTGAACGCTACAGTGCTCCAGACAAAGGACTTCATTTGGTCAGTCAATGCCAATGTGGGATACAACCACAACAGGCTCACAGAACTTTACAACGGTGTGGACGAGTACGAGACTTCGAACACAAGCACAAAGCTCGTTGTGGGACATCCTGTAGGAGAGTTCTTCATCAACCGCTATGCAGGTGTGAACCCTGCAAACGGAGATGCTCTCTGGTATGACAAAGACGGCAACATTACCAATGAACTCCGCGATGAGGACAAGGTTATGATCGGAAAGACATACCACGCACCTTGGCAGGGAGGTTTCGGTACGACCCTCTCCTGGAAGGGAATCAGCCTCAGTGCGCAGTTCAGCTGGGTGGGTGACCGTTGGATGATCAACAACGACCGTTACTTCGACGAGTCCAACGGACGTTTTATGACATACAATCAGTCAAGCAGACTTCTGAACAGATGGAAACAGCCGGGTGATATCACGGATATTCCTCGCCACGGCGAATATACAGAGTTCGACAGCAGACTTCTCGAGGATGCTTCATTCCTCCGTCTCAAGAACCTGATGCTCGCTTATGCCCTTCCTTCTGATCTTCTCAGGAAGACAGGCTTCATCAGAGGTCTCAGAGTATATGCCCAGGGACAGAACCTCTTGACATTCACCAACTTCTCAGGTCTCGATCCTGAGGGAGTGGCCAATGTATATGCGGCTCAGTATCCTATGTCGCGTCAGTTCACCTTCGGCCTTGACATAATGTTCTAAAGTATGACTATGATGAAGAATATATATATGACAATTATGAGAATGGCTGCAGTGACTGCAGTCGTCCTCGGTCTGTCTTCGTGCTTGGAGAAGGTTCCGGGAGATTACATTCCGGAGTCTGAGAGTATGCAGACTCTCAACGACGCCGAGCAGATTTTGACAGGCATATATACAGCATATATGAGCAGCGGACTTTACAGCGGATATCTGACTTTGTGTCCGGACATCCAGTCTGACCTCGTATATGCGGTGCAGGGAAATACCAACACATTCGGAAACATCTGGCAGTGGGACATCCGTTCTACAAATTCCGAGGTTGAGGCTGTGTATGCGTCTCTTTACAGAGTCATCGGACGATGCAACTTCTTCCTCGATCAGGTGGAGAAGCTCCGCAGCTCTATGACCGACGATGCTTCCATCCAGACTTTGGACTATTACACCGGTGAAGTGTATTGCGCCAGAGCCTTGGCATATTCCGAGCTTATCAAATGCTTCTGCAAGGCCTATGATCCTGCCACTGCAGAGTCGGAGCTCGGAGTCGTTCTCGCCGATTCATATTTCGGTGAGGCTCCAAAGAAGCGTGCAAGCCTCTATGACTCTTACCAGTTTGTACTCAGCGACCTTGCTAAAGCGGAGGAACTTCTTGAGGAGGAGTATGACTACTTCGATGCAGCATATTTCACTCACGCTGCTGCCCACGCCATCCACGCCCGTGTGGCTCTCTATATGCAGGATTGGGACAAGGCTATCGAGGAGTCATCGATACTTATCGCTTCAAATGCTTTCCAGCTTGCTACCTGCAGAAGTTATGTGACATCGAGCCAGACTTATCTGGATTACCTCTGGACAAACGATACATCTTATGAGAACATCTGGAGAATAGGTTATACCCAGACTTCATACGGCGGTGCCCAGGGATCGGTGTTCCTCAATTTCACGACAGACTATTACTACTACTATCCTGACTACGTACCGGCACAGTGGGCTCTCGACCTTTACGATGCCGGTGACGCGAGATATACTGCATATTTCGCGACTTTGCAGACAGGATATCCTCATCAGCTGACCTGGCCGCTTCTGGTCAAGTACTACGGCAACGAGACCCTTATGGCAAATCTCATCTATCACGTGAATATGCCTAAGCCCCTCCGTCTTGCCGAGCAGTATCTCATCCGTGCGGAGGCTTATTGCAGAAAAGGCGCTTTCTCTGCCGCATCAGCCGACCTTTCGGATCTGCGCAAGACAAGGTTTACCAGCGGTGGCTCTGTGTCATTGAAGGCATCGGACTGGCTTGAGACCATCTCTGACGAGCGTGTGCGTGAACTTTATATGGAAGGTTTCCGCCTTCACGACCTGAAGCGTTGGGGCAAAGGCTTTGAGCGTACTCCACAGACGCATTGCCAGTCTGAAGGCAGTTCGCTCAAGATCGAGGCAGGAAACCCTCTTTTCGTATGGCCTATCCCTAACCACGAGATCGCATCTCCAGGCTCACAGATTCAACCTAACGACAGCAACAGATAATTATGAAGCAGATAATCAGATATATGACAATGCTCATTGTGGCGGTGGCCGGGATGACCGCCTGCCACGAGAGGTATGTGACATACGACGACGCTGAGTACATTATGTTCGCCGACACAATCGCGACATATCCGGTTCAGCAGGATGTCGAGTATTTCAACATACCGGTTGTATCGACAGTTGCCCGTGACTACGACCGTACCATCGGAGTAGAGATCATCGACAAAGGAAACAATGCAATCGAAAATGTGCATTACAGACTTCAGTCGAACACTGTCACAATCAAGGCCGGCGAACTTCGTGCGGATATTCTTGTGAAGGGTATCTATGACAACATCGAGGCATCGGATTCTCTCGGATTCCAGCTCAGCCTCGTTATGGACGACAATCTTGTGATGCCTATGTACGGCAAACAGACCAAGGCTGTCCTTATGAAGGTCTGTCCGTTCGACATAAACAACTTCACAGGATACTGTGTCTTCACTTCGATGTTCCTGTACAACTACAGCCCTACAGGAGCATACCAGAAGCTGGTCTATACAGAGAAGCATCCTACAGAGGAGAATATGATCATCTGCCGCAACTGGCTCAACGACGGTTATGACGTCACTATGACATTCCATCCGGAGGATCCTATGAGACCTCTTGTGACTATGGAGGACGATCAGGTAGCCAGCGATGAGGGCTCGTTCTTCGGAACTGCCCACGGCGATGACAGGATCCTTGTCAGAAGCAGCACGCTCAGCGAGTCATCATTCTATTCCTGCGGAAGCTACCTCTACATCTGGGCGGAATTCTATGTGGAGAACCTTGGCGAAACCATAGGAACCGTAGGACACTTCTACAATATTATGGAGTGGATCTCGGATGAAGAAGCCGAGAGACTCAAGAGAGAAGGAATGTAAACCGAAAAAGAAAAAAGGCTATGAAATATATATTTAAATCATTCAGCGTAATCATTGCTTCAGTTGCAATGATGGTTATTTCCTGCAACCAGGAGGGCAATGCAGACGACCAGAAGCCAGTATTCCCTGAACTCAAGGAGTACAGCGTAGAACCAGGTGAGACTGTCGAGCTCGCTTTCAACGCAAATCTTGATTGGGAACTTACAGTTCCTGAGAACTCAGTTCAGTGGTTCTGGATTCAGGACGGTACATTCAAGCTTTACCGTGTAAAAGGCAAGGCTGGTGACAATGTTGTCACACTCGGCGTATCTTCAACAGAGGAATTCGATACAGACCGCTCTTGCGAGGTTACTCTCAAGATGGGCAACGAGTCTCAGGTAATCGCAAAGCTTGTCCGCAGTTCAAAGGACAAGACCCTTACTCTCTATGCTGCAGTGGTGACTGACGGCGAGATCCAGTTCAAGGAGGACGGAAGCGGTTATCTTTACGAGGAGACTGAGGCTCAGAAGCTTAATCTCATCTGGACCGGTTCTGACTTCAGACTTCCTGTACAGGTGGATGCGAACTATAACTGGACAGTCAAGACTCCGGTTTGGGCTCAGATCGATGTGCCTGAGAACGGTGTCGGACTTACATCTTTCAATATTCTTGGTGTGCCGTCAGAGTATCCTCTTGATGCTGCTGATGGAAAGATCCAGTTTATGGCAGGCACCAACGTGGTGAAGGAGTATGCCATCTCTATCCCAGGATGCAAAGATATCTTCTCATACAAGATGGATATGGGCATTTCAGAACTAGTGTTCAACTATGCAGGACAGTTCAGAGTTTCGACAGGTTTCATCGACGGCCCTGCAAGCGGCTATGTTTCAGGTGCATCTGATGTGAGAGTTCTTGCTCTCGGCAGCGATGGCACTTCATATTCGGCAGAGGCTCCGGCTTGGCTTGCTCTTGATGTTGCTGCATATGATACAGCAGCAGGAGCTGAGGTGCTTCAGGAGAGAAGGTTCAATGTGTCTGCATCACTCAATGAGGGTGACAACAGATATGCTGCTCTTTTCTTCCTCCCTCCGACAGTTACAGCATCGGCATCTGAACTCTTCGATGCGGAAGGCGTAAAGGAAGAGTTCAAGCAGTATATGGTGGCTGTGACCCAGCTCTCCAGCGATCAGGAGTTCGTGGCTATGCTTTCGAATCCTTCTGCAATGGCCAATGCGGGCGCAAGCTTCAACGTGTCTCAGGATTCTGCATTGAAGACAGCCTTTGGCGAGACCAAGTATGCATATGAGCTTCTCTATACAAACCAGTATGCAAGAGATGAGGCCAGAATGATGTTCACTTCGGCAGTGTCGTCATATAAGGTGTTCGACCAGACCAAGAACGATATGACAGGTTCGGAGGACTTCTTCCTCAGCTGCACTCTCAACGAGGATATGATGGGCGGAGTTATCGATATGGTTGCAGAGACCAAGTCAATCGGTTACGTTGTATTCTATGGCGCTTCAGACAATGTACTTGCAGTGATCAGATGTACTCTCGATCCTGAGAAGGTCATCGGAGAGGTCGCTGATGTGGCATTCATCGGTGAGAGCGAAATCTATGCTCCTATGGTAGGTGCTACACTCGAGAATGTGTACGACAATCCTGACTTCAGCAGATACAGAGAGGGAAATGCTCTTCTTTACCATCTGCAGTATACAATGGAGAATATGCCGATGACGATCTCTATCCCTGCATCGGTGAAGAAGCATACTGTAAACCCTTATGCTCTCCGTCACAACTTCAGCGTCAATGAGACCAAGTATGACGAGACATTCGTCAACGGCGTTCTCGGAGGAGTTGCCCTCGTTGACGGTGGCGTTACGATCTATATGCTTCCTGACGGAAAGGAGTATCTCCGCGGAAACATCATCTTTACTGATTCCTCGGATGAGACAATTCTCGTTCTTGTATGTACAATTGATCTCCGTTAATGATCTGAATAACAAGATTGAATATGAGATATTTACGTAATATTGTCCTTTGGGTGCTTGCAGTGATGGCCCTTGCTTCCTGTGTCAAGGAACAAGAGCCTGATTACCGCGAGCACACATATGGATATGTGCAGTTCAAACTGTACAAGGAGGCTTCATACGAGGCGACAAAGGCTGACGGTCAGCTCGACTACCTCAAGGATGTAGCCAAGATCCAGGTCGTCCTCAGTTTCGAGGGCAACCAGATCTCGCAGACACTCGTGACCGAGGCGGCCAACGATGATGCTGCGGAGTTCGGAATGAGAAGCGGCAAGCTTAAGCTTCTTGCAGGTTCATACAAGGTGTTGACCTTCTCTCTTTATGACAAACTCGACAAGGTCATCTATGAGGGAACTCCAGGCGAGGGACACACCTCGTTTGACATCGTGGCAGGTGGCCTCGTGACACACGACCTTCTTGCTGATGTAGTGGAGAGAGGCAAGGTGAGATTCACACTTGTGAAGGATATGTCCGACTTCCAGTCAAACCCTGTGACAAAGGCTGCAGTACGCACCTATACCTTCGACGAAATCAAGGAGATTTCTATCACTGTGAGATCTGAGGAGGGCGTCAAGACTGTCTTTGAGGAACTTCCTGCAAAGTTCTCGATCCATTTCGACGAGACTGATGATGTTGAGGACGGATATCAGGTGTCTACAATGCTTTGTGACACTCTTCTTACCCTCAGAGCTGGAAAATATACCATCGAGGAGTATGCAGTATATGATGACAGCAAGAGTCTCCTTGAGGTGAATTCACGTGTAAGCGCTACTTTCGAAGTTGCAGACAACAAGACTACCGAGGCTGAAGTTCCGGTGAAGCTCTATGAAAGCGACGAGTACATCAAGGACTATTATGCCTTGTATGAGATCTGGAAGGCTCTTCACGGTGAGGAGTGGTACTACAATGGCGAGGACTATCCTGTGGGAACCAACTGGGACTTCAACAAGGACCCGGACCTTTGGGGCGACCAGCCTGGTGTATCCCTCCATTCGAACGGACGTATCGCTATGATCAACTTCAGCGGTTACGGTTTCTATGGCCATATGCCTGCTGCAATCGGTCAGCTTACAGAGCTTGTGGAGCTTTATCTCGGTTCTCACAATGACAGCAACCTTTCTCAGTACGACCCTACCATTGAGCCAGGTGCCGGTACAAAGAACCGTATGGAAAGACACAAGAAGTATATGAGTTCTCTCCATCCTGCTACACCTATGTCGGAGCCTGTTGCAAGAGCTCTTGCAGAGAACGACATCTTCATTCCTGAGACAGAGTACTACAGGACAATGAACGAGTCGGAGGTTATAGAGACAGGTACAGGACGCTCGCTTATCCAGCCTAAGGATATGTCTGCCGGCAAGATCACAAACGGCCTTCTCAGCCTTCCTGCCGAGTTCGGCAATCTTACAAAGCTCGAGCAGCTCTTTATCGCCAACAGCAAGATCACAACTCTTCCGATGGAGATGTCGAAGCTTGCATCCCTCACTGACATAGAGGTGTACAACTGTCCTGAGATGGTTGAATTCCCGATGGCTCTTACAAAGATGCCTTCGCTTGTGTCTGCAAACCTTGCCTGCAACCCTCAGTGGAGTGCTGAAGAGGCTTTGAAGGGCCTCAAAGGTCTTGCTACAGGTCCTTCTAAGGAGAAACTTCAGATTCTTTACTTCCTTGGAAACAAGCTTGAGGTCATCCCTAAGGAGATCAAGAATATGAAGAAGATCGGTCTTCTCGACTTCTCTTCAAACAACATCCAGTTTATCGAGGAAGCTTGGGGAACAGATATCAAGCCGGTTCAGCTGTATCTCGACAACAACAAACTGACAGGCTTCCCTGTGGATGAGAACGGTATCTTCTGCTTTATGGAGGACGCCGAGACATTCTCTGCAAGAAACAACAGACTCACAGAGTTCCCGGACATCTTCTCGGCGAAGTCGATCTACACTATCGTGACAATCGACTTCTCATACAACCAGATATCCTCTGTGCAGAACGGTGACAACTTCAAGGGTGTGAACGTGGAGACTCTCACTCTTGCGAACAACCCTACCATTACAAAATACCCGGTGGAGTTCGCCAAGTCGAATTCTCTCGTGATGTATATGAACCTTCGAGGATGCAATCTTGAGGAAATTCCAGGCGAGGCATTCCTGTATGAAAACTCGAAGTTCCTTACTTCACTCGATCTTTCGTACAACGACCTCAGCGATCTTCCTTGGGAGATGCACGCTGGCAACCTTCCATATCTTTACGGTGTGGAGTTGTCTTTCAACAGGTTCAAGGAGTTCCCTTGGGAACCGTTGGACAGCCAGTATCTCACTGTCTTCGCTTTGCGTTCGCAGAGGGATGCGGATGGCGAAAGATGCCTTTCAGACTGGCCGGAGGGAATCTATCAGCACAGAGGTCTCCGCGGTCTGTATCTCGGATCCAACAACTTCGGCAAGATCCAGGATACGATCTCTACTATCTGCTATTATCTTGACATCAGTGATAATCCAAACATTGTCTTCGATGCATCTGATATCTGCTATGCTATCCAGCAGGGTGCATATATCCTCATCTATGACAAGACACAGAATATCCTGAATTGTGACATACTTTTATATTAATGCGGGAGGATATGAATATGAAAAAGACATTTATCATAGCAGTGCTCGCTGTTGCTGCAGTATCCTGCAGACAGGAGAGTTTCGTTGACTTCGGCGTTGATGAGAATACAATTACTGTGGGAGCTGCCGGTGGCGAGAGAGCATTCAATGTCTCTGCTTCAGGAAGTTGGGTCGCTATGACCGAGTCACCTTGGATTTCGGTCTCACCAGCAAACGGTCGCGGATCCCAGAAGTGCAGCATCATTGTAGACTCTACACTTGTATTTGAGCAGCGTACCGGTGTGGTACGTATCCAGAGCCTCGACAACTCGGATGACAAGATGGACTTCGAGGTGGTTCAGGAAGGATACGAATATCAGATCGTCCTCAAGGATTCTCGTAAGGATGTTGAGGATTATGCCGGATATAACGACAGAAAGTTCGATGTAAAGGTCAAGGCAAACGTTGACTTTGATGTGATACTTCCGGAAGGAACTTCAAATTGGCTTTCATTCACAAAGGCTGATCTCAACCTCGACAGAGGATCAAGACCTCGCGAGACAGTTGTCCGCTTCGAGTGGAAGGTCAATTCACGTGATGTAGAGCGTGTTGCTGATGTGGTGTTCCAGCCTAAGGAAGACGTACATATGGCTAAGCAGGACGGCCTCAAGATCGTTCAGAAGGCTGCGCTTCCGATTCCGGAAAATACGCCTGCCGGCGACTCGCTTGCAATTCTTGCAGTAAGCCGTGCACTCGGTTCGTTCACTGAGTTCGATACTGCAGAGAAGATGGAATATTGGACAAACGTGAAACTCTGGAAGTCAGGACCGAACAAGGGACGTGTGAAATATGTTCAGTTCTTTATGTTCAAGACTCAGGAGGTCATTCCTTTTGAGATCCAGTATCTTACAGCAGCTGAGGAGATTGTGATCTATTCGAACGCGAACCACTTCCTCCGCAGCCTTGATACAGGTGAGCATATCACAAAACTGACAAACCTCAAGAGACTTACAATCGGTGCATACGGTCTCACATCATTGCATCCTGATTTCGTGAACCTCAAGAATCTTGAATATCTGGACCTCAGTTCAAACTGTTTCCAGTCTCTTCCGGATATCCTCTGCAAGGAGAACTTCCCTAATCTCCACGCATTGGTGATGAATGCGAACCAGCGTTATACCGTATATGATCTCAGCAATGACACAAGAGATAACATCGGTGGTTTCATTGATGAAGATCTCAACACTGAAAGCGGTATGCGTGCATTCAAGAAGATCCTCACCTGGGACACCCTCGATACATTGAGACTTTCGGTGAACTATCTCCAGGGTGAACTCCCTGAAATGACTGAGGACGGTCTTCCTGTATGGACATTCGAGGAACTCAAGGACTCTCTTGCTGTCGGTTTGACCGAGCTTCCGGTGGAACTCAGGAATGTTCCGAAGGTTCTGCCGAACACCAAGTTCTTCGCTATCAACTTCAATCGCTTCACCGGACGCCTCCCTGAGTGGATCCTGAAGCATCCGAAGCTTGATATATGGGCTCCTTACTCGCTCATCTTCTCACAGGAAGGAAAGACAAGGGACGGTAGAAATGCCGGATTCTCAAATGAGCCTACAAGCCTCG
>JAFYXE010000049.1 GCA_017546275.1 Bacteroidales bacterium | reverse complement strand
TACATCGACTATGCGATGGGATGGGACAAGACAAAGAGATTCCCTCTCTTCGTGAAGCCTTCACGCAAGATCAGCGTAAAGGACGTGGCTGACGTTATGCGCGACCACTACGAGGGCACACCTATGGATATGACCCAGGACATCGGAGCCGGCGGAAACGCTCTTCCATACCGTTGGAGACCTATGGGCTTCGAGCACGACGGAAAGGAGTATATGAACGAGAGAGCAATCGCTACACAGCAGACAGGCTTCTGGTTCGTGGGACAGTCACGCGGATGGCTTCCAGACGAGATCGGCGGTATCAACTGGTTCGGCTGCGATGATGCTGCAACCTCTTATCTTACACCTATCTACACTTGCACAACAGAGGTTCCTGAGTGCTTCCGTGTCGGCAACGGCGATATGATCACATACTCTCCTACTTCAGCGTTCTGGATGACAAACCGTGTAGCGAACGCCTGCTACAAGGCATACAACATTATGTTCCCTACTGTGGATGCTGCCATCGACGCTTGGGAGGCAGAGATGATGGAGGCTGTCGCAAAGGCTGACGAGCAGGCTCTCGCCCTCTACAAGGAGGCTGACCAGAAGCCGCGCAAGCAGATCCGCCGCAACGACAAGTGCCGCAAGGTGGTTGAGCCTTACACTTCAGTGCGCGACTACCTCACAAAATTCTCTGTGGACAACGCACAGAAGATCTTCGGCAAGTGGGTTGAGCTTGAGCAGCTCCTTCTCGTGAAGTTCATCGACGGAAACGTAAAGGCTCAGAACGAGGACGGAACATTCGTCACAAACGAGCACACTGATTGCATCCCTGCAAAGATCACTCAGCCAGGCTACACCGCAAAGTGGAAGGAGGCTGTGGCAAACGATCACGGCAAGGTCGTTGAAGTGAGATAATTTCCAGACATCGCAGATGACAAGACGACTACTCATATCGCTGCTGAGCATATTCATCGCAGCAGCTGCATCGGGCGCTCCGAAGGGGCGCCTGGTGGAGGGCCGCGTCTTGGAGGCAAAGACCGAAGCGCCCGTTGTGGGAGCGGCGGTCAGAATCGGAGACGATTATCTCTGGACCACCACAGACATCGACGGAAACTTCACGTTCGAGAATGTGCAGCCGGGCGAATATGTGCTTGAGGCATCCTGCCTCGGCTATGTGAATGCCTCGGTCGCGATCGATGTAAAGAAGGACGTCGTGGACATCGTGCTGAAACTGCACGAAAGTTCGCTTGCACTTGACGAGGTGGTGGTCACAGCGCAGAAGGCCAAGGACGGGCTCGGCACGTCCCACAGCCTCGGCCGCGATGCGCTCAATCATCTGCAGTTGTCGAATACAACCGATATTGCGGCTCTGCTTCCGGGCGGAAAGACCGTAAACCCTGACCTTACTAGCGAAAACGCATTCTCTCTCCGCGAGGGAGGTGCCACCACCGGAAACGCAGCCTTCGGAACGGCCGTCGAGGTGGACGGAGTGAGACTCGGAAACAACGCATCCTTCGGTGAGATGGGAGGCGTGGACACAAGAAGCGTGGCCGTCGACAATATCGAATCCATCGAGGTCATTACCGGAGTGCCATCTGCCGAGTACGGAGACCTTAACTCCGGAATGGTGAAGATCAACACGAAGAAGGGCCGTACTCCTACGAATGTGACCTTTGCGGTAAACCCGCGCACATACCAGGCATCCGTTTCAAAAGGTATTGACCTTCAGGAAGATAACGGAATCCTGAACCTTAGTGCGGAATGGGCTCGTGCTGTGAAGAAGCTCATCTCGCCATACGAATCATACAACCGCACAGGCATTACGCTGAACTACAGCAACAACTTCGCGAACTCGCTCCGCTTCGAGGCCGGCTTCTCCGGAAACATCGGAGGAATGAACAGCCAGGACGACCCGGACGGATATACGGGAGAGTACGAAAAGGAGCGCGACAATGTGTTCAGGGCGAACACCTCGCTGAGCTGGATGCTGAACAAGGACTGGATCACAAACCTCAAGTTCGACGCGTCAGTGAACTTCAACGACAATCTGTACAGATTCCACAAGTACGAGTCGTACGCATCGAACCAGCCGGCAGTACACGCGGAGAAGGAAGGTTATTACATTGCGGACCGTCTCCCTCTGACTTATTTCTCAGACCAGATCATAGACTCCAAGGAGCTTGACTTCGCCGCATCGGTGAAGTACAACTGGCACAAGCGTTGGGACGGCTACAAGAGCGTCCTGAAGGCCGGAGTGCAGTGGAAGGCCAACGGCAACGTGGGTCAGGGCGAGTACTATGAAGACCCTTCGCTGGCTGCAAACGGCTATAGGCCACGTCCTTACACAGACTATCCTTTTATGCACAACCTCTCGGTGTATGCAGAAGAGGACATCGCGATTCCTGTCGCCAAGACCAAGCTTGAGATCACTGCAGGTCTCCGAATGGAGAACGTGTTCATCAGGAACTCCCTCTATAACAACAAGACCACCTTCTCGCCACGTTTCAATGCGAAGTGGCAGCTGACAGACGGTCTTTCGGTAAGAGGAGGCTGGGGCATCACTGAAAAACTGCCGTCATATTACATCCTCTATCCTAAGCAGGAGTACCGCGACATCCAGACCTACGGATTCTCGCACGGCGAGCAGACAAGCTACATCTATTACACTCAACCGTACACAGTCGTGTACAACCCGGATCTCCGCTGGCAGCGCAACAGCAACTCGGAGTTCGGCATCGACGCATCCTTCAGAGGCTTCAAGATGTCTCTGGTAGGATTCTACAACATCACCAAGGGTCCGTACAATTTCCAGAACATCTACGAGGCCTATTCATATGACATACTCCAGCGTCCGGACGGCTTCACTATGCCGGACAATCCGCAGATCATCGTGGACGAGCAGACCGGAATGATGTATGTCAGAGGCAATGACGACGAGTATTGGACACCTATGGAAGTGAAGGTGACAGACCGCACCTTCGCAAAGTCCACAAAGCAGAACAACGGCGCTGACGTAAAGAGAGCCGGAGCCGAACTCATTGTGGAATTCCCTGAAATCAAGCCGCTCAGGACCACTTTCCGACTCGATGCGTCATACACCTACACCAAGTATCTGAACGAGCAGCTGTCCGCATACTACCAGAACGGCTGGTCACATACGACGCTGCCTAACCGTTCATACCAGTATGTGGGAATCTACGCCAACGGCGGAAACGACGACTCCGTGACAAACGGAAAGATCACGCATAACCTCGATGCCAACCTCACTGCGATTACCCACATCCCGCAGGCGAGAATCATCATCACCTGCCGTCTGGAGGCTACGGTACTCCGCCGCAGCCGCAACCTCTCACAGTACAACGGTGCGGACTATGCGTTCACAGTGTCGGAGATAGACAACAACCCGACAGGAGGAAACATCTACGACGGAAACTCATACACAGCAATCTATCCGGTATCATACATAGACCTGGATGGCAATGTGCACCCGTTTACGACGGCGCAGGCTGCTGATCCTGACTTTGCTAACCTCATACTGAAGTCAGACAACATCTATACGTTCGCCCAGGACGGATACGGAATGTACATGTCGGCGAACCTGAGCATCACAAAGGAGATCGGCGATCACGTGTCGCTGTCCTTCTTTGCGAATAACTTTACGAATTCAAGACCATATGTCAAGTCGTTGGCGACCGGCGTGGGAGCGATCTTCACACCAGCCTTCTATTATGGCCTCACCTGTAGACTGAAATTTTAATGAGAAAGATATTATACATAGTGTCAATGATTCTCCTGGCGGCCGGATGTGCGGACATCAGGGATGTCAATCCGTACGAAGGAGGATTGCACACCCTGACTGTAGCGACCGTGTGGCCGGAGGGAGACATCGTGCGCAG
>JAFYXE010000048.1 GCA_017546275.1 Bacteroidales bacterium | reverse complement strand
TCAATCGACAAGTTCTACACTCCTGAGCAGCTCCAGGCAGTCGCTGACCGCCTTGGCGCGAAGAAGGGCGACATGCTCCTCGTTATGTGCGGTGCAAAGAGAAAGACCCAGAACATGCTCGGCGTACTCCGTATCGAGATGGGTAACAGACTCGGTCTCCGCGATCCGTTCAACTTCGCACCTCTCTGGGTGGTTGACTTCCCTCTCGTAGAGTGGGATGACGAGACTCAGCGTTTCTACGCTATGCACCATCCGTTCACAGCTCCTAAGCCAGAGCACCTCGAGCTCTTCTACAGCGACAAGAAGGAAGACCTCGAGAAGGTATGTGCAAACGCATACGACTTCGTTCTCAACGGTACTGAGCTCGGTGGCGGTTCTATCCGTATCCACGAGGCAGCAATGCAGGAGCGTATGTTCGAGGTTCTCGGCATCTCTAAGGAGGATGCAGAGTACAAGTTCGGCTTCATCATCAACGCATTCAAGTTCGGTGCACCTCCACACGGCGGTCTCGCATTCGGCTTCGACCGCGTATGTTCACTCTTCGGTGGACAGGAGACTATCCGTGACTACATCGCATTCCCTAAGAACAACCAGGGCCGCGACGTGATGATCGACTCTCCTTCACTCATCGACCAGGTGCAGATGGACGAACTCTTTCTTGAGTCAAAGGCAGAAATCAACAAATAATCCTCAACGACTATGAAAAAATATATTCTTTGCTTGTTCAGCACGCTTGCACTTCTCCTTGTGGGATGTACAAACCAGCCACCGCCAGAGGTGATCAAGTGTGAAGTGACTCTTACAGAGGGCATCGCAACCGATTCACAGGTGGAGTTCTACCTTTCGGCTGCAAATGCCGAGGAAGTCGCTTACCTCTGTGTAAACACTACAGAGGAGACTCTTGTAATCACAGCGGAGACGCTTTTCGAGACCGGAGAGGTCTTTGCTGCGACAACCGAGCCTATCGCGCATCAGGTTGAGAACCTCAAGCCTGAGACAGAGTACACTGTCTATGCGGCTTCAAGAACAAAGTCAAACGACAAGTATTACTACAGCGATGTTGCTTCGCTCGTTATGAATACCGCAGGCATCCCTAAGATGCTTGAGTTCGTATCTTCTTCAAAGACAGGCTTTTCATACAAGGTGAATGTAGAGGAAGGCAAGGCATTCCTCCACACATACTTCGAGGGCTGGTTCTTCGAGTACAACTACGAGATGAACAAGTATATCGCAGAGGCAAGCGGTGAGGAGTTCGACGCGAGCGTCTTCATCCTCAACCTTCTCGCGACATACGGATCACTCGGAAAGGATTCTCAGACCATCGACTGGTATGCAGGTCAGGAGAGCGAGGTCCGTGGAGAAGTGTTCCTCGTTCCCGGCATCAGATATTATGCTGCTGCGGCATTGTTCGATGAGGAGACTGGTATGTGGGTTGAGGGCGAGAAGCCTGAGATCATCCAGTTCGAGATGGATAAGCCAGGCGAGTCTTCACAGACAGTGAACTGCACAGTCGACGGCCTCTCTCCATATTCTGTGAACATCCGTATGGAGTGTGACGAGTCTCTCGTGAACTTCTATCTCTACGATCTTTACAGGCTTTCAGACTATAAGACTTACGTCTCTGAAAACGGTATCGACGGAATGAAGAAGTATGTTTCCGAGTATGGCTACGGAAAGGGCAACACTTACACTGACACTTGGACTGTAGAGCCAGGCACAGCATATATGCTCTGCGTTTATGGTGTAGACTACAACGGTGACGACTTCTATACAGAACTCCAGGTGAACGTTCCGCTTCCTGAGGCACAGATCTACCTCTCTATGGAGCTGTATGAGCGTGATCTCGAAGGCTACAACACTTACAACACTGTCAAGGTTGACGCATCATTCGCTAACTTCATCGGCCTTGACTATGAGGAGTCTGTATTCTGCCTCTCAGGCGGTCCTATTGAGAAGAGCCTCTTCGATATGGCTGTCGAGTCGGTAGGTATGAGCGGTACGCTTGAGGAACTCCAGGAGTATGGCGATATGATGTATCTCCTCGGAAACTCATATTTCGGCCTCCATCCGGTGACTGTGAACGACAATATCCTCGCTACACTCAAGGAGAAGAACTCGTTCAGTATGATCTATACAGATCTCCAGCCAGATACGGAGTATGTTTATATGGTAGTCGCTCAGTACGACGGCAAGACTATGTGCCGCCTTGCTGCAGCAAAGACTGACGAGGAGCCTATCCTCGTTGAGGAACTTGATGCATACAAGGCGTTCCTCGGCAACTGGACAGTGACAGGAAAACAGACAGACGACTGGGCTACCTACAATACATTCAATCTCAAGATTGCCCGTCTGACTTCTAACCGCAGCTTCAAGATTTACGGTTGGTCAAACCAGCAGGTCGGTCAGGACTTCCCGTTCGAGGCAAGCTTCGATGAGGCATCCGGCAAGATCAAGATCCAGACTCCACAGGTTCTCGGAAAGGTTACGATCGACGACTACGAGTATGAGGTTCATTTCGTAGGTAAGGCTTACAAGTCAGGAAGCGACCAGCTCATCGTTCTCGGTGACTATGAGGGTCTCGCTTATGTAGGCAGAATCAATGAGCCGTACCTCACTCTCCTCGGCGAGATGCCTCAGTACGCAGGCCAGTGGTGGGAGTACAAGTCAATGTCTTACGTGCTCTACGACGCTGCAGAAAAGCAGTACTACGCTCTTGAGCCATACGATCTCATTTACTTCCAGACTGTCAGAGCAAACTGACGGAAGTATATAAAGGTCAAAATTTTTACATTAAGGAGGGATGCGTTCTTATGAACGTATTCCTCCTGTTTTGTTTGTCTGCTGAAACTGTTGGAAAAAAGAAAGTTTCTACAAATTAAATTTGTAGATTTGCAATTGACCGATAATAACACAGACTAATGAAAAAACTAGGATTCCTGGCAGTGGCAGTCGTGCTTCTGCTGAACTCTTGTCATTCAGACTGCCCGTCTTTTGTCAAAGTGGAAAACGGAAGATTCGTATCTGAAGACTATCCGTCCCATTTTGTAGGTACCAACTTCTGGTATGGTGCCATTCTGGCCAGTGAAGGTCAGGGGGGTGACCGTGAACGCCTTGCAAAGGAGCTTGACTTCCTCAAGGAAAACGGAATGGTCAATCTTCGTGTTCTTGTCGGAGGTGACGGCCCGGACGGCATACCGACCCGCGTATGCCCGACTCTTCAGAAATCCCCTGGTGTATATAACGACACAATATTCCGCGGTCTGGACTACCTTCTTGCAGAACTTGCAAAGAGGGATATGAAGGCTGTCCTCTATCTCAATAACTCGTGGGAGTGGTCAGGAGGATACGGAATGTATCTTGAGTGGGCAGATGAAGGCAAGTCCCTCATTCCTGCAGAAGTGGGATATGATGTCTATATGCAGTCTGTATCTAAGTTCGTTTCGTCTGAAAAGGCACAGGCTCTTTTCGCGGACCACGTCCGCCACGTCGTGACAAGAACAAATACAGTCACCGGCAAGGCATACAAAGATGATCCGGCAATCTTTTCGTGGCAGATAGGAAATGAACCAAGGTGCTTTTCGGACGATCCGGCTGTACAGCAGAATTTCGCAGACTGGATGTGGTCGGCAGCGGCCTTGATCAAATCGCTCGACTCCAACCATATGGTTTCTTCGGGAAGCGAAGGAATGTGGGGATGCGAGATGAGTATGGAACTTTATGAAAAGATTCATTCCTGCCCGGACATAGACTATCTGAACATCCATATTTGGCCATACAACTGGAGCTGGGTCCGCGAGAAGACCCTTGCCACCGATCTTGACATCGCCATCGGCAATACGGACGAATATATAGATGCTCATCTCGAAGTGGCAGAAAGACTTGGAAAGCCGGTGGTGCTTGAAGAGTTCGGTTTCCCACGTGATGATTTTAAGTTTGCAAAAGGCTCTCCTACGGCTTCCCGCGACAGATACTACGCTCATATCCTGGGCAGAATAGAAGAGGCTGCACGCGAAGGCGGATTTTTCGCAGGACTCAACTTCTGGGGTTGGGGCGGATTCGCAGAGCAGTCGGAGACAAACATCTATTGGCGGATGGGTGATGACTACTGCGGAGATCCGGCACAGGAACAGCAGGGCCTCAATTCCGTATATGCAAGCGACGAGTCTACTGTAACTGTCTTGAGAGAAGGTGCTCAGGCAATCGAAAATGCACTCAGACCTACAGCTAAGTTCTGCCTTGAGAACAATGGCCTGTATTTTGATGGCGAGCCGCACAATCTCAAAGTCACAGTCAACTCACAGAAGGATATGCGAGCGAATGTCATCTTGACTCTCTCCACCGACAGGAAGGTCCCTGTCAAGACTTTTTCAAGGAAGGTCAATCTTCAGGCTGGAGATACAGGGCTTGAATATGACCTGAAACTTGTTCCGGGTTTCTATGAGGCTGTTCTGGAAATTGCATCACCGGACGGCGGGCGTTTTGAACTTGCGCGTTCCAACATCGGTTGCGAACCGGAAAAAATCGTTTCTCCACAGGACAAACAGCCGGATTTCGATGAGTTCTGGAATCAGACTCTCACCGAGCTTCGTGCGACAGATCCTGAATACAGACTTACACTTCTTGAAGAACACTCTGACGATGTTCGTCGTACATACAGAGTCGATATGGTCGGTTTCGGCGGCGAGCCAACCTGCGGTATCCTTGTGGAGCCCGTGGCGGATGGCTGCTACGAAACCGTTGTCAATTATATGGGGTACGGTGCCGAAATCTGGTATCCGAATCCGTCTGACGCACCGGAAAGAGTTCAGTTCATTCTCTGCAATCGCAACCAGTCCCTCAACCGTAAGCCCGACGAGGATAATCTCTGGTGTACAAGAGGACTGGAATCGAAAGACACATATTACTACAGGGGAGTCTACGCGGATGCTGTCAGAGCGATCGACTTTGTCTGCTCGCGTCCTAATGTGGACCAGGACAGATTGTTCGCGGAAGGCGGCAGTCAGGGAGGCGCCATCACTATGGTGGCGGCATCTCTCGATGACCGTATCGATGCCATCACTCCTTCAGTTCCTTTCCTCAGCGACTACAAGGATTATTTCCAGATCGTCGAGTGGCCCGGCAACTGGATTTTCGATGCGGCGAAGCAGAAAGGAATCAGCGATGAGGAACTCTATGCTACTCTCAGCTATTTTGATGTGAAGAACTTTACGGACCGCATCCAGTGCCCTGTGCTGATGGGCTTCGGACTTCAGGATGTGACCTGTCCTCCTCATACCAACTTCGCCGGCTACAATATGATCAAGGCACCTAAGAAATGGATCTGCTATCCTGAAAGAGGACACGACGTGTGGAGGGAGCAGAGCTGGCCGCAGGAGGTGGAAAACTGGTTCAGAGAATGTTCAAGACAGAGAACGCAACAATAACCACACATAATTATTAATCAAAATTCAGTAACATGAAAAGTAAACTATTTACTTGCTTGGCGATGCTCTTTCTGAGCTTCTCGCTGATGGCACAGACCAAACAGGTCAGCGGTACAGTCGTTGACAATGTGGGTCCTGTCGCAGGAGCGAGCGTCATTGAGAAAGGCACTCAGAACGGTGCTGTTACAGATCTGGATGGAAATTGGACATTGAGCGTACGTCAGGGCGCGACAATCGTCGTTTCTTCCATCGGTTATAAGGATGTAGAGCTTCTTGTAGGCAGCCAGGATGTCTACAATGCAACTCTGCAGGAAGACAGACAGCTTCTCGACGAAGTCGTGGTGGTCGGTTACGGTACGATGAAGAGAAGTGACCTTTCCGGTTCGTCTGTTTCAATGAGCGAGGAATCCCTCCGCGGTTCCATCGTTACATCACTTGACCAGACTCTCCAGGGTCGTGCAGCCGGTGTGACCGCTGTTCAGACTTCAGGAGCCCCTGGTTCATCATCATCGATCCGCGTCCGCGGACAGGCCACCATCAATGCCAACGCAGAGCCTCTCTACGTCATTGACGGTGTGATCGTTCAGGGTGGCGGAAACTCAGGTTCTTCCTTCGGTCTCGGTGATGCTCTCGGAAACGGTAAGGTTTCGACTATCTCTCCTCTCTCTACAATCAACCCGGCTGATATCGTAAGTATGGAGATCCTCAAGGATGCTTCTGCAACAGCGATCTACGGCGCTCAGGGTGCGAACGGTGTCGTCCTCATCACAACAAAGCGTGGTAAGGCTGGCGACGCAAAGATCAGCTACGACGGAATGGTTGCTGTATCACAGCAGACAAAGCGTCTTGATATGATGAACCTTCGTGAATATGCCCAGTTCTACAACGAGATGTCAAGAATCGGTGAGATCGGAGACCCTGATCTTACTTATTCGGATCCTTCGATCCTCGGTGTAGGTACAAACTGGCAGGACGCAATCTTCCAGACTGCTCTCCAGCATCAGCACCAGCTCTCAGTTTCAGGTGGTACAGATAAGGTTCAGTACTATGTGTCAGGATCTTATATGGATCAGGAGGGAACTATCATCGGTTCAAGATTCGACCGTTTCAGCGTTCGTTCGAATCTCGATGCACAGCTTAAGCAGTGGATCAAGCTCGGTCTGAATGTGTCATTCACAAATACCAACGATGACCTTAAGCTTGCTGACTCTGAGCAGGGTCTGATCAACTACTCGCTTACAACACTCCCAGATATTCCAATCTATGATGTGAACGGAAATTATTCATCTACTTCACGTGAGGGCTTCACAAACCCTAACCCGGTTGCTCTTGCAATGATGGATGACATTCTCCTCAATCGTCAGAAACTTAACGGAAACATCTTCGCAGACATCACCCCAATCAAGAACCTTACTTGGCATACTGAGGTCGGTTTCGACATCAGCAACAGCAAGGGTGAGCGTTACAAGCCGATGGTTGACCTTGGCGGCTGGGTTCGTGGAACAAACGAAAGCAGCATCCAGTACAACCGCAACCTCTTCTGGCAGATCAAGAACTACCTGACTTATTCTAATACTTGGGGAAAGCACAACCTGACAGCTATGGTCGGTCAGGAAGCTTGGGAGTCAAGTTGGGAATATGCAAGCGTATTCAACAGCAAACTCCCTTCTGATGAAGTGCACAATCCGGCTCTCGGAGCAGGTGACCCTAAGATCGGAGCAGGTTTCGGCAGTGCGTCAATGGCTTCGTTCTTCACCCGTGAGAACTATAACTATGACAACAGATACTATCTGACATACACCTACCGTTATGACGGATCTTCGAACTTCGGTCCTGATAACCGTTGGGCAGGCTTCCACTCTGTGGCAGGTTCATGGCGCTTTACAAACGAGAAGTGGATGAAGGATCTTCAGTGGTGGAGCAACGGTAAGCTCCGTCTCGGCTGGGGTCAGACAGGTAACTCGAACATCGGTGGCTATGCTTGGGGTTCTTCGATCAGCCGTATGCCTTCATCTCTCGGTATGGGATACCGTCCTGCAAACATCGCCAATACGGCTATCAAGTGGGAGACTCAGGAGCAGTTCAACATCGGTCTTGACCTCGGTTTCTTCGAGGACAGACTCAACCTCGTTGTCGATGCATATTATAAGAAGTCAGAGGATATGCTGATGTCGATGCAGCTTCCTTCTTATATGGGTACCCAGGGTAACGGATCTTCTGCTCTTGCAGCTCCTAAGGGTAACTACGGAAGCATCGAGAACAAGGGTCTTGAGATCACTCTCGACGTGCATCCTTTCGTAGGTGAGTTCCAGTGGGATTCAAACCTTCAGATTTCATTCAACCGCAACAAGCTCCTGTCTCTCTCAGGTACTGAGAATGCAAACCTTGTCGGTTATGGACAGTGGTCCGACGTTGTCTGCGTTTCTGAGGTAGGCAAGTCTCTCTATAATTTCTATGGTTATGAGGTGGTCGGTGTCTATGAGTCTCTCGAAGACATCGAGAATTCACCTAAGGCCGAGAAATATCCTGCTGACGGAGTATTCAACCGTTCGAACACAGTGTGGGTGGGTGACCTTAAGTTCAAGGATGTTAACGAGGACGGCGTGATTGATACAAAGGACCGTACCGATCTCGGTAGCCCGCTTCCTAAGTTCACATTCGGATGGAACAACACTTTCCGTTATAAGAACTTCGATCTCAATATCTTCATTAACGGTTCTTATGGCAACAAGGTAATGAACTATACTCTTCTTGCCGGAGGATCAGGCGGTATCGGTACTATGAGATCTCCTTGGGTCAACCAGAACGTAACAGCTACAGCAAATCACGCACAGCTTGTACCTATCGATGCTGACAAGGCATATGATGGAACAAACTGGTATGATGACATCTCAAATGTCAGGGTTGCCAACAGCGGAACAAAGACTCCACGTCCTACATTGTCAGATCCTAACGACAATGACCGTATCAGCAGCCGCTTTGTGGAAGATGGTTCATATATCCGTATAAAGAATATCGCTCTCGGATATACATTCCCTAAGAAGTGGATCAGCAAGGCAAAGATCGAGAATCTCCGCCTCTATGCTAACATCCAGAACCTTTATACTTTCACAAAGTACACAGGTTATGACCCTGAAGTGGGAGCTTCGACTCAGGATTCGTCAGGACTTACATACGGTCTGGACAATGGTCGTTATCCTACTCCTACAACTTATTCATTTGGCCTGAACATCACTTTCTAACATTAAATCAGGAATATTATGAAACTTAATGATATAATTAAAGGTGTAGTGGTTGGAGTGCTTGCTTTGGGCTTCTGCTCATGCGAGGAGTTCCTTAACCGTCCAGGTGAGGACAACTACAACACTGCCAATTTTTACCAGAATGATGCCCAGTGTATCCAAGGTGTGAACTACCTGTATAACTCCCCTTGGTATGATTTCCAGCGTGCCTTCATCAAGATTGGTGAGGTTATGTCTGGAAATATGTATTGGGGATCTTCTCCATATCTGACATTCACAACAAACAGTACTGATACAGACCTCGTGAATATGTCATATTCTCTTTGGGCTGTGAATGGTCACGCCAATACTGTGATTATGAATATCCAGAACTCTGAGGGTCCTTCTCAGGCGGTCAAGAATCAGTGCATCGGTGAGGCATTGACTCTTAAGGCTCTTGCATATTTCTTTATGGTACGTACTTTCGGTGAGGTTCCTATTATTCACGATAATAACGAGGTGCTTACTTCTGGCAAGTACAATGAGGTCAACAAGGTGACTAAAGAGAATGTTTACGAGTATATCATCCTCACTCTCGAGAAGGCGATGGAGCTCCTCCCTAAGAAGACTTCAGGTTGGGACGGACGTATCGACTATTATGCAGCAGAGGGACTTCTCGCAAAGGTATATCTTACCAAGGCAGGTGTAACAGGTACTCTCAATAACGATGACCTTACCAAGGCTGCGCAGTATGCAAAGGACGTCATCGACAACTCAGGCCGTACACTTACTCCTAAGTTCTCGGATATCTTCCGTCTTGCCCCTGCGACTTATAACCAGACAGGAGAGCCTATGATCTCTTGGCTCTGGGCTGCAGGTCGTGACCCTTGGACCCAGCAGAATACTCTTCAGTCTGACCTTATGGGCGAAGGCTTTTCAGAGACAGGCGACCTCTGGGGAGGTTGGGGTGGTCCTTCATACGACCTGATGCTTGCTTACGGTGCCGATCCTCTGATCGATCCTCGTGAGCGTGCAAGAACCGAGACCGACACCCGCCGTAAGTCTACTATTATGATGGCAGGAGATGAGTATGAGTACTTCTGGCGTGACAAGGGTGGTTTCGATCTCCTCCGCTATATCTATGATGATGAATATGGCAAGGGTGGTCCAGATCAGTTCCAGGGTCCTTGCGGTGGACAGAACTGTAAGCATCTTTATGGAAACACTGCAGACCACGAAGAGGAGACTGGTCTTACACCGGGAAATATGTGCTACCAGCTTCCAACACATATCCTTCGTCTTAGCGATGTATATCTTGTATATGCTGAGGCTTCGTTCCTCACCGGAAATGATGCTGACGCGCTTGCGTATGTGAACAAGATTCGCGAGCGTGCTGGAGCAGAGCCTCTTGATAGCGTGACTATCAAGGATATCTGGAAAGAACGTCGTCTTGAGCTCGCAGGAGAGGGTGACTATTGGTACGACTTCGTACGTCGCTCATACTATGAGATGGATGCAGCAATTGCAGAGCTCACCGCACAGCAGAGAAATGAGGTGTACTCATATGACGCTGCTTGCTCGGATTATTTTGAGGGCGCAACTCTGAATGCTGCCGGTAAGATGGATTACTCCGCTTGTGAGTGGAATCCGGATCCTTCAGTAACATATTATAACAATACTACACCTGCACCTAACGTAACAGCTTCTGTTTTCACTCTTCCATTCCCACAGGAGGATGTGGTGTTCAATCCGAACCTTCTTCAGCCGGCTGTGGAAGTTGACGTTCGTGCAACTTATGTGTATAACTTTTAATAGAAGACAGTATTATGAAATACCTAAATAGAATATTGACCGCTATGGCGATATCTGTAGGATTCCTTGCAGTCTCTTGTGAGGATCAGCCAGATGCCTTCGTGCCAACAGAAGGTGTGCCATCAGTGGATTTCATAAGATATGCCGACAAGGATGTTGTCATTGACGCAGCATATATGCAGGAGATTGTTTGTATTGTCGGTCAGAATCTTCGCAGTATCAACCAGCTCTGGTTCAACGATCAGCAGGCGGTGCTTAACACTAGCTTTATGACAGAAAACACCCTTGTGGTATCTGTTCCTAGGGAGCTTCCAAAAGTACAGACAGACAAGATTTATATGATTACTGCAGCTAAGGATACCGTAACTTATGATTTCAAGGTTATGCTTCCTGCTCCACAGCTCAAATCAATGTCTTGCGAGTTCCAGAAGCCAGGTGAGGAGGTTACTGTATATGGTAACTATTTCAAGGAGCCTATGACCATCACATTCGAGGATGGAAATGGTCCTGCAGTTACTCAGTTCAAGAGCATCTCTATGACAGAGGCGACATTCACTATCCCTGCTGATGCGAAGCCAGGTAAGATCAAGGTGGAGACTGAGTCAGGACTTGCGCGCTCACCATTCTCATACTATGATTTCTGTGGCGGTCTCATCACTGACTTTGACGGTACAACCGATATCGTTCCTCAGGGATGGAACTTCAAGGGCGAATATAAGAGTGATGGCGGTATCCTCGGCAACTATGTTGAGCTCAAGAGTGGCAACCCTCTTTCTGCTGACGGTGCTTGGAACGAAGACTTCAAGATCGACTTCTGGTGCGGAAACTGGAACGGTGATCCTATGAGCGTTACATCAGGTCCGGGAACTCCTATCTGCAATATCGTCGATTTTACAAATTTCCAGAATATGGCTCTTAAGTTCGAGCTCTTCATCCCTTCAAGCAACCCTTGGATGTCAGGTGCAATGCAGCTCATCTTCTGTAGCTCAGACAAGGCAGCAAACGATTCTTGGCAGAACAATACTTTCGTTCATTCTTCAGCAGGCGATCCTGCAGGTCTCGACCTTTGCCGTGGACTTTATCGTCCGTGGGAGGCTACAGGCTCGTTCGATACCGGTGACAAGTGGATTACAGTGACAGTTCCATTCTCAGACTTTAAGTATAATTCGGATGGAACAGACGGTAAGGTTAAGTTGGAGAGACCTGAAGACTTCGCAACATTTGTGATCTGGCCTTGGTCAGGTGGCGTGAACGGAGTTGAGTGTACACCGATCTTCAGAATCGACAACCTCCGTGCAGTACCAGTGAAATAATTTAATAGGGAAAGATTATGAAAAATATATTCAGATATTCAATACTTCTTGCCCTCTGCTCTCTTGTAGGACTGGTGTCGTGTGCTCCTGAGGAGCTGTCGACAGATCAGTTTTCGGATGATGCTGTAGTATTTGGCGCATTTGCACCAAATCCGATCGTCCGTGGAGCCGAGCTTCGTATTTTGGGTAGTAATCTCGACAAGATTGTTGAGGTGCAGATTCCGGGTTCTGAGCCTATTACAGAGATTGAAGTCGTGGCTTCAGGTAGAGTCAGCGAGATTCGCGTGGTTACACCTGCCGCAGGAGCGGAAGATGCTTCCGTTACCGGTCCGGTTGTGATCGTGGACAATGCAGGCAACACTTATAAGAGTAAGACAGACATTACCTTCACCGAGGGTATCGTGATCGAGTCTTTCTCTCCAGCAACTGCAATGCCTGGTGATGTTGTGACTGTAAAGGGTGACTACCTTTATAATGTACAGCAGATCGTTCTTAACAATGGCGTATATGTGACAGGTGATCAGATTACCGAGAAGAGCCGTCGTGAACTCAAGTTCATCGTTCCTTCAAATGCGGTTACAGGTCCCGTGACTATCGGTGATGTAGACGAGAACAACAATCCTGAAGGCCTCATCCCTAACAATGTTCCTTCAAAGACTGAGCTCGTGATCGGTGATCCTACAGTGAAGGCTGCTGACAGAGGAATGCTCAAGGCTGGTGCTGAAATCACTGTTCAGGGTGAATACCTTGATATGATCGCAAAGGCTGCATTCAGAGTTACAACTCCTGCAGCTGAGGAAGGTGGCGAGGCTACAGTTGCCGATACAGAGGTTGACTTTGCTCTTGCAGAGGACAACAAGTCTGTAAAGTTTGCTCTTCCTGCAACAGTTGTTGAAGGTGAGATCGTCCTCACTTCGTTCGCAGGCAAGGAGTTCAAGGCAGGTACATATACAACCGTAATCCCTACTGAGATTGCAATTGC
>JAFYXE010000047.1 GCA_017546275.1 Bacteroidales bacterium | reverse complement strand
TCTTTCCGCAGATGTCAAGACCTTCCACCGCCGCGATGCTGGCCGTACCGCCTGAACCGAATCCGCTGTTCACCGCCCTGTACATACCGCCCACGACCTTAGGGAAGTGAGTCGTATCCACCATCGTGTAGTGCTTCTCCTTGTACTTAGGATCAATCTCCACATTCTCGGAGTCCTTGATGATGTGCGGGATGTAATAGTGACCGCGGTTGGCGATTGTGGCGCAGAGGTTGGCAAGGTGGAGCGGTGTACATCCGATCTCGCCCTGTCCGATCGACAGTGAGATGACGGTCGTCGCCTTCCAGCCACCCTTGCGATAATATCTGTTGTAGTATTTCGAGTCAGGAATGAAACCTCCGAGCTCAGACGGGAAGTCACTGCCGAGCTTCTGACCGAATCCGAAACTCATCACATACTGTCTCCAGGTGTCCAGCGCATCATCGATGCACTCGTATTTCGGATTTTCAAGAATGCCTCTCAGCACGTAACAGTAGTATGCGTTGCAGGACATCATAATCGACTCCTCGAAGTTGACAGGAGACTTGTGCGCGTGACATCCGAGCTTGCTCTTTCCGAAATGGTATCCCATACTGCACGGATACATAGTTCCCGGGGTGAATACTCCCTCCTGAAGTCCGATCAGACCGTTGACCAGCTTGAATACCGAACCTGGTGGATAAGGTGCCTGCACTGTTCTGTTGAACATCGGCTTGTATGGATTCGAAAGAATCTCATTGTAGTGCTGACCGAAGTCTGCAAGCATATCCACATCGATACCCGGACTCGAAACCATCGTCAGGATCTCGCCTGTAGAAGGCTCGATCGCGATGAGACTGCCGACCTTGTTGTTCATCAGCATCTGTCCGTAGTGTTGCAGCTCCGCATCGA
The DNA here is from genome assembly GCA_017546275.1 of Bacteroidales bacterium. Classification (GTDB taxonomy): domain Bacteria; phylum Bacteroidota; class Bacteroidia; order Bacteroidales; family UBA932; genus Cryptobacteroides. Next base: position 2,068 of record JAFYXE010000047.1, on the reverse strand, counting down.
TGGTGGTCATAATGTCGTCGCCAGGAACAGCCTCCTTGTCGGACTCGCCGTTGTTGTATCGTGATTCGATCCTGTTCTTCGAGTTTCTGAGCCAGATGTTGTAGCCCTTCTCTCCGCGCAGTTCCTTCTCGCGGGCCGCCTCGATGCCGGTCATTCCTGCATAGTCGCCGGCCTTGTATTCTCCCGGGTGCTGCTCCATATATTTCGCATTCACCTCGGACACATAGCCGAGCAGGTTTCCTCCCGCATTGAACGGATATTCACGGATGCTTCGCGGCTGCCCCCTGAATCCGGGGAACTTGTATGCCACCTCCGCAAACTTCATATAAGTGTGCTGAGGGATCTTCTTGAACATCACCACAGACTGGTATCCGATCCTTCTGCGGTTGTTGTAGTACTCCTTCATCTTCTCCCTGATCACGTCCGGATCCACATCGAGGACGGAAGCAAGTGCCAATGTGTCGAAGGCAGTCACCTCCTTAGGGGTGACCATAAGGTCGTATGCCACCTTGTTGCCCACGATGATATCCCCGTTGCGGTCGAGGATGATGCCACGGGTAGGGTAGATGGTGGAGTACACCATCGTGTTGTTTTCCGCACTGAGCTTGTATTTGTCTTCGACTATCTGGATGCTGAAGAGCTTGGCGATGAGAATCGCCGCAGCCGTACATAGTCCGATGAGAAGTTTGTTCTCTCTGTTCAGTTTCATCGTCTTCCCCTCCTACTTTCTTTCATCCGGAGTGAGGATGTCTGTGACTATGAGGGCAAGGATGTAGTTGCATACGAGAGAAACTCCCAGCCTTGTGAAGTTGAACCAGGCCGGTCTGGTACCTGCGCCGTCAAGAATGACATAGATTCCCAGATATATCGCGATGCTGAGTATGAGTGCCGCTGAAATCTTGGCGACGCCGTTCTTTCTGAACGAGAATCTGTCGCCTCTTGAAATGAGGTCTTCGCCGAGGAACACGCGCACTATTCCTGTCCTGAGCGCCGCTACAGGAAGGATGGCTGCCGCATTGAGACCGATGAGGCCTTCAGAGAACCAGTCCACCGCCAGTCCGCTGGCGAATGCGATGAGCATACATCCTATCGTGCTGACGCTGACAGGGATGCAGAACACCATAGCAGGAAGCATAGACAGCATCACATATGGGCCGAGCTGGGCATAGTTGCACAGGATCACCTGTGCGATGACCAGCAGAGTATAGAGTATTCCGAAATGTTGATTTACCTTCATTGCTCCTCCTCCAGTCTCTTCATTTCAACCTGTCCCTTGTTCTCTACCACAGTGACATATCTCACTGCTCCGAAATCTTCGAAAAGTTTCACTTCGATTTCGTATGTGGCTCCGTTCACGATCTTCGATGCGCCTGTCACTCCGAGCGGAATGTCCGGAGGGAAAATCGAAGAGTATCCGCTGGTGTACACAGTGTCACCCGGAACGAACTCCACGTGATGCGGAATCTCCTTGAGGATGGCACCGTTGCCGGTTCTTCCGTTCCAGCTGAGCGGGCCTACCGCGCCCTCTTTGCCGAGTCGGGCGCTGATGCTCATCTCGTGATTCTTGAACGATCTTGCATAAGAGTAGTTCTCGCTTACCGCATCGATCACTCCCACTGCACCTTTGCCTGTGATCACACCGGCACCCTCGACAACGCCCTGGTTCGAGCCTTTGCCGACGATCATATAGTTATGCTGGGTGTTGTTGCTGATCTTTACGATGGTGGCAGGAATGTAGATGTACTCGCCGACTGCATTTCCGGCAGGGATCTCAGCCTTCAGATCGGCTGTGAGGACCTCCTCGGCCTTCGCCAGCTTCAGCCTCAGTTCGAAGTTCTCCTGAGCGAGTTCGTCATTCCTTTTCCTGAGCGAGAAGTAGTCGCTGATGTTCTGTGTGAAGCCCCACACACTGCCCATCACTCCCTGTATGCCTGAAGAAATCCAGGTTCTCTGAAGCTGGGCGTTATGGCTTAGCATAGTCAATGCAGCTACCTCCAGAATGATGAAGATAGCTGCACTGATCAAGCCGTATATGATATTGCCTTTGCGCAAGGTTTTATCTCATAAG
>JAFYXE010000046.1 GCA_017546275.1 Bacteroidales bacterium | reverse complement strand
TCCATGATGAAACGTACCTTAAGACGTGTAGCCTCGTTAGTACCGCAGAATGTATCTACAACGTAGAGCTTCTTGCCTGAGAGCTGTGCAACAGCCTTAGCCTTAAGGTCGTTCCAAGCCTCCTCAGTGATTGGCTTGTTGTCGTTCTTGTACTCCTCTGAAGTCCACCATACTGTGTCCTCGCTAGCCTCGTTCTTTACGAAGAACTTGTCCTTAGGAGAACGACCAGTGTAGATACCTGTCATTACGTTAACAGTGTCAAGCTCAGTAAGCTGGCCTTTCTCGTAGCCCTCGAGCTCAGCCTTAGTCTCCTCAGCGAAGAGAACCTCGTAAGACGGGTTGTGTACGATTTCCTTCACGTCGGTAATACCGTACTTAGTCAAATCAATTGTGCTCATAAAATTTTTGTAAAATATTTAAGGTTTAACTCATTTTCTATATCTCTGCAAAAATAAACTTTTTTTGTCATTATACAAGCAATGCCGTGAATATTTTCCTTACATTTGTTGCATAAAACAGACCTTATGCAGAACCCTGTCGACATATTGAAGAAATACTGGGGCTACGACTCTTTCCGTCCGATGCAGGAGGACATCGTCCGCACTGCCTTGGAGGGTAGGGATGTGCTTGCCATTCTCCCGACAGGAGGAGGTAAGTCTGTGTGCTTCCAGGTGCCTGGTCTGATGCGTGACGGAATCGCTATCGTGGTCACTCCGCTCATTGCATTGATGAAGGATCAGGTGCAGAATCTCAACGATCGAGGTATCCGGGCTTTATGCATCAACGCCGGTATGAACAGAAGGGAGGTCGACAATGCGTTGAACAACGCTCTATACGGAGATTTCAAGTTCCTTTATGTGTCTCCGGAGCGCCTCGGAACCCAGCTTTTCAAGAGCTATGTCCAGGAAATGAATGTGAGTTTCATTGTTGTGGACGAGGCTCACTGCATCTCTCAGTGGGGCTATGATTTCCGTCCGGACTATCTCCAGATCGGAAAGCTTCGCGAGATGGTCGACGCCCCTGTCATAGCTCTTACCGCAACAGCTACTCCGGAAGTTGCAGAGGATATTATGACGCGTTTGGGATTCAAGGACAAATGCCTGTTAAAGAGCGGATTCGAACGTCCGAATCTTTCCTATATCGTAAGACATTGCGAAGACAAACTCGGCCAGCTTCTGAACATCTGCAACAGTGTCGAAGGTACAGGAATCGTCTATGTCCGAAGCAGGAAGAAGACAGAAGAACTCGCAGCATATCTGACAGCCAACGGCATATCTGCATCGTTCTATAATGCAGGTCTCGGACCAGATGCGCGTTCTGCAAGACAGGAGGACTGGAAGTCCGACAAGATCCGTGTTATGGTATGCACGAACGCATTCGGAATGGGTATCGACAAGCCGGATGTCAGGTTCGTTGTGCACTTCGACGTGCCCGACAGTCCTGAGGCATATTTCCAGGAGGCCGGACGAGGCGGACGTGACGGAAAACGCAGTTTTGCCGTTCTGCTTTGGAACAGTTCTGACACAAAGCGTCTGCGACAGCTCGCCACCGTTTCGTTCCCTTCACTTGAGTACATAGAAGACATCTATCACAAGGTCCACATCTTCTACGACATACCTTATGAGTCAGGTGTGGGCAGACAGTTGAAATTCAATCTGGAGGAGTTCTGCAGCCGCTTCAAGCTGCAGCGTTCGTCTGCATATTATGCTATCATATACCTTGAAAGAACCGGTCACTGGACCTTCTCGGAGGATGTGGACATATCTACCAAAGTGCAGATCATCGTTGATCGTAACGATCTGTATGACATAGAGTTCCCTGATCCGAAGATGGCATACATCCTCGATGTGCTTATGAGGAAATATACAGGTCTTTTCTCGTATCCGGTCCCTGTTGATGAAGACTATGTAGCGCAGATGACAGGAGTCACAGTGCCTATGCTCCGTCAGCTTCTTTACAAACTTTCACTCGAACACGTGATCAGATATGTCCCTTGCGACCACGCTACCGTGATCTTCCTTCATCACGACCGCCTCCGAGAGAAGAACGTCAACCTCGATCCGGCACGATATGCTATGCTCAAGGATGCCTCCCTCGGAAGAATGCAGAAGATGATTGACTATGTAAGCGAAGAGGACACCTGCCGCAGTGCATATCTGCTTGAGTATTTCGGCCAGACAGAAAGCGCAGACTGCGGAACCTGTGACATCTGCCGTTCTTCAAGAAAGTCAATAAAAGAAAATGCAGCCAAATCCGATGATATGGCTGCAGAAATCGTCAGATATATCAATGAGGAACTCCAGGGATCATATACCCTTGATGATGTAGCCTGCCGTTTCGGCTCTCCGTCATCCGATCCCGCACAAGCATATCTCACCATTCTTCGCACCCTGATCGATCAGGGTCTCGTTTCTGCACCTGAAAGAGTCTAGGGTATTGTTACTTTGAAGTACGGACTTTCGACGTGCTGGCTTCGTATTGTTTCTACCATCTTCGCGACAAGTTCCGGATGATCTTCCGCCAGATCCGTCTGTTCGGTAGGGTCTTCCTTGATGTTATATAGGTGAGGAACGCCGGATTTACTGATCAGTTTCCAGTCTCCCTGTCTTAATGCAACCTGGTCTGTCTCTTCGAATTCCCAATAAAGGAAGTCTCTTTCCTGATTTTTCTTTTCTTTGCCCAGTATAGCCGGAAGGATAGATATTCCGTCAGTTTCAACTTTTTCAGCTCCAGTAAGTTCTACCATTGTCGGCATTATGTCATAGAAGATGACAGGGAAGTCAGATACCTGCCCTCCTGTTATGGTTTCCGGCCAATATGCTATGAACGGAACTCTTACGCCTCCTTCGTGCGTCTGCCTTTTGATGCCTCTAAGTCCGCCGTTGCTGTTGAAGAACTTAGGGTCTCCGCCGCCTTCCTGATGCGGACCGTTGTCGCTGGTGAAGATGATGAGCGTGTTCTTGTCGAGTCCCTTTCTTTTAAGGAGATCCATTATCTCTCCGACATATTGGTCAAGTCTGGATACCATTGTAGCGAATTCCGCGTGGGTCTTCTCAGTACTGTGGTATCTGCTTCCGAAATAGGCATTCCAACTAGGGTCGTTTTCGAATTTGTCTTCGTAGAATCTGTATATCGAATCCTTAGGGCCGACAAGTTCTGCGTGAGGAAGGGTATAGGTGAGCATACCGAAGAATGGTTTCTCATCACTCTGAGAATCAATCCATTCGAGAGCAGCCTTGTGAATCAGGTCTGCAGAATATTGTGGTCTGTGGATGTATTCTTCCAGCTCCTGGCTGTATTTGATATTGTCCTCCAGGACTACTCTTACAACAGATGTGTCTCCCTTCTCTTTACTGTATCTGTTCAGGAAATCAGGGTAATAAAGGTGAGCCTGATATTGACAGATGTAACCGAAGAATTCATCGATTCCTCTCTTGTCCGGAGTTGATGCCGAACCCTCATAACCGCCTGCCCATTTGCCGAAAAGTCCGGTTGCATAACCCTGCCTTTTCATTATCTCGGGAAGAATCATTCTGGCTGTATCGTATGGATGCTGACCGACTGTCGCGAACTCCTCGCTCTTCCCATATTGGATCATCGGAGCATTTTTCCAATACTCCTTGTTGCCCCTCACCTCAGTGTGACCTGTATGCTGTCCGGTCATCAATGTCGCTCTGGAAGGAGCACTCACCGGGCTTCCTGCGTAAGCTTGTGTGAATCTGATGCCTTGGGACGCCATAGAGTCCAGCCTTGGAGTGCGTATATATTGCTGACCGTACGCACCAATGTCTCCGTATCCTAAGTCATCACACAAAATGAAGATGACATTTGGAGACTTGTCTGCCTCAGAGTGATTTCCACACGAGGCAAGCATTCCTAGCAAAGGAATGTATCTTATCATTTTGGCAGGCTGTTTCATATAGTATGGCGTGTCAGTTCGGTTTTGATCAAAGAAGCAGGAAGATTTGAATCTATCAGCTTCTTCATATATAACATATAGGGTTCAACGTGTTCAAAGAAGTGTTTGAGACCTTTGCAAAGGTAATTTTCAGAGTTTTCTGCAAACCTGTGTTTCGGACACTCGCCGTGGCAGGCAAAACTGTATGTACACTTGCGGCAATTGTCCGGCAACCCGGTTTTCTTGGCCAACGTAAAGTCTATGCGCTTCTGGCTTCTGAATATCTCCGCCAGACTCTGACAGGCTATGTTGCCAAGCCTGAACTCATCAGAGACATAATGGTCACAAGGATATACATCCCCGTTATGCTCGACTGTCAATGCATTTGTGCAATATTCACCCAAGGTGCACACTCCAGCCGGATAACCGCACCATTGCGCCAGTGTAGTCTCGAATATCTGTACAAACACATCACCGACATCGTGTCTCACCCATATATCAAAGATGTCGGTAAGAAATTTTCCGTAACCTTCGGGTGAAATGCTGTATTCAGATGCTCCTGGACCGGTTTCTGAACGGTCTGCTACAGGAAGGAACTGCATAAATCTGCTGCCTGTCACATCACGTAGAAACAGGTATATCTCTTCTCCTTTACCCTCGCTGATGTTATTGACTGTTGTCAATGTGTTGAATTCCACACCTGTCTCGTGAAAAAGTTGTGCTGCCTTGTATGCAGCCTCAAATGAAGATCGGCTTTCGCTCCATCTGCGGTTTCCGTCGTGAATGTATGCCGGACCATCTATTGAAAGTCCGACCAAGATCTTGTTTTCAATGAAGAACCTGCACCACTGACGGTCAATCAATGTTCCGTTTGTCTGGAAGGTGTTGATGATGTCCTTGTCTCCGGAATACCTCTTCTGGAAGTCCAGTGCTTTCCTGAAATAATCCAGCCCGGCTAAAGTAGGTTCTCCACCGTGCCAACAGAAGGTTATGCTGTCAGAGTCTTGACCATTGATGTATTGACGGATATACTCTTCGAGCATCGTTTCATCCATAATCTCAGGTCCCGAGGAATGGATAGACTTTCCCTTCTTAAGATAGTAGCAATATGAACAGTTGAGATTACATCTTCTTCCGACAGGCTTGGCCATTGTAGAGAATATCCCCTCGGTAAGAATCTCGGAGAGATGCTCATAATCAAATATCTTCGTACTGTCGGTTCTCATCAGATGATGGACTACTTTTTATTCTATGACAAGGCCGTCGTAGGCAGGAAGTACACCGGCAGGAAGTTCTGCGGTGAGCGCTTCGTGGCTAGGGAGTTGGTGTGAAAGATGCGTCAGCCAACTGTGCTTTGCTCCGACTCTTTCAGCTACCTTCAATGCAGTCTCCAATGCAAAATGGGATATATGGTGACCACGACGTACTGTATTGATAATGAAGTGGTCCAGTCCCTTGAGCTTCTCGAATTCCTCCTCCGGAATGTGGTTCATATCAGTGCAGTATGCGATGTTTCCGAAACGGAATCCCAGAACCGGGAGTTTGTAGTGTCTGCCTCTGATGGGTACGATCTCCACTCCATTTACAGTGAATGGCTTTTCATTGATATTGTGCACGCTCCACTCCGGCGCACCAGGATATTTGTTCTCGGCAAAAGCATAGGAATATTCCATACGGAGCGAATCCTCTACATACTTCTCGCAATAGATCTGCGTAGCCTTTTTCTCAAGGTAGTTGAACGCCCTGATGTCGTCCAATCCTCCTGTATGGTCCTTGTGGTTATGGGTAAGCAGAATCGCATCAAGGTGTGATACTCCTGCAGCCAGCATCTGCTGTCTGAAATCCGGACCGGCATCCACCAGGATGGTCAGTCCCTCATATTCTACCAGTACGCTAGCTCTCAGGCGCTTGTCGCGGCTGTCAGCACTGCGGCATACCTCACATCCGCACCCGATCATCGGCACGCCCTGAGATGTTCCCGTACCCAAAAACCTTAGCTTTGCCTTGCTCATATTAAATAGTGATATCTACAATCTTTCCGATAAGTTCTGGATCGAATGGCTGCGAAATTCGGATATAGTTTCCGGTATATCCCTCCATCATTCCCTTTCTGTCAGTGCTCTCAAAAAGAACCTTCTCCGCCACACCCTTGTTCGACTCCACGAACTCATTATGCAGCTTCTCGCAAAGCTCCTCCAGCATCTGGACCCTCTTCGTCTTTACGCTGTCCTGTACCTGATCCTTCCTCTCCGCTGCTGGTGTACCCGCACGACGGGAATATGGGAAGATATGGATGAATGCCGGACGCACCACATCCTTCAGGAAGTTGTATGTCTCCATAAACAACTCGTCAGTCTCTCCTGGGAATCCAACGATAACGTCTATGCCGAAGAATACCTTAGGACCTCCTGCCTTCTCAGTCTTCTCCCTGATATACTGTATCTTATGAGCAAATGCTGCAGTATCATATCTGCGCCCCATCTCCTTGAGGATGGTGTCGCATCCTGACTGAAGCGGAATATGATAGTGAGGCAGGAACTTCGTACCAGACGTGATCCAGTCGATCATCTCCTCTGTAAGAAGATTAGGTTCGATGGATGAAATTCTGTACCTCTCGATGCCATCTACATCATTGAGCTGCTTGATGAGATCATAGAAACTCTCACCTGTCGATTTTCCGAAGTCACCTGTATTCACGCCAGTCAGCACAATCTCCTTGATGCCCTCGGCAGCGATAGCCTCCGCCTGCGGAATGATCTCCGCAATCGGAATGTTTCTGCTCTCTCCACGTGCATATGGCACTGTACAGTAATGACATTTATAGTCACATCCGTCCTGCACCTTCAGGAATGAACGTGTTCTCTCTCCGCTTGAATATGCAGGGAAGAATGTTCCCAGATCTTGTCCGCAACCTGCCGTGCCCATAGTCTTCTCCTTGATCGAAGGGACCACCTGACTCTTCTCGGTTGCTCCGAACACTCTCTCCACGCCCTCGATAGCCTCATAATCAGCCCTTCTCAGCTGTGCAGAACATCCTGTCACAAATATCTTGGCATCAGGATTCTGCCTGTGCAGCTTCCTGATGATGTTACGGCTCTTCTTGTCGGAATGCTCAGTCACAGTGCAGGTGTTCACAAGGAATACATCCGCTCCCTTGTTCCACTGCACAGCCTCGAACCCCTCCTTCAAGAGTTCCCTCTCATAAGTGGAAGTCTCCGCATAATTCAACTTACATCCCAATGTTATAAATGCAATTCTCATAATTTTCGTCACCAACATTTTCTATGAAATGTTATCTATGATACAATGTGATTCTAGACCACTGGACAATGCCGTTCACCGGCGGTCTCTTCTTAGACACTCTTACAGAAAATGACTCGAACTCTGGAAAACGCTTCTCAAGCGCCTTCATAATCCTTCCCGCCACATTCTCCAGAAGATCCGACGGCTTTGCCATCTCCTCCGCCACAACTTCGTATATCAGCGCATAATTCACTGCATCCTCAAGCCTGTCGCTCTCCGCAGCCGCCTCCATATCCAGTTCTCCTCTGAAATCCACCACGAAGTCATTGCCTGCAATCTTCTCTCTCTCCAGACATCCGTGATATGCCCTGAACTCCATACCCTCGAGTTCCAATACACCGATCTTCTCCATTATGCCAAAATTAAGAATACACACGGACGCTTTCCGATCACCAGGCCTTCCTTCTTCCACTCAGACACCTTCATTGTCTTGATATATGCATCCGGCATAGTGATATTAGCTGCCACGCACACCTTCACACCCGCTCCGCAAACAGAAAGAATATCAGCGAAAAGAGCGTCATTTCTATAAGGAGTCTCGATAAGGATCTGAGTCTGCTTCAACTGAGCCGACACCTTCTCCAAAGTCTTCAGCTTGCTCTTGCGCTCATCAGGCTTGGCCGGAATGTATCCGCAGAACGCAAACGACTGACCGTTGAGACCGGATGCCATAAGCGCAAGCATAAGCGACGACGGACCTACTGCCGGCACCACCTTGATGCCGTGCCTGTGCGCAAGCGCAACAAGCTGTGCACCCGGATCCGCTACCGCAGGAAGTCCAGCCTCCGAAATGAGAGCCACATCATTGCCCCCGTCGAAAAGCTTCAGATATCCCTCGATAGTAGCCTGATCAGTGTGCTCATTCAACTCATAGAACTGAAGATCTCCGATCTTGCCCTTGAGGCCTGCCTTCGAAAGATATCTTCTCGCAGTGCGCACCTCCTCCACAACAAATGTCCTGAATCCTTCAAGAGATTGCAGCACTGGAGCAGGAATTACCTCTGCAGGATCATTTTCGCCAAGCGGCGATGGGATCAGATATAGTGTTCCTTTATTTTCTGCCGTCATTACCTGTGTCTTTTTCAGTTATCTTGATTTCTACTTTCTTTCCATCGATTATCGATTCCTCTTCCTGTCTCTTTGCCTCCTGCCTCTTCTTCTTGCTTGAGAAGACATTCTTGAAGAACTGTTTCATACTGTTGAACTCGGCCTGGTAGGTGAGACCCACACCGTTTCTCTGTGAGTTGTCGAGATAGTTGGTGTACGAGTCTGCCGAATGAGAGAACAGATTAAGTCTGAACGCTCCCGACCTGTCCAGCTTGATTTCTATATCCAGGTCACCCACCACATCGGATTGGGCGTTTCCTGATGTATATTGCTTGTTGCCCACGCTGCCGTTCACGATCACTCTGTTGTTGAACATCTGGGTGGACACAGCAACGTCAAAGACATCATTTCCTTTCTCGTTAGGCTGATAGTTAAGTCCAAGGTCCACAGGTATATCCAGTTTCTGAAGGATATTGTTGAACTGGTTTGCCATCACCTCGGATACATTCGAATACAGCATTGTCGAGTTGTTGAAGATGCCTGACTGGTCGTCCGGAAGGAAACTGTTCGAAAGCAGGATGGAAAGGAACTGCTTCTGTCTCTTGTCCTCAGTACTCAACGCACTCTCGACTCTTGACTTGATGGTAGGATCAAGCTCTGGAATATCGATGGTGAACGCAAGTCTCGGATTGCTCAATTTGTCGGTGATCTGGATACCGCATTCTACAGTACGTCTGTTGGCTACTGAAGTGGTATCAGCAATCAGGGTAGAAAGCGATGCCTTGGTCTTGTAGAGAGCATCGATGTCCAGCGTACTCTCAAGGATGTCCCCGTTGAATGTCACCGAACTTCCTTCCTGAATCTCGAAGTCCCTGTTCACCAGTCCGAGAGCCACGAACTTGTAGCTTCCGCCTGTGAGGGTGTACTCTCCGTTGATGTTGAAGAGATCATCACTTGCCTTGATGTCGATGGTACCGTTACCCCTGCCTGAAAGCACGTTGCCCGAAGCCTTGTCTATCTCCACATATGCAGTAACATCAGGTGAGGCGTTGATATGCAGGTTCACAAGGAAATCGTTCTTTGCTGTGCTCTCCTTCTCCATTCTGCTCACGAGGATGTCATATGGGTCGATAAAGACTTCCTTCTTGATCTCGGTGAAAGTAAGCAGGTTTGAATTGTCTGCAGTCTCCGCTGCTCTGATCGGGATGTGAAGCTCTCCGGTCTTTGCCGTCACTGCGTCAACATTGAGCAGGATCGATGTCACAGGACCTGTAATGCTTACGTTTCCGGTACCGAAGACGTTACCGTAGAAACTCTCGTTCTGCTTCTCGTTCAGGTTGATGCCTTCTATCTCGTTTACCTTTACCCTTGTGTCAAAGCTGATGTCCCTGAAATTGTCCCAGTTGATGCTTCCGGTCAGCATACCTGTGCCGTTAAGCCTGTCTCTGATGCTGATGTTGTCGAAATACACACCGGTTTCGTCTATGTGGAAGTCTCCGTCCGCATAGTATGGGACATTGGTGTAGCCGATTCTCAGCATAGCCTCTTCCAGCCTTGTACCGTTGCTGCTGATGCTCAGAGCGCTCACCGGTCCGTCAACAGCGATGTCTCCGGAAATGTATCCGTCCATCTCGCTGAATATCGAAGACAGGAAAGGCTGGGCGTAGCCTACATAGAAGCGGTCAAGTCTGGCATTTGCCTCGAGCGAGCGTGTCTTAGGAGTAAGCTTGCCGACCGCATCGATGCTGCTGCCGCCGTTGAGGCTGTTTCTTACTGAAATGTCGAACCTTTCGAAGTCCTCGTCCCATCTGCTGCCGATGGCAAGCTCGCCCAGAGGTTTGCCTGCTATTTCAGTAGAGTCGCATATCATATCGATAAGGATACCCTTTGACTGGATCGGAGATGTTATCTGCACATATCCTGTCGCATCTCCACTGATTCCGAAGTCGTTAGGGAAGAGGGCGTTGATCAGTGATATGTCGAACCTGTTCAGGTTGAGGCTCAGGGTGTCCTTTGAAGTCTTCGAAGTCTTGCCCTGGATGTTGACACGTTGGTCATCGTTGAGGAATTCCATAGAAGTCACATCTATGCCTCTTTTATCGACAGACAGATGTGAAGGCTGGATCTTCCACTCGTTAGATGCGTAGATGATTCTTGAAGGCAGGATGTTGATGTCCGCCCTTATGTCGTCGTCTTTCCTGGTTACGTTGCCTCTTACGATGATCTCACCCTTGCTTTCAGGGTCAGTCTCATTGTCGAAAGTGTAGCTGAGACCGAGATGGTCATCCTTTGCAAGGAGTCTCAAGGCGTTGTTGTACAGGAAGATAGTTGCAAACTTCATTTCGCTGCAGTTGAGCGTGCCGTTTACACCGTCGTTGTTGTTGATGTTGAAAGACACGTCCTTCAGGTATTTCTTTCCGAGGGCGATTCGTCTTGATGTGAGGTTTCCGTTGAATCTTCCTCTGTCATTGATCTTCGCACTGATTCTGGTGTCGTGGTCAAGGAACATTCCCGGCTTTATGAAGTCCAACAGTTTGTTGGCATTGTTGAAGAAGACGTCCACATTGTATCTGTTTCCGTTCCATACGTAGGACGGGTCCTTGAACAATGCAGGCACCTCTCTCTTCATAGTTACGTTGGTAAGGTCCTTGATGAACTCGGTCACAGGAGCACTTCCGTTGAAAGTACCTTCCGCAAATCCGGAGTTCAACTTCATTCTGTATGTTCCGTTTCTAGACGAAGAAGTAAGGTGGATGTCTCCTATGTCGTATTCGTCACTGTCGTTCCTGAGAATGAGGTTGTCGACATTGATGTCACCGTAGATGTCACCGTTAGGCGTTCTTCTGAAGTCGGCCCTGGTGTTGAATCTCATTTCGGACTTGCCTCTCTTGTCGAGGTTGAGGGCGTTGAGGTCAGCGTGGCCTACAATCGCATAGAACTGATACAAAGCGTTCTGAGTTCTTCTTGATATGCCGAAGCGACCCTGGAAAATGAACTGGAGGTTAGGGTCGTTGCAGGTGAGCCTGCCGTTGAATGCCTCAGCCGAAACGGTTCCTTCTCCGCTGATGTTGCTGTAGTCGTAGCCGTTGAGGTGGAGTTTCTCGATGCTGATCGAATCGATCGCCGCACTGGCAGGGATGTTCTTGTCTCCCAGGTTGGCGTCGATGTCGGCATACATACTTGTCCTTCCGATAAGGTCGTTGCCGATGACTTTTCCGAGATTAAGCTCATTGGTCTTGATTGTGCCGGATATGCCTATGCCCTTGTCTTCAGTAAGAATATCCTTGAGGTTTACCTTTGCCTTAAGACCTCCGATTTCCGAATAGATGTCAGCATCGATGTCAAGGTCATTGAGGGTTCCTTCGGTCTCTGCATCCATTATGAATGTCTGGTCCGGAGCGAATCTGCTGAGGTCGAGGCTGCCTTCCTTCATCCATTCGCTTACAAATCTGCTGAGTCCTGTGCTGGTAAGTCTGAAGTTCTTTACTCTTGCGTCAAGTACGGTCGTCTCTATCTCAGGGATGCCGGCCATACGTCCGTTGATGGTACCGGCGAATCCTCCGGCTTCCGATGCCACAACCATATCGATCACAGAAAAGTCGTTGACGGTGCCTGAGAACTTGCCGGATGTCGCGTCGATTCTGAGTCTGTTTCTTGCAAGCTGAGGCGCAAAGAAACTGATTGTGCGGAAATCAATGATGCTGTTGTCTATTTCAGCATCCATCCTTATGTTCTCCACATAGCCTGAAAAGTCCTTGGGACTCTTGAAACTCATCATATAGAGCGGCAGGTGGATGTTCGACCAGGTGTCTGTAAGACGGATGTCTTCGATAACTGCACGTCCGTTGCCTACTCGGGCACTGCCGGTGATGCTGTGGCAGACATAACCGCTTTTCTCTCTGAAGTCTAATGAAGTGACCTCGCCCGACATTACTCTTCCTTTGAATTGCAGTTCTTTGGCTGTGAGGTCAATGTCGCTGATTTCAAGGTCGTTCCAGTTGATTCCGCCATTGTATTTCGTCTTGTACGAAGAATTGTTGATGAGTCGGAATGTCATATTGTCTATAGCGACCTTCTTGAAGTGGAAGATTTCCTTGTCGGTAGGTTTCTTCTCCTTCTTCTTCCTGTTCTCGAGTCCGAAGATTCTCGAAAGGTTGTTGCTCTTGTTCTTGTGTTCGATATGTTCGCAGTCCTGCAGAACGAGGTTCATATACGCATCCTCCACTCGGACCTTGTCGAGATGGATGCCGTTGCCTCCTGTGAGACTCTTGTACGAGAAATTGGCGATGATGTATCTGGCCTTGAAGAGAGTGTCGGTCTTTTCCTTGGAAAGATCCAGCGGATCCTGAGCAGGATTGTCGTCGACAACGGCCAGGTTCTTTACGACCAGAGTAGTGAAAGGCTTGAAGTGTACCTTCTCGAAAATGATCTTTCCGTCGAACATTTCCTCAAGTGATTCTGCAGCCTTTTGTGCTATGAGCGTCTGCACTGCAGGAGTCTGCAATGCAAGGGCAGCAGCAATGATTACTGATGCCACGGCGACAAAGGCCAGCCAGAATATTTTGAGAGCCTTTTTGATAACTCCGAATGTTTTAATTGTCCAACTTGCAAAAATAGTAAAAATATCGGAGAAAATCCGTATTTTTGCCGCCGGATATGCAAAGCATATAATATGCCCCTGTCCGATTAAAGCACTATACTATGGCAGACATAATACTTGGAATTGAATCATCCTGCGACGACACATCGGCTGCAGTTATCAAAGACGGCTATCTGCTGTCCAATGTCCTTGCAAGTCAGGATGTACATAAAGCATATGGCGGAGTGATACCGGAGCTTGCTTCAAGAGCACATCAGGTCAATATCGTACCTGTTGTAAGTGAGGCAATTACACGCGCCGGCATCAAGCCTGAAGACATTACGGCAATCGCCTTTACACGTGGTCCGGGACTCCTTGGATCCCTCCTTGTCGGAACCTCTTTCGCGAAGGGTCTTGCGATGTCGCTTGACAAGCCTCTCGTCGAGGTCAACCACCTTCAGGGACACATTCTCGCAAACTTCATCAAACAGTATGACGGCGACAACCGTCAGCCTGAGTTCCCGTACCTCTGCCTGCTTGTTTCCGGCGGAAACTCGCAGATTGTCCGTGTGGACAGCCCGCTTGAGTATGAGATTCTGGGTCAGACTATCGATGATGCTGTGGGTGAGGCATTTGACAAGTGCTCGAAGATGATGGGACTCGGCTATCCGGGCGGTCCTATCGTCGACAGACTTGCCAAGGAAGGCGACCCTCTCAAGTACAAGTTCTCAAAGCCTCAGATCCCTGGCTTCGATTACAGCTTCAGCGGTATCAAGACATCGCTCCTCTATTTCGTACGCGACCATATGGCGGAGGATCCTGACTTTATGGAGAAGAACAAGGCAGACATCTGCGCAAGCTTCCAGAAGGCCCTGATCGACATCCTTATGGATAAGCTGATCAAGGCTGCCAAGCATACCGGAATCAAGCAGATCACCATCGGTGGAGGAGTTTCTGCAAACAGCGGACTCCGTGCCCGTATCGTAGAGGAAGGCCGCAAGAGAGGATGGACAACATTCCTTCCTGAGTTCAAGTTCACCACCGACAACGCTGCTATGATCGCGATTGCCGGCTGGTTCCACTATATGAACGGAGAGCGTGCATCTCTTGATGTCGCTCCAGTAAGTCGTCTTGCTGAATTTTAAGCTAATAAACAACTGAAAATGAAAGAAATAGAAGTAACCTGCAAACTTGGCAAGGAACTCTCTGCCGACGAGATCCAGACTGCTGCCGTCAAGGCCCTCGGCGTATCGCCTAAGATGAAGCAGCAGCTCAAATACCGTATCGTTCGCCGCTCAATCGATGCCCGCAACGATATCCTTTACCGTTACCGCATTGAGGTGGCCAAGCCTGACGAAGTTCTGCAGGAATATACACTTGAGGAGTATCAGAATGTGGCTTCTGCCGAGCCTGTGATCATCATCGGTGCCGGTCCTGCAGGTATGTTTGCAGGTCTGCGTCTCCTGATGCGCGGCTTCAAGCCTGTCATCCTTGAAAGAGGAAAGGACGTGCACGCACGTAAGTTCGATATGGCGAAGCTTTCCACCGAGGGAGTCGTGAATCCTGATTCAAACTATTGCTTCGGAGAGGGTGGTGCAGGTACATTCTCGGACGGCAAGCTCTACACCCGTTCTTCAAAGAGAGGTGACATCCGTGAGGTCCTCCACCAGCTCGTCCGTTTCGGTGCAGACCCTTCGATCCTTATCGACGCTCATCCGCACATCGGCAGCGACAAGCTTCCTATTGTAGTCGAGAACATCCGCAAGTGCATCATCGAGCACGGTGGTGAGTATCATTTTGACTCTCGAGTGACTGACATCGAAAGACGTCCGGACGGTGCTTTCGACGTTACTGCAGGTGAAGTCTATACAGCCCGCAAGGTCATCCTTGCAACCGGACACTCAGCACGTGACATCTACGAGATGTTCGACCGCAAGGGTTGGGAACTCCAGGCAAAGGGCTTTGCTCTCGGAGTACGTGTGGAGCATCCGCAGTCTCTCATCAACAAGATCCAGTATCACGGCAAGTATCAGCCATATATGCCGACAGCTGAGTATTCATTTGTTACTCAGGTACTTGACAGAGGTGTGTTCTCGTTCTGTATGTGTCCGGGAGGTATCCTCGTACCGGCTGCGACAGCAGAAGGCGAGCTCGTTCTGAACGGTATGTCAAACTCTCAGCGTAACTCCAAGTGGGCTAACTCAGGCGTCGTGGTTCAGATTGAACCGGAGGATTTCCCAGAGTATGCACAGTATGGTCCTTTGGCTCTGCTCCGATTCCAGCAGGATATCGAGAAGAAGATGTTCGAGTACACAGGTTCCCTCAAGGCACCTGCACAGCGTATGATGGACTTCTGCCGCAGAATCCCTTCTGCAAACCTCCCAAAGAGTTCATACCACCCAGGCGTAGAGAACGCTCCACTCCACGAGCTCCTTCCGGAGCACGTTTCGCTCCGCCTCAAGTATGCCTTCCCTGAGATCGGAAACAAGAAGATGCACGGCTACTATACCAATGACGCACTCCTTCTCGGAGTCGAGTCGCGTACATCATCTCCAGTCCGCATCCCGCGCGACCCGGAGACTCTCGAGCATCCGCAGCTCCCTGGCCTTTATCCTTGCGGTGAAGGTGCTGGCTACGCCGGCGGTATCGTGTCATCCGCCCTCGACGGCATCAACTGCGCCGCTAAAATATAGCGTGGCGTCCAACTTGTTGAGTATTAATGCATTATAGAAACTGCGTGCCGCCAAAGGGGAGCACGCAGTTAGTGTAAATAATTGAATAATAGATAGTTATGCGCCACGGAATTCTGACGGTTTTAGCTATGGTGGCGTCTGTGGGACTTTGGGCCCAGAGCCAGACGCTCAGATTGGATTACATATTCTCCGGAACAGACAAGTCTGTTGAGATTTCATTGGATGAAGCTTATTGCTTCGACGGTTGGGCCGGCCGCACAGTGAATCTGAACAAGGTTCATCTGCGTGGAAACGGCCAGATCTGTATGACAGATGCCCAGAGCGGAGATACTCTCTACCGCCAGTCGTTCTCGACCCTTTTCCAGGAGTGGCAAGCTACTGAGGAAGCCACCAAAGTACGTAAGTCATTTGAGAATGTCTTCCTTCTTCCGATGCCGACAGCAGCTGCTGACGTGAAGGTTATGCTCTATGATTTCTGGGGAAATGTGGTTGCATCGCTGTCGCATAAAGTCGATCCTAAGGATGTGCTTATTCATTACCTTGCGCCAAAGGCTCCCGAGCATAAATATCTGATGCTCAATGGAACACCTGAGGAGAAGATTGACGTTGCGATCGTTGCCGAAGGTTATACTGCAGAGGATATGGATACTTTTTATGCTGATGCACAGGCGGCTATGGAAGCGATACTTGCACACGAGCCTTTCGGCCAGTACAAGGACCGTTTCAACTTCGTTGCAGTGGCTCTCGAATCAGCAGACAGCGGCGTAAGCGTACCAGGCGAAGGGGAGTGGAAGGACACTGCGCTCAAGTCGCACTTCAACACCTTCTATATGGACCGTTACCTCACTACGCTCCGTCTGAAGAATATGCACGACAAACTTTGCGGAGTGCCATATGAACATATCGTAATCCTCGCTAATACAGATACTTACGGTGGCGGTGGAATATACAATTCCTACACTCTTACAACTGCTCATCATCCAGCATTCAAGCCGGTGGTAGTACACGAATTCGGTCACAGTTTCGCGGGTCTCGGAGATGAATATTACTACGATGACCAGTATGTGGAGTACTACTATCCTGAGATTGAACCTTGGGAGCAGAACATCACTACATTGGCTGATTTCGGGTCGAAATGGAAGGATATGCTTGAGGCCGGTGAGGCTGAACTTCTCGAAGGTGGCGGCTATCAGTCCAAGGGTGTGTTCAGACCTGCTAAGGATTGCCGTATGCATACAAATAGGGCCGAAAGCTTCTGTCCTGTATGCCAGAGAGCCATCGGCCGTATCATAGAATTCTATACCGCTGAATAAGCTATTTCATATTGTTGATAGTCTCAGCCTTGACAATGAAGTAGTTGTTGTCGCTTGACATCAGATGATAATCTCCAATGTGACCCCAGCTTGCCGGTCTGTCTTCGATGTACATATCCTCGCCGGTGTCATTTGAGATATAGTTACGGATCTTTGACTGCCAGTCAAGGATCCTTTTTGTTGCACTTGAGTAGTCCATAAGACCGTTTGCAGGATCAACAAGACGCTTGAGTTCGTCTCTGTAGATGTTTCTGAACTCCTCGAACTTCATCATCCTTTCGATGAGAAGACCTCTGTCACCCCAGTTGTAAGGGTCCTGCTTCGCTGGATCGTATGCGTTGCTTGTTCCGAGAGTGTTGTCGTAGTCGTAAGGGATGAGGAAGACCTTGTAGTCATAAAGGTCAAGACTGTTGAAATACAGATAATAGTTGTTTCCGTTATTCCAAAGGTCATCCCACATACCTAATGCTACATTTACGGCATAAGTCTTCATCAGGAGTTCCACATCACATACTTCCTTGATCCACTTATAGAAACTTTCATCGCCCTTGCCCTTGATTTTCTTGATGAAGTCCTGGAGCTGAGCCTTCGCATCAGTGAAATTACCCTCGGTTTCTTTCAACTCGTATGTAAAATCGTCTCTGTCGTTGTCTTCTCCCATCACTGCGTTCTCGTCGCTGAGGTCGGCAGGATTCTGTGCCCACGAACATTTCCAAAGATTTCCGTCTGCGCTTCCGAACCACTTCTCACGCTTCTCTACATATTTGTTGTCGTATGGCTCAATCATCTCATACACACCGTAATATGCTGGTTCCGAATCTCCTTCAACGTGGATCCAAAGACGGCAGTATACATCGAATGCAGCAGTCCAGATGCCGGCACGGCGGAAGAGGTCATAGCAGAACACCTCTCTTACATAGCAGGCGTCATCCTTGAACCACTTCAGGTTGAACTTTCTGATTCCGTTGATTTCGTGGTCGCTGTCTTTCTTGAACTTGCGGAGGTTCACTCCGAAGTGGCAGTGGCGCCAATCAGTGTTGTTGGCGGTATGCATTTCGCCCCAGTTGCCTTCAGGCCTGCGGCGTGAAGTATTACCGCGAAGCCTGATTCCGGCGTCCTCGACAACTGTCACCTCTCCATTCTTGTTATAAGTGATGTCGCAATAGATGTACTCCTTTGTGTTGGAGTTTGCGTCATAATAACCAAGAAGCTTGTTCCATTCATCAACAGATACGTTGATTGTGATTTCCGGAATTACGCTTTCATCCCAGATGTACGATAGACCCTGATGTCCGATATCTGCTGTGGTGAAAGCGCCTGGCGTAGTTTCTTCAGGTGTAGGAGCAGGCTGCTCTTCGTTGTTGCCGTTATCCGGAGCATAATCATCCGCTCCCGGATACTTGTCGATCTCTCCGCAGGCCAATGCTGCTGCTGCAAGGATGAGCGTAAAGAAGATTTTCTTCATAGTTTGATCTGTCTGTTCAGATATGGATACAAAAAAAGGGTAAGCTGATTACATCGCACCGCTACGACCTCCTACCCTTGCTACGGTCAAGTCCTGGGGGAATTCGGAGGGAGCTGGTCGTGTAAGACTTACCCGGCTGCAAAGGTAGACAAATTTTACAAATCAGCAAAATTAACTACCTCAATTCTCTTATATGCTGTCGAAAATCAGTGGAAGAAGATCGTCGACTTTCTCAAATTTCCATATTTTCTGAGCTCCGATGAGCAGTACCTTCATAGGGATGCCGCTCTTGGTCTGATACTGCGCCATTACCTGTCTGCAGGCTCCGCAAGGAGTCACAGGTCTTTCGACCAATTCACCGTTCTGCTGTGCTGCGATCGCGATTTCTGCCATAGCCTTGTCCGGTCTGCTGGCACTTGCGTAGAAGAGTGCTGTTCTTTCAGCACATATACCTGATGGATATGCGGCGTTTTCCTGGTTTGCTCCTTTGACGATAACTCCGTCCTCGAACATCACGGCTGCACCTACATTGAACTTTGAGTATGGTGCATATGCCAATGCTGTAGCCTCGATGGCTGCCTGAGCAAGCTCCTTGTCCTTCGGCTCAAGCTGATCCAGAGTTTCATACTCCTGGTAGGAGATTTTTATTTCTTTGCTTGTCATAACTGCGTATTTAAGTTATCTTTGCACAATTCACAAATATAATGCTTTTTATTTAAAAAGACCTGTTTTATGGCGGATAACAGCAAAATAAAGGTGTGTATCGGACTTTCCGGTGGTGTAGATTCAAGTGTTGCGGCCTGGATCCTGAAGCAGCAGGGCTATGATGTCTTTGCTTTGTTTATGCAGAACTGGCACGATGCATCCACCACTCTCCACGGCGACTGCGAGTGGGAGGAGGACCGTTTTGTAGCCGAGCTTGTAGCCCGTAAGATAGGTATTCCATTCTATTTCGTGGATCTCAGCGAGGAATACAGGAAGAGGGTAGTGGATTATATGTTCGATGAATATGAGAAGGGCCGCACTCCAAATCCTGACGTTCTCTGCAACAGGGAAATCAAGTTCGACGCATTCCTTAAATGTGCTGAAAAACTCGGTGCCGATTATGTAGCTACCGGACACTACTGCAGAAAGGAAAGCTTTGAAGGACAGGATGGACAGTCAGTTCACCGCATCCTTGCGGGAGCGGATCCTAACAAGGACCAGAGCTACTTCCTCTGTCAGCTCACCCAGACACAGCTTTCAAAGGCAATGTTTCCAGTAGGAGATATAGAGAAGCCGGAAGTGCGCAGACTTGCAGCAGAGGCTGATCTTCCGTCTGCCGACAAGAAGGACTCGCAGGGAATCTGTTTCGTGGGCAAGGTAGATCTTCCGACATTCCTTCAGCAGAAACTCAAGCCTTGCGAGGGAGATGTTGTAGAGGTCTATGATGCGTATTATGCTGATAATGAACAGTATAATTTCGTGAAGGCTACATTGGAGTCTATCCTGAAGGATGATGTCTCTGATGTAAAGATGATCACAGACTATGTCTCGGAGGACAAGGCTACTCCATCATATGATGCCGGCTGTTCTTTCGATCTGGATAAGATTGCAGCAGTCTCTGACGAGGATCTCTTCAGACTCTCGCAGCCTGTGAAATACGACATCAAGTTTGAGACAGAGACTTATCGCAGCGGCAGAAAGCACATCAAGAAGACAAGATACAAGGAAAATCCGTTCGGAAAGATTGTAGGCAAGCACAACGGTGCTCAGTTCTACACCATCGGTCAGCGCAAGGGCCTCAATATCGGTGGACATAAGGATTCCATTTTCGTAATCGATACAGATATCCCAGGAAACGTTATCTATGTAGGTGAGGGACATACCCACAAGGGATTGTCACGCAGCTGTCTCCGTGTAGATCCGTCTGAGATCCACTGGATCCGTGAAGACCTTCGTATGGCAGTAGGAGAGATGCGTCGCTATCGCGTACGTATTCGCTATCGCCAGCCTCTTCAGGATGCTACCCTCATTATGCGTGAGAACGGACTTTACATCCTTTTCGATACACCGCAGCGCGGCATAACAGCCGGACAGTTCGCCGTCTGGTATGCAGAAGTGGAAGAGTCCCTTACAACCAGAGCAAAGGACACTTCTGTAGAAATGTTGGGTTCGGGAGTTATTTAAGAGTGCTTTTCGCTGCGCTGATTCCAGCCAGATATCCTGTCGAGAATGCTGTCTGAAGGTTATATCCTCCTGTATCAGCATCAAGATCAAGAACTTCTCCAGCAAGATACAATCCTGGTATGAGCTTGGATTCCAATGTCTTAGGTGTCACTTCTTCAAGTGATACACCTCCTGCTGTAACTACGCATCTTTCATATCCTACATATCCCTCGATCTCGAACTTCCAGCCTTTCAGGCATTTCGCAAGAGTCTTGTGGTCAACGTTAGGATGATACTTTGTGAATGCCGGGATCAGAGACATAGGCATAACCTTCGGCAGAAGAAGGCGGAATCTGTCCTTGTATAATTTCTGTGAGTTGCGCTTGTCCTTTGAAATCTCGTTCCAGAGAGTGTTGATGCGCACGATGAGATCTTCGATTTCTACAGCTGGCTTGAGGTCAAGCACGGCAGTCACCTTCGAGCCGTTTACAATGGCATTCACACATTTGCGGCTCACCTTGAATCCGATAGGACCCTCGATGCCTCCGTCTGTAAAATCCAGATCTCCGAATTCGTTCTGAACCTCGTTTCCGTCAATGGATACGCTAAGTCCGACGTTTTTCAGCTGATTGCCGCAAAGCATCTTGCCTATTTCGCTCTGAGGAGTGCTCCTGTCGATATGACCCTTGGAAGCATTGTCTTTGTATCCCTTAGGAACGATTGCTGTCAAGGATGGGAACAACGGTCTGATGGAGTGGCCGAAGTCTTTTGCCCATCCATAGCCGTCTCCTGTTGAACCGGTCTTAGGATAGGAGAGTCCTCCGGTGCAGATGATAAGTTTCTTTGAGTTGTACTCTGTGCCGTCTGCACTGCGAACAATATATTCGCCTTCCTCGTTTCTTAAAACTTCCTGTACCTCCTTCCCGCACAGTACTTCGGCTCCGGCATTTTCCGCTGCTCTCACCAACGCATCCACTACATCGGACGCCAGATGTGAGGCGGGGAAAGCTCTTTCGCCTCGTTCCACGACGCATTCCATTCCCTGAGCTTCAAGGAATTCGATCATCTTCTCAGAGCTGAGATTGTAGAATGACGGCTTCAGGAAATTAGGCTTCGGATGAATGTGCCCGCTGAATTCGTTCCACGCTTTTACATTGGTGAAGTTACACCTGCCCTTGCCGGTAATCATAATCTTACGGCCAGGACGGGGCATTTTTTCCAGAACGATTACGCGTCCGTTTCCATTGAGCGTCTCTGCGGCTCCAGCGGCTGCCATAAGGCCCGCTGCTCCGCCACCGATAACGATGATATCAGCAGAAGTCACTTTCATCTTGTTTTCTAATAAATGATCTTGAAATCGAACAGGTCGTTTTCGCAGAATTTTCCGCTGAGGGCAGCCTGTCCTTCTTCTTTTGATGACAACAGAGAAAGAGGGGAGAGTTCCACTGCCACGAAGTCTCCGATTCTGAGAGATGTTCTCTGTGATGCAAGGCAGATGCTTTCTTCTATCAGCTCCTTGCAAGGCTTGCCGGAGAAGATTTCCTCCCCGTTCTTGTATGCAGTGAATGTGTTGTCCTCATTTTCCATCACAACCGGGTTGTACAGCGGAGACGGAAGGATGGATGTATGGTCGGCACAAGAACCGAACAGTACATCGTCACCTATATATAATAGTGCGCCGAAACTGAATCCGTCGTAATAGCGTGAGACGAACTTGGGGCTTACGAATTTGCCCGCCTTGCTCACTCTCGCGAACACAACTGGAGTCCAGTGGTACTCATTAACGCACTCGGGAGAGTAGAAATCCCTGTTCTCTCTCTCCCAAGTCGTATCCGGACGAACGTAGCATTGATTGCTGCCGTATGGTCTTACCAGAATATTCATATTGTACTAGTCTTCCTGATTTGCGAACAGGCCGCCGAGTCCTTCAAATGGAGTGTAGCCCTTTGTTCTCGGAGCATATGTCGTCTTGCCCTGTGCGGGAGCCGGTCTTGCGGCCTTCTTTTCCTCCTCGTACTGAGCCTTCAGCCTTGCGAACTGACGTTTGGTGTCCAGAGTGAAGTCGCCGTTGTCTATCCAGGCGAAATATGACGGCTCTGAGAAGTAGACCTCGCGTGCTGTCTTTCCTTTATGCTTTCCGAAGCTGACTACAGGCTCGTCCTTATCGTTCAGGATAAGTCTTCCCGCATAGTCCACTGTTCTCTGCTTTGTAGAGAACTTAGCGAGCTTGTCCACATCGTTCTCGATGCGCGGGTCGCCTGCGTATCTGTCAAGCTGTCCCTTGAGAACCTCATATGTCGCAAGTGTATCCGCTTCTGCAGCGTGAGCATTCTCGAGTTCGAGTCCGCAATAGAACATATACGCTGCCTTGAGTGTGCGTGGCTCCATCATATGGAAGATGTTCTGCACATCCACCATCTTCATAGAGTGAAGATCGATCTGAGGTTGCTTGTCAGTGAATCTGCGTACTCTTTCGATCTCCTCAGCTAGCATAGGAAGGTCGAACTTTGCAGAGTTGAATCCTGCAAGGTCGCTGCCTGTAAGCCATTCCACCACCTCATCGGTGATCTGATAGAATGTAGGGCAGTCCTGAAGGTCCTCGGCTGAAATTCCGTGCACAGCCTGTGCTGAAGGATTGATAGCCCTCTGACACTGTGCATCGTAATCCCAAGGCTTCACTCTCCAGGTCTTCACTCTCTGCTCTCCGCCAGGGAGTATCTTCACAAAGCAGAGCTCAATGATCGAGTCTGACGCGATATTGAGCCCTGTACTTTCTATGTCAAAAAACAGTAATGGTCTTTCGAGGTTGAGTTCCATATTACGAAATCATAATTGGCATAATGATACCACAGATCTTCTCGCTCTCCTCTTCATCCTCTGCCGGTACGACAAGAGCTGCTCTCTTGCTGTCAAGGAACTTCATAACGAGCTCACCGCAGTTCATATTCGAAAGGATTTCGATGATGAACGGAGACTTGAATCCGATAGTGAGGTCCTCACCGTCATACTGGCAGGCCATTGTCTCGTGTGCTGCGATAGAGAAGCCGAGGTCCTGTGCAGAGATCATAAGGCTTCCGCTTGTGAGGTCGAACTTGATATGGTTCGAAGCCTTGTTCGAGCAGACAGATACACGGCGTACAGTGTTGAGGAGCTGTACTCTGTTGATACGGAGAACGTTTGAGTTGTTCTGAGGGATGACATCACGGTATTTAGGATACTTTCCTACTACGAGACGGCAGATCACTACGGTCTGGCCGAACTTGAACACAGCGTTCTTTGAGTCGAATGAGATCTCTACAGTCTCGGCATCCTTGCCGATGATTGCCTTGAGGATGGCAGCAGGCTTCTTGTGAAGGATGAATGATGCCTTCTCTGATGCCTTTACGTCAGCAGTAGTGTAGCAGATGAGCTTGTGTGAGTCGGATGCTACGAGAGTTGTAGACGCTGTGTCGATATCGAAGAGGATACCGTTCATCGCCGGACGGATCTCGTCGTCTGCTGTAGCGTATATGGTGCTTGAGATACCGTCTACGAGGCTCTGTGCAGGGAACTCGAGAGTTACTGCAGTCTCGTCAGTACCTGTGATCTCAGGATAATCCTCTGCAGGGAAGTAAGGAAGAGTAGACTCTCCGCTTGCCCAGCTGCACACGAATGAGCAGTCGCTTGTGGTGTTGATTGTCAACGGCTGGTCAGGAAGCTCCTTGAGGAGGTCGATCATATGCTTTGCAGGAACGGCGATTCTTCCTTCCTCTGCTGTGCTCTCAACCTCGATCTGCGTTCTGAGCGTAAGCTCTGAATCAGATGCGGTGATCTCCAATACGTTTCCTTTAAGGTCGAAAAGGAAGTTCTCGAGGATTGGGAGTGCCGATTTTGCAGGAATAGCCTTTGCAACGGCCATTACTCCTTTAAGCAACTCTGAACTTGAAATGATAAGCTTCATAATTTATAGTGTTTTTAATTTTCGCACAATAAGTGAACAAATATAAGAAATATTTCCGAGCCGATGGCATATTTTTTGATTTTTCTCTGCCGTTTTTTGATTTGCGCTGACTATGTCAGCATAACGGATAAATTTTAACATTATCGGATATATGAAAAAAGGACTTATCATTACGTTGCTCTCCGCTCTTGTAGGAGGGCTGACCGCTTTTGTCGTGGTCAAATCAATGTTGCCGGAAGAGGTGGAGATAGTACAGACAGCTGACGGAACGCAGTTCAGGACTGTAAATCTGTCACACGACAACTGGCCAGACTTTACATTTGCAGCAGAGACTGCCGTTGATGCTGTAGTCTATGTGAAAGTAACTTCGACATCCTCTTCACAGGCTGCACCTCAGTCCTTGCTCGATTATTTCTTCGGTTATGGCGCGACTCCTCAGCCACGTGAAAAAGTCGGAAGCGGATCAGGTGTAATCATCAGGGAAGACGGTTATATCGTAACCAACAATCACGTCATCGAAGGAGCTACAAAAATCCAGGTGACCCTCAATTCGAACCAGACTTACGACGCGGTTCTCGTGGGCACCGATCCGGCTACAGACGTGGCTCTCCTCAAGATCGATGCCAGCGGTCTTCCGACTGTGCCATTCGGTGATTCTGACCGACTTAGACTCGGTGAGTGGGTCATCGCAATCGGCTCTCCGTACGACCTCCGTTCGACAATCACAGCCGGTATCGTAAGTGCCAAAGGACGCTCGATGCCGAATTATTCAGGCGAGTTCAAGATCGAGTCTTTCATTCAGACAGATGCGGCAGTCAACCCCGGTAACAGCGGCGGAGCATTGGTCGACAAGAACGGAAATCTCGTGGGCATCAACACTGCCATCATTTCACGCACAGGCTCATATACAGGCTACTCTTTTGCGGTGCCATCCAACATCGTCAAGAAGATAGTCTACGACCTTATCGACTTCGGAAGCGTAAAAAGGGCGGTTCTTGGCATTACAATGCGTGAAATCGACGATAAAATCGCAGAGGAGATGAAACTTTCTGTAAGAAACGGCGTATATATTGTTGAGGTTTCTGAAGGAGGCGCAGCTAAAGCTGCAGGATTGCAGGCTGGAGACATCCTCATAGCCATAGATTCCATCAAGATCACCAACTCTGCATCCGTACAGGAGACAGTCAGCAGATTCTCTCCTGGCGACAAGGCTGTAGTGACAGTATTGAGAGACGGAAAACAGAAGGAGTTTGAGGTGACATTCAAGGGAACTTCACAGGAAAACGGTACGGTATCCGATGACGGAGCAGTGGCATTCTATGGCTCGCTGATCAAGGCGGCTCCGAAGGAAAAACTTGATAAACTGGGACTTAAGGGCGGAGTAGAGATTGTGGAGGTCGGCCCGGGAAAACTTAAGGAGTCCGGTGCTGCTGAAGGATTCATCATCCTTTACGTGAACGACCAGCCGGTCAAGTCACCGCAGGATGTCATCGATGTCGTAAAGAAGTCAAAGAGGACTGTGTTTGTGGAAGGTGTCACACCTGCAGGCAGAACAGGGTATTTCGGCTTCGGCGTCTGATCCTGTAACTTCCGGCAAGGCCGGTAGTATACTGAGGAAAGTTTTTAAATGATTATAGATGAGACAGTTAAAGATTACAAAATCTATTACAAATCGTGAGAGTGCGTCACTTGACAAGTATCTCCAGGAGATCGGAAGGGAGGAACTCATCACAGTGGAGGAAGAGGTAGAGCTCGCGCAGCGAATCCGCAAGGGTGACCAGGCAGCTCTCGAGAAATTGACAAGAGCGAACCTTCGATTCGTGGTGTCTGTAGCAAAGCAGTACCAGAATCAGGGACTCAGCCTTCCGGACCTTATCAACGAGGGTAACCTCGGACTTATCAAGGCGGCTGAGAAGTTCGATGAAACACGAGGATTCAAGTTCATTTCATATGCTGTATGGTGGATCCGTCAGTCTATTCTCCAGGCTCTTGCAGAGCAGTCGAGAATCGTCAGACTTCCTCTCAACCAGGTAGGATCACTCAACAAGATCAACAAGGCTCTTTCTAAGTTCGAGCAGGAGAATGAGCGTATGCCTTCAAGCGAGGAGCTTTCAGAGATGATCGATGTTCCTAAGGACAAGATCGCTGATACCCTCCGAGTTTCAGGCCGCCACGTGTCGGTGGATGCACCTTTCGTTGAAGGTGAGGACAACAGCCTCCTCGACGTGCTCGTGAACAACGACTCGCCAAGCGCAGACCGCGGACTCGTGAACGAGTCTCTCAACAAGGAGATCGAGAGAGCGCTTTCTACTCTCGCTACCCGTGAAAGAGAAATCATCAAGTCTTTCTTCGGAATCGGTTGCCAGGAGATGACCCTCGAGGAGATCGGTGAGAGATTCGGACTTACAAGAGAGCGTGTGCGCCAGATCAAGGAGAAGGCGATCCGCAAGCTCAAGAACAATTCAAGAAGCAAACTTTTGAAAAGCTATTTAGGATAATGACTCCAGAAACATTCATCATAGCTAAAGCGTCTGAAGCAATTCAGGCGCTTTACGGCGTTGAAGTACCTGCGGCTCAGCTTCAGGTGCAGGTTACTCGTAAAGAGTTCGAGGGTGACTATACACTCGTTGTATTCCCTCTTTTGAAAGTGTCAAAGACTACTCCTGAGAACACAGGAAATGCAATCGGAGAGTGGCTCAAGACAAATGTAGCAGAGGTTGCTGCATACAACACAGTAAAGGGCTTCCTCAATATCTCATTCTCTGAGGTATACTGGAACAACGTGTTTGCAGAGATCGCTGCTGCAGAGG
>JAFYXE010000045.1 GCA_017546275.1 Bacteroidales bacterium | reverse complement strand
ATTTACTTTATCCTGTGTTTCCTTTTCTTTCGCCTGGATCGCCTGAAGCATCTGCTGGGCAGCCTGCGGAGTTATCTTCGGCTGCTGTCCCTGCTGATTCTGCTGCTGGTCGTCGTTCTGATCATTCTGATTCTGATTCTGGTTCTGATCCTGATCATTGTCACCGTTCTGGTTCTGATCGTCATTCTGATCATTCTTCTTGTCATCATTCTGATCATCGTTCTGGTCCTGATTCTGATCCTGATTCTGGTCCTGATTCTGGTCCTGGTTCTGATCGTTGTTCTGATTCTGCTGGTTCTGCTGATCCTCCAGCTTCTTGCGGGCATAGATGTAATTCTCCTTTGCATCCAGATCGCCAGGCTTCATCAGAAGCGACTTTGCAAAAGCGTCCACTGCAGTCTTCCAGTCCTGCTTTGCTATAGCCACACGTCCGAGATTGTAATAGTACGCAGCGCCGTCAGGCGATGCAACCGCCTGCTGCTCAACTCTCTTGAGAGCCTCGACCGCCTTGTCGTAATCCCCCAGTTCGAAATCCGCACCGGCAAGATTATAGTTTGCCGCAAAAGACAATGAATCCTTGGTCAGAGCCTTCATATAACTGATCTGGGCCTCCTGGAACTCCCCCTTGCGGAACTGCCTGTTGCCCTGACGCACCTCGCGTCTGTCCGTCTGCGCAGACATCACGGAAAGTGATGCGAGCAGAAGGGTGAGTGAGGCCAATATGTATCTTACATTGTTCATCTTTCTATCTGTTAAAAAGGTGGCGTTTTGAACGGCGCTCACCGATGAGCATCTCGATCACAAGGAAAAGCAACGCCATTGCAAAGAAGTACATATAAAGTTCATCGTACTCTTCGAACACTATGGAATTGTACTCCTCATCGTCCATTCTGCTTATCTCCTCAATGATAGGATTGAGTCCGAACTCGCTGTTTCCGGCTCTTACATAGAGACCCTTTCCGGCTGCCGCAACATCCTGAAGCACAGCCTCATCCAATCTGGTCACCACAGGGTTTCCATCTCTGTCCCTGAAATAATCACCGTCACCAGTAGGTATCATCTTTCCTTCCGGAGATCCCACTCCGATGGTAAATACACGGATACCCATCTCCGCCGCCTGGGTGGCTGCAGCCACAGGATCATCCTCGTGGTTCTCACCGTCTGTGATCACGACTATCGCACGGCTCTTGTCGCTCTGAGCGCTGAAGCTGCGCATCGCAGTCATAATGGCATCTCCGATCGCAGTTCCCTGGACCGGAACCGACTCTGTGGAGATGGAATTGAGGAACATCTTTGCAGACACGTAGTCAGTTGTGATAGGCAACTGCACGAATGAACTTCCCGCAAACACGATGAGACCGATACGGTCGTCACGCAACTTGTCCACCACTCTTGAAATCGCAAGCTTGGCCCTGTCAAGTCTGTTCGGCGAATAGTCCTCTGCGAGCATAGAGTTGGATACGTCAAGGACAATCATAACCTCGGCGCCCTTCACGTTATGTTCCTTGAGCACCGCACCCATCTGAGGGCGGGAAATGCCAAGGACAAAGAAGAAAAATGCCACAGAGAAAAGTGACAGTCTGAGCCATACCTTGGCCTTTGAATACGAAGGCATCAGCTTGGCAACAAGCTCCTCGTCACCGAAGCGTCTTATCCTCTTCTGTCTGAACTTCACAACCAAAGCCTGCACTACAAAGAACACAGGAATCAGAAGCAGAAGAAGCAAATATTTAGGCTGTGCAAATATCACGGTAACCTCCTTATTACAAACCAGTTAAACAAAAGTTGAGCTAAGAGGGCGATAAGCGCCAGCAAGGCGTACATACCGAAAAGTTCCTCATATACAGGGAAACTGTCCACAGTTGTACGGGCTTTTTCCATCTTGTTGATCTCGCTGTAGATCTCAGCAAGCTTGGTATTGTCTGTCGCTCTGAAATAACGTCCTCCGGTGGACTCCGCGATTTCCTTCAGGAGCTTCTCGTCGATCTCCACCTTCATATTCTGCACCTGCACTCCCCAAGGGGTCATCACAGGATAAGGAGCCATTCCTTCCTTACCGACTCCGATAGTGTAGACTCTTACACCATAGGTCTTTGCAATCTCTGCCGCCATCTGCGGAGACACCTCTCCGCTGTTGTTCACACCGTCAGTGAGAAGGATCACCACTCGGCTCTTCGCATCGGAATCCTTAAGTCTCGCAACCGCTGTGGCAAGTCCGTTTCCGATGGCAGTTCCGTCCTCGATGAGGTCGGTCTGCACCTCCTTCATAAGGTTGATGAGAGTAGCCCTGTCGGTAGTCAACGGACACTGGGTGTAGCTTTCTCCCGCAAACACCGCGATACCCATCCTGTCGGAAGGCCTCTGCGAAATAAACTCGATCGCAATATCCTTGGATGCGCTGATACGGTCAGGAGTGAGGTCTCGCGCAAGCATACTTGTGGACACGTCCATAGCAAGCATAATGTCGATACCCTCGGTATCAATCTTGGAAAGTTCCTCTGACGACCTCGGTCTTGCTATTGCAATGACAATCATCACAAGAGCGAAAGTCCTGAGGATGAACGGAATATGCCTGAGCACAGACATAACAGAACGTCCACCGGCCTTCCAAGGAACGACAGAAGACACCCTCATATGAGGGCGCTTTCCTGCCTTCTCCACATATATGTAGTGCAATACCAGCAGTGCCGGTATCACAAGCAGCCACAATAATATCGGATATTCAAAAAACATTTAAACCTCCTCTGTTTTCTGTTCTTCCACCTCCATATCGTCGCTCACGATCTGAGCCTGATATGTCTCTGTCACAAAGCGTACCGCCAAAGGCAGTGCCGCAGCGTTATCCTCATCCGAAGCCACGTACTTCGCGAACTTCACGAAATCTGCAGTCTCGAAGAGAACCTTCATCTCCTTGAGAAGTTCCTCCGGCGCATCAGTGTTCTTCATATCCCTGAAGAGTTCGGCTGTAGTCATCTCCATCGCGCCCACGCCATAGCGGTCAGCGATATACTCCCTCAACGCATCAGTAACTCCCGAGTAGAAAGCCTTCTGCTTTTCAGGCGCCCACATATTCTTGCCTCTGAGTCCATCCAGCTTGCGGAGCGCCACGATATGCGCAGGCTCCTTGCGCACAAACGGCAGTTCGTCCCTCTTCCTATATATGATGTACAGACAGACTGCAAGAATGATCAGGGCCGCAAGAAGCTGCACTGCAAAAACCCAAGGCGCAACCTCCTGTACAGTAACGGGATACCTGATCTGATCCTTCATCGGATGCGGCTCGAATGTAGCAGTGTCCACAGGCATAGTCTTTACTTCAAGACGCATAGGATCGAAGACGAGCGTATCCACTGCTCCGTCCTTCGAATAGCGCTGCATAAGGATGCGAGGCAGTTCGTATTGTCCCTCATCGAAAGATGTGATGACAAGACCTGCCCTGATGTCGAGAAGTCTCGGAAGTCCGTTCCTCTGCCTGGTGACCTTCAAGGTGTCCAGTATCCAAGGAGAGACCGCTATAACTCCACCCTTAGGGTCATTCTGCCATTCAGGCAAGGCGAACTGCGTTCCTTCCTCCACAAGCCTCATCTCGACTCCATAAAGAAGCTGGTCTCCGATAAGGACTGAATCCCTCTGCTCGCTCTGCAAAAGAAACGCTCCCTTCATCGGCACTATCTTGCCCTGAGGTACAGCCGCAGTGTCGGCAACCTCTACAGCCACCGAGTCCGGCAGCTGAGCCCAAGCTGTCGCTGCTGAAAAAAGGAACGCTATGTACAACAATGCTTTACGCATAAATACTATCTGTTTTTAAACAAGGTCATCAAGCCCCTCACATAATCGTCTCCGAGGGCGATTGACACCTTGTCCACATTAAATTTGAGGAAAAGTCGTGACGAAGTCTGCTCCACGTTGCGGAACCAGTCCTCGTATGCTCTTCTCATCTTTCTGCTTGATGTATCGATCCAGGCAGACTCACCGGTCTCGGAGTCCTTCACATTTACAAGACCCACATCCGGAAGATTCCTCTCGCGAGGGTCATACACCTCGATGACCGAAAGATCGTGTCTGTTCACCGCCACCTTGAGAGCCTCCTCATATCTCGGGTTGCCCTGGGCATCCACGTCCAGCATATCCGAAAGAAGGAATGCGGTACATTTCTTCTTGATGGCGTTGGTCAGATACCTCAACGCCTCCGATATGTCTGTGCCATCCGAAGACGGCTCGAACTCGATTATCTCCCTGATGATGTGAAGCAGGTGGCTTCGTCCCTTCTTCGGAGGGATGAACTTCTCCACCTTGTCGCTGAAGAACAGCGCTCCGACCTTGTCATTGTTGATGATGGCAGAAAAAGACAGCACCGCAGCGATCTCCGCAAGCATATCCTTCCTGCTTCCGCCAGTTGTTCCGAAAAGCCTTGAACGGCTGACATCCACGAGCAGAACGACGGTCAATTCCCTCTCCTCCTCAAAGACCTTGACATACGGAGAACGGAGACGCGCGGTGACATTCCAGTCCATATTGCGCACGTCGTCTCCATACTGGTACTCACGCACTTCGCTGAATGCCATACCACGGCCCTTGAAGGCCGAATGGTACTCACCGGCAAAGATCTGGTGCGAGAGCGCCCTGGTCTTTATCTCAATTTTCCTGACCTTCTTCAAAAGGTCATTTGCTGACATCTCACTCATAATTCATAAACCCTTGCGGGTGTCGTCGATTTGCTGCGCAAATCTCCTATTATGGAACCTCTACGGCATTGATGATTTCTGAAATGATCTGGTCGGTTGTCACGTTCTCAGCCTCGGCCTCATATGTAAGTCCGATACGGTGACGGAGCACCTCATAGCATACAGCGCGCACATCCTCAGGAATCACGTAACCTCTTCTCTTGATGAAGGCATAAGCCTTTGAAGCCATTGCAAGTGAGATACTTGCACGTGGAGATGCACCGTATGAAATGAAGTTCGCGATCTTTCCGAGGTTGTAGTCCTCAGGTGTTCTGGTAGCGAAAACGATGTCCACGATATATCTTTCGATCTTCTCGTCCATATACACATCCTTCACCACCTCGCGTGCCCTTACGATATCCTCCGGCTTAAGGACAGGCTGAGCCTTAGGGAACTCGCCGGTGTTGTTCATACGGATGATCTGACGCTCCTCCTCCTTCTTAGGATAGGTAACGACAACCTTCAGCATAAAACGGTCGAGCTGAGCCTCAGGAAGAGGATATGTTCCCTCCTGCTCGATAGGGTTCTGGGTAGCCATTACAAGGAAAGGCTCAGGAAGCTTGAAAGTCTCCTCACCGATTGTCACCTGACGCTCCTGCATCGCCTCGAGGAGAGCCGACTGCACCTTTGCAGGTGAACGGTTGATCTCATCCGCAAGCACGAAATTAGCGAACACCGGACCTTTCTTGATCTGGAACTGCTCTGTCTTCTGAGAATATATCAGAGTTCCGAGCACGTCAGCTGGAAGAAGGTCCGGAGTGAACTGGATACGGCTGAACTTTGAATCGACAGCCTGAGACAATGTATTGATTGCCAAAGTCTTTGCAAGACCTGGAACACCTTCAAGAAGAATGTGGCCATTGGCAAGAAGTCCTATCAGAAGGTTCTCTACAAGGTGTTTCTGTCCTACGATCACCTTGTTCATCTCCATTGTGAGAATGTCCACAAAAGAGCTCTCCCTCTGGATTCGGTCATTCAATTCTTTGATGTTTATGCTCTCCATAAATATGATTTTGTTATTTTTGCAATTAAACCTACAAATTTACTCATTTTTTTACAATATGCGATATAAAATCAGGCTCTCATATGACGGAAGCGCCTTCTGCGGCTGGCAGATCCAGAACAACGCCCGCACTGTGCAGGGAGATCTCGAGAATGCACTCGGCACTCTGCTCGGCTCACCCGTCCAGGTGGTCGGCGCAGGACGCACTGACAGTGAAGTGAATGCGGTCAATTACATCGCACACTTCGATGCGCCTGACAATGTCAGCATAGATGCGGAGCACCTTTGCTACAAATTGAATGCCATCCTTCCGCGCGAGATCAGCGTGGCAGAGGTTGCCGCAGCCGGAGACGAGTTCCACGCCCGCTTTGACGCAAGGTCGAGAGAATACCACTACTTTATACATTTCCGCAAGGATCCGTTCTGCGAAAAATATTCATACAGAATGCGTTACCCTCTTGATATCAACAAGATGAACGAAGCCGCCGAACTGCTTCTCGGAGAGAAGGATTTCAGCTGTTTCGAGAAGGTCGGAGGAAACAACGCGACCTCGATCTGCACCATTACCGAGGCCTTCTGGAGCACATACAAGCCGACACATTGCGACCTTATGGGAGCACCATATGAGGAGGGCGACTACATAGTCTTCCGCATCAAGGCCAACCGTTTCCTGCGCAATATGGTCCGCGCGATCGTAGGTTCTCTCATCGAGGTGGGAAGCGGCAAGAAAGAGCCTCAGTGGATAAGCGAAGTCATCGCAAGCGGCTCGCGATCCAAGGCCGGAACATCCGTTCCAGGCAAGGCGCTTTTCTTCACCGGAGCGGTATACGAAGAAGATGTAAAATAAATTTTACAATCACTGTTTTATTTGCTATCTTTGCGCGATTTCGCACATACGCGGAATCGCGCTTACTTTTGATAAACAAAAAGACGACAGATAACTATGCTTTTCAATCTTTTACAGACACAGGCAGCCGCTGACACTGCGGCACTTGCAGAGACACTTGCAGCTCCAGTTCAGGAGAAGACTTTGAACCTCATCGATATGGCTGCGGCAGGCGGTCTCCTTATGATCGTTCTCCTTCTTCTTTCAGTGATGGCCATCTACATCTTCGGAAGCAAGTGGTGGATGATCCACAAGGCAAGCCAGATCGACAAGAACTTTATGAAGGATATCCACGACCTCATCCACGACGGCAAGATCAAGTCTGCTACAGACCTCTGCCAGAGATATGACTCACCTGTCGCAAGACTCGTAGAGAAGGGTATCGAGAGAATCGGACGTCCTCTCCAGGACATCCAGACTGCAGTGGAGAATATGGGCAACGTGGAGATCGCAAGACTTGAGAAGGGTCTCCCTATGCTTGCGACCATCGCCGGAGGTGCACCTATGATCGGTTTCCTCGGAACAGTTACAGGTATGATCGAGGCATTCTTCAGAATGTCTACTGCAGGCAACAACATCGACATCACTCTCCTTTCAGGAGGTATCTATGAGGCTATGGTCACTACAGTGGGCGGTCTCTTCGTAGGTATCATCGCATACTTCGGATACAACTACCTCACTTCACAGATCTCGAACCTCGTGTTCAAGATGGAGAGCACTACAATCGAGTTCATTGATATGCTTCACGAGCCGGCAGGCGAATAAAGACAGTAGGAAATGGCAATTAAGAGAACAACAAAGGTCGATTCAGGATTCTCGATGTCGTCGATGACAGACATCGTGTTCCTCTTGCTGATCTTCTTCCTGGTGACATCTACGCTCATCAACCCTAACGCCCTGAAGCTCCTGCTGCCTAAGAGCACAGGCCAGGTGTCGGCAAAGGCTACCGTAAGCGTATCGATCAAGCACTGGCACGCAAACGACACATTCACATACCACATCAACGGAAACGAGACCCCTGTGGCATTCGGCGAGATCGAGGACGACCTCATCGAGCTTCTTCAGCAGGAAGAGGATCCTACATTCTCGATCTATGCAGACGAGACAGTTCCGATCAAGGAAGTGGTACAGGTTATGAACATAGCCAAGAGAAACCATTACAAGGTAATTATGGCGACATCGCCGGAATAGGATAAAGAATGGCAGCAAGATACAGACAGGAACGCGCAAAGCAGGAGAAAAGGTCAAAGGTGTCAGGAATTCTTCTGACGCTTGGCCTGCACATTGCTCTTGTCGCTACCTGCATCATCACTGGTTTCACATATCTGGATCCTCCGCCGCCAGAGAAGACTCCGATACTGATCGACTTCTCGGAACCTGAAATCGAGAAGCCTAAGCAGATCTGGAACGGCACAAGACCGCAGGTCGAGCAGCCGGACCCCACAAAGGAGATCAATCTGGTGCAGAAGTCGGAGGCTCAGCTCCAGGGCTCCAAGAGCAACGAAGCTCAGGAGTCTACAGTGGACGACTTCGGAGATGTGGAGACACCGGAGCCACCAAGGGATAAGGAGATCAACAAGAAGGCGTTGTTCACAGCTGCGAACAACAACACTACAAAAGACACTCTCGCTCCTCAGACCGCACGCGAACCGAGCGACGAACTCAAGGCTGGTCACGCTTCAGGCAACACCAAGACCGGAGAGACAGCCGGCGAGCCTAACGCAAAACTTGCGGGACGCAGCGTGAACGGTACGCTTCCAAGACCTGGATACAATGTACAGGCTGACGGAAAGGTTGTGGTGAAGATCTGGGTGAACCAGTACGGTGAAGTGGAGAAGGCTCAGACAGGAGTCGAAGGAACCACAGCGACAGACAAGACGCTCTGGCAGGCGGCATACAAGGCAGCCTTGGGAGCGCACTTCAATATGGATGCGAATGCTCCGGCACTGCAGGAGGGTACCATCACATATATTTTCAGAATGAGATAAAAACCGGCGTGGGCCGGAACAGATAAGCTGGCGTGAGCCAGGAATATTAACAATATTAACAAAGCCATAAAGGCAAAACAAAAAATGGAAGACAACAGAAGAGGCGGCAATGGCCGCAGAGATGGCCGTAGAGAGTACGGCTCAAGAAATGGAAACGACCGTCCAAGAAGGTCGTTCGGTGAGGGCGGAGATCGCCCAAGAAGATCATTCGGAGATAACTCTGAGAGAAGAAGCAGCTTCGGCAGCGACCGTCCAAGACGTTCGTTCGGTGAGGGTTCAGATCGTCCAAGACGTTCATTCGGCGAGGGTTCTGACCGTCCAAGAAGATCATTCGGAGACAACAGCGAGAGAAGAAGCAGCTTCGGCAGCAACGACCGTCCAAGACGTTCGTTCGGCGAGGGTTCAGATCGTCCAAGACGCTCATTCGGCGAGGGCTCTGACCGTCCAAGAAGATCATTTGGTGATAACAACGAGAGAAGAAGTTTCGGCAGCGATCGTCCAAGACGTTCGTTCGGTGAGGGTTCAGACCGTCCAAGAAGATCATTCGGAGAGGGCGGAGACCGTTCAAGAAGACCGTTCAACACTGCAAAGAAGAGCTTCTACAAGAAGGATTTCAACTACTTCCGCAACGAGGATGAGAGCGGAATCAACAAGATGATCAGCAGAAGACCTCAGCTCGACGCTGACAGGTATTCTGACAACGATACTGTAATGGCTCCGGTAAAGGAGGAGGTAAGACTCAACAAGTTCATCGCCAACTCAGGCGTATGCTCACGTAGAGAGGCTGACAACTTCATCCTTGCAGGTGTAGTTACTGTAAACGGCGAGGTTGTTACCGAGCTCGGTACAAAGGTGAACATCAACACTGACGACATCAGATTCAACGGTGAGCGCCTCAAGGGAGAGAGCAAGGTATACATCGTTATGAACAAGCCTAAGGGTTATGTGACTACTGCAAGCGATCCACACGCTGACAAGACAGTTATGGATCTCCTCAAGGGTTGCCCTTCAAGAGTATTCCCTGTAGGAAGACTTGACAAGAACACTACCGGTGTGCTTATGTTCACTAACGACGGCGAGATCGCAGAGAAGCTTACTCACCCTTCATACGACAAGAAGAAGATCTATCAGGTGTCACTCGACTCTAAGCTCAGAGGTGAGGACTATGACAAGATCGTAAGCGGAATCGAGCTCAGCGACGGTATGATCGCAGCTGACGCACTCGAGTACATCGAGGAGGACGACCACAGAAAGATCGGTATCGAGATCCACTCAGGAAAGAACCGTATCGTAAGAAGAATCTTCGAGTCTCTCGGATATGAGGTGAAGGCCCTCGACCGCGTTTACTTCGCCGGTCTTACAAAGAAGGGTCTCAAGAGAGGCGAGTGGAGATATCTCTCTGAGGGCGAGACCAACCTTCTCAAGATGGGTGCATACCTTTAATATATAATAAGGACAGATTCTTAGCTGACGCTAGAATGACAACAGAACAGAACAAAAGACATCGCGCTGGATTTGTCAACATCATCGGTAACCCGAATGTTGGCAAATCTACGCTTATGAATGCTCTCGTAGGCGAGAAGCTTTCGATTGTCACCGCAAAGGCACAGACAACAAGACACAGGATTATGGGTATCGTCAATGGTGACGACTACCAGATCGTGTATTCGGACACCCCTGGTATCCTCAAGCCTAACTACAGACTGCAGCAGAGTATGATGAACTTCGTGGAGACAGCCATCGGCGACGCGGACATCATCCTCTATGTTACAGACACTGTGGAGAAGGGCGACAAGAACGAGGAGTACATTGCGAAGCTCCAGAAGATCCAGTGTCCTGTAGTATTGGTAATCAACAAGATAGACATCAGCGAGCAGAGCCAGGTTCTTGAGCTTATGCAGTGGTGGAAGGAGCAGTTGCCTAACGCAATCATCTTCCCGGCATCCGCTCAGGAAAAGTTCAACCTCGACAACATCTTCGATGCTATCGTGTCGAACCTCCCTACTGCACCGGCGTGGTATGACAAGGATGTCTTTACAGACAAGAATCTTCGTTTCTTCGCTTCCGAAATCGTAAGAGAGAAGATCTTCCTCAACTACAAGGAAGAGATTCCTTACAGCTGCGAGGTTGTGGTGGAAGAGTTCAAGGAAGGCGAAGAAAGATATGACATCAGCGCCATCATCTACGTTATGCGTGACACCCAGAAGGGTATCATCATCGGAAAGGGCGGACAGTCTCTCAAGAAGGTCGGAACTCAGGCGAGAATAGATATGGAGGACTTCTTCCAGAAGAAAGTGTTCCTCAGACTCTATGTGAAGGTGGATGCCGACTGGAGAGAAAGCAAGAAGGAGCTGAGAAAGTTCGGCTACGAGTATTAATGGACGGCAAAGCCGTTAACCTATTAAAAAACAAGCGAGGTATTTATGAATATCGAGGACAACGAGGAAATCATCGTTGATATGGAGCCGGGCAAGTTTGACAAGCTGCTCGGCGAAAACAGCCGTAAATTCAAACTGTCGGGTATGTTCAAGGACTGGTTCCTTGACTACTCGTCATACGTTATCCTGTACAGAGCCGTGCCGCACATCGTTGACGGTATGAAGCCTGTGCAGAGACGTGTGCTTCACGCAATGTGGAGAATAGACGACGGCCGCTACACCAAGGTGGCAAACATTGTCGGACAGGCGATGCAGTACCATCCGCACGGAGACCAGTCCATCGTGGGAGCTCTCGTTCAGCTCGGACAGAAGAACTATCTTATCGACTGTCAGGGAAACTGGGGTAACATTCTCACCGGTGACTCCAACGCTGCACCACGATACATAGAGGCAAGACTGACCAAGTTCGCCAAGGAGGTTGTATTCAACCCGAAGACTACCAACTGGATGACTTCGTACGACGGACGTAATCAGGAGCCAGTCGAGCTTCCTATCAAGTTCCCTCTCCTTCTCGCACAGGGAGCGGAGGGCATCGCAGTAGGTCTCGCATCAAAGATTCTTCCTCACAACTTCAACGAACTGATCGACGCATCGGTGGCATACCTTCAGGGCAAGGAGTTCGAGCTTTATCCGGACTTCCCTACCGGAGGTTACGCTGACTGCACAAAGTATATGAAGGGTCAGCGCGGTGGAGTTGTAAAGGTACGTGCAAAGATCGAGAAGATTGACAAGAACACCTTGGCAATCAAGGAGATACCATTCGGAAAGACAACTCAGATCATCATTGATTCGATACTGAAGGCAAAGGAGAAGGGCAAGATCAAGATCAAGAAGATCGACGATCTCACTACAGATGAGGCAAACATCCTCATCCATCTTCCAAACGACGTATCACCGGACAAGACAATCGACGCTCTCTATGCTTTCACAGACTGTGAGGTATCGATTTCTCCTAACACCTGTGTGATCGTTGACCACAAGCCTCAGTTCCTCAGCGTGGACGACGTGCTCAAGTACAGCACCGACCACACCAAGTCGCTTCTCGGCCAGGAGCTCCAGATCAGACTCGACGAACTCGAGAACGACTGGCACTACAGCTCACTCGAGAAGATCTTCTTCGAGAACAGGGTCTACAAGATCCTCGAGGGTGACGCAAAGACTTGGGAGGCACAGCTTCAGGATGTGTTCGATGAGATGATGAAGTACCAGAAGATGGTGCACAGGCCTATCACTATGGACGACATCAACAAGCTCGTCGAGAAGCCTGTAAGAAAGATCTCCAAGTTCGACACCAAGGCTGTTGATGAGAAGTTGAGAGGTATCGAGGATGAGATGGCGGAGGTGAAGAACCATCTCGAGCATCTTACCGAGTATACAATCAACTACTTCAAGAACCTCAAGAAGAAGTACGGCAAAGCATATCCAAGACATACAGAGCTTACAGGTTTCGAGTCTATCGCTGTAACCAAGGTAGTAAGCAACAATGCGAAGCTTTACGCCAACAAGGCAGAGGGCT
Organism: Bacteroidales bacterium; assembly: GCA_017546275.1. GTDB lineage: Bacteria > Bacteroidota > Bacteroidia > Bacteroidales > UBA932 > Cryptobacteroides. Next base: position 14,651 of record JAFYXE010000045.1, on the reverse strand, counting down.
TCGTGGGTATCGCTCTCAAGAAGGAGGATAACGCTGAGTTCATCTGCGACTGTTCAGACCTTTCTGAGATCATCGTGATCCACAAGGACGGTAAGTACAAGGTTACCAAGGTGACAGAGAAGGCGTTCTTCGGAAAGGATATCCTTTACGTAGGTCTGTTTGACAGAAACGACCAGAGAACCATCTACAACGTGATTTACCGTGAGGGCAAGACTTCGGTAAGCTACGCGAAGAGGTTCGCTGTTACAAGTGTTACAAGAGACAAGGAATACGATATCACTCAGGGCACACCGGGATCGCAGATCCTTTGGTTTACAGTCAACCATAACGGTGAGGCTGAGACTGTGAAGATTTATTTCAGACAGCGTGCTAAGCTCAAGAAGCTTATCGACGAGTATGATTTCTCACAGCTGCTCATCAAGGGACGTGCTTCACGTGGTAACCTTGTGTCGAAGAACCCTATCCAGAAGATCACTCTGAAGTCGAAGGGTGTGTCTACCATCGGAGGTAAGGATATCTGGTTCGACGAGGACATCCAGAGGCTCAATGAGGACGGACGCGGATTGCATCTGGGTCAGTTCAACACAGGAGACCACATTCTGGCGATCTTCAAGGACGGTACATATTACACTACTTCGTTCGATCTCAGCAACAGATATCAGGGCGAACTTCTCAAGATCGAGAAACTTGATGTAAACAAGACATATACAGCGCTTTATTATGACAAGGCTGTCGCTTCGTTCTATGTGAAGAGATTCTCGTTCGATGTAAGCGACAACACTTCAGTAAGTTTCATCTCTGAGGCAAAGGGATCTTATCTCGTGGAACTCAGCGATGACAAGCATCCTCAGTTCGAGATAACATTCGGCGGAAAGCACGAGCATCGTGAGGCGGAGTGCGTTGATGCTGAGGAGTACATCGGAAAGAAGGGTGTTCAGGCCAAGGGTAAGAAGGTAAGTGCGATGGATGTGAAGGCGGTGAAGTTCATCGAGCCGATTCACAGGCCTGAGGATGATATAGTTCCTGAGGAGAGTGAGGCGGAGAATCAGGCAGGAGAGATTGACAACTCTGATGTAGAGGATCCGATTGATCTCGACATACCTGAGGATCCACAGCTTAGTTTATTCTAATTAAATAAGATGATCATATCATTGACAGGATTTATGGGATGCGGCAAGAGCAGTGTCGGGAGGGAACTCTCGGAGCTGCTCTGCTGTCCTTTTATGGATCTTGACAAGGTCATTGAGGAGTGTGCAGGCCGCACAATCACGGAAATCTTCTCACAGGACGGAGAACCGGCATTCCGCCAGATGGAGTTGGAGACACTGCAGACTATTGTCAGCAGTGAGGGGTTGGTGCTGGCGTTGGGAGGAGGTGCTGTGATGACGAGGGAGTGTGAGGATATTGTGCGCGGAGAGACTGTGTGCGTTTATCTGAAGGCTTCAGTGGAGACGCTTCTGGAGCATCTTGAAGGAGAGGCTGAGGGCAGACCGATGCTACGGGCTGAAAAATCCGGCGAGCTTAGAGAACGCATAGAAAATCTTATGACAATCCGTTCCGCGACATACGAAAGGACAGCACACATCATCATCGATACTGACGGAAAGTCAATCGACGAGATCGCGATGGAGATAAAGGAGGTTATTCAGCTTTAGATCATTTCATCACGGTCGCGGAGGTCCTTGACACGGAGCTGAGTGTTTGCTGTACCACGATAGTAGTTCTCTACGATAGAGTAGCAGACATCGATTGGGTTACCTGCCTTGATGTGGTCGAAGAAGTCCGCCATATTGAACGCAATAGCGGAGATGTGGTGGTATGGATGCGACTCCTGAATGAGTTCAAGCTTGAGGTGACCGCCTTCTGCTCCTACCTTTCTTCCCATACCGTTGTCATATACATTGTCTGTACGGAAGACCGGCGCACTGTTGCCAGGTCCGAACGGCTGGAACTGCTTAAGGATACGGAGGAACTTCGGAGTGATCTGCGAGAAGTTCAGTACCGCATCAACGTCCACTACCGGAGTCTGCATTTCAGGGATGATTGCATTAGAGATGAATTTCTCGATCCTTTCACAGAATGCAGGAAGGTTCTCCTCCCTGAGGGTGAGGCCGGCTGCGTAGAGGTGACCTCCGAAGTTTTCGAGGAGGTCTGAGCAGCTCTCGATTGCATCGTACAGGTCAAAGCCGTGTACACTTCGTGCAGATCCGGTCACAAGACCGCCCTGAGACTGTGTGAATACGATTGTAGGCTTGTAGAAAGCCTCAACGAGACGTGAAGCCACGATACCTACGACACCCTTATGCCACTGCGGATTATATACGATGGTCGCATTGCCGCAAGAAAGGCAGTTGCCGGACTCTACCATTTCAAGAGCCTCCTGGGTGATGCGTCTGTCGATATTCTTTCTTTCGTTGTTGTGCTCGTTGATCTCTGTACCGATCCTGATGGCTGTCTTGGCATCTGAAGCTGTGAGAAGCTCCACTGCGATGCGGCCTGTCTCCATACGTCCGGCTGCATTGATACGCGGACCGATCTTGAAGACAATGTCATCGATGGTAAGATGTGTAGGCTCGAGTCCTGAGAGCTGGATCATCGCCAGGAGTCCCTGTCTAGGACTGACATTCAGCTGCTTGAGACCGAAGTGAGCAAGGATACGGTTCTCTCCTGTTACAGACACGAGGTCTGACGCGATGCTGACCACAAGAAGATCAAGCAGAGGGATCAGAGTGTCAAACGGGATTCCGTATTTCTGAGAATATGCCTGCACAAGCTTGAAGCCGACGCCGCAGCCGGACAGGTCATCGAAAGGATAGTGGCAGTCATCCCTCTTAGGGTCAAGCACTGCTACCGCCTTAGGAAGTTCGTTTTCAGGGAGATGATGATCGCAGATGATCATCTCGATGCCCTTCTGTCTTGCATACTCCACCTTCTCGTTTGCCTTGATGCCGCAGTCAAGGGTGATGATGAGGCTGAAGCCGTTCTCGGCTGCCCAGTCAAGTCCTTTGTACGACACACCGTAGCCTTCGTCATATCTTTCAGGGATATAGAAGTCTACAGCCTTTGTGAGGCGACGGAGGAATGAGTATACGAGAGAAACAGCAGTAGTACCGTCCACATCATAGTCACCGTAGACAAGGATCTTTTCGTAGTCTGCGACTGCCCTGTGGACACGCTCCACAGCCTTGTCCATATCCTTCATCAGGAACGGATCGTGGAGGTTGTCAAGGCTTGGACGGAAGAACGAACGTGCATCTTCGAAAGTATGGACGCTCCTCTGGACAAGGAGCTCAGCCAATACAGGATCCACCCCAAGTTCAGACGCAAGTCGCTTTACGTTCTCCTTATCAGCAACTTCTCTTAATTTCCATATCTTTTCTACTGCCATATCACACAAAGATAGAGAAATTTTTTCTAATTTTGTGGGCTGATTGAAAATAAACAATAAAAAGATATAACTATGAGCATTATGGACCTCAACGAGCAGGAGCTTTTCAGAAGAGAATCGCTCGCTAAGCTCAGAGAACTCGGAATCGAGCCTTATCCGGCACCACTCTACCCTATCAACACATCTGCAGCGCAGATCAAGGCAGAGTTCGACGAGGAGAAGGGCAACTTCCAGGAAGTGGTAATCGCAGGCCGCATTATGTCAAGACGTATTATGGGTGCAGCGTCATTCGGAGAACTCCAGGACGAGACCGGACGTATCCAGGTGTACGTAAACCGCGATGAGATCTGCCCTGGTGAAGACAAGACTATGTACAACACTGTATGGAAGAAGCTCCTCGACATCGGAGACATCATCGGTATCAAGGGATTCGCTTTCATCACAAAGACAGGACAGCTTTCTGTACACGCAAAAGAGCTTACACTCCTCAGCAAGTCACTCCGCGTACTTCCTATCGTGAAGGAGAAGGACGGCGAGGTATTCGATGCATTCTCTGATCCTGAGCTCAAGTACAGACAGAGATATGTGGACCTCATCGTGAACCCACAGGTTCGTGATACATTCATCAAGAGAAGCCAGATCGTGGCTACTATGCGTGAGTATTTCAACGAGGCAGGCTGCCTTGAGGTGGAGACTCCTATCCTCCAGAGCATCCCAGGTGGTGCTACTGCTCGCCCATTCATCACTCACCACAACGCTCTCGACATTCCTCTCTACCTCCGTATCGCTAACGAACTCTACCTCAAGAGACTCATCGTCGGCGGATACCACGGAGTATACGAGTTCGCAAAGGACTTCCGTAACGAGGGTATGGACAAGACTCACAACCCAGAGTTCACTTGTATGGAGATCTATGTTGCATACAAGGACTATATCTGGATGATGGAGTTCGTTGAGAAGCTCCTCGAGAAGATCGCTCTCAAGCTCCACGGCAAGACAGAGGTTACCATCGGCGACAAGCAGGTTGACTTCAAGCCACCTTTCCGCCGTCTCCCTATCCTCGAGGCCATCAAGGAGTACGCTGGTGTTGACGTAGCCGGTATGAACGAGGATGAGCTCCGCGCTACCTGCAAGCAGCTCCACGTAGAGATCGACGAGTCATTCGGTAAGGGTAAGCTCATCGACGCTATCTTCGGCGAATACTGCGAGCATCACCTCACTCAGCCTACATTCATCACTGACTACCCAGTGGAGATGTCACCTCTTACAAAGCGTCACCGCGAGAACCCAGAGCTTACAGAGCGCTTCGAGCTCTTCGTATGCGGCAAGGAGCTTGCGAACGCATACAGCGAGCTGAACGACCCTATCGATCAGTACGAGCGTTTCCAGGATCAGGTGAAGCTTAAGGACAAGGGTGATGACGAGGCTATGTTCATCGATATGGACTTCGTACGTGCTCTCGAGTACGGTATGCCTCCTACATCAGGACTCGGTATGGGAATTGACCGTCTTACTATGTTTATGACCAACTCCCCTACTATCCAGGATGTACTCTTCTTCCCTCAGATGAGACCAAAGAATCAGTAGCCTGATTCTTTGATCTCAAGAGATCATCTAACCCCCGGTGCACAAGTGCACCACCCCAGTGGGGTATTTCGGTCCTACCCGGACCGGTCGGACACGTCCGACTTATTAATCAGTAAAATATCAAGCACGATATTACGGTAAAAGCGTGGCAGATCCAGCCTTCGAGGCGGGTATCTTCCACGCTTTCCTTATGTTTACGTGGAAGATGTCAGCAGTGCAAGGAATTTTGTCTATATTTATCCGAGATTGTAAGGATATGAGAAAACTTTTGACGATAGCAGCGATTCTGCTGACCGCTTCGCTTTCTGCACAGGAGGCGCCTGCAGCCAAGGAGAATAACCACCGGCACGCATTGGAATTCACCACCGGATATCCCGGATTCTTTATGCTGTTTGAATATGGACTGGGAGTAGAATCCCTCAGTGGTCAGAAGGCTGACAGGCACTTTCAGCACGGATTGAACATAGGATATACCTTCTCGTGGGGAAAGAGATGGGAGTTGAATACCCTGCTTAACCTTCACCTGACAAAATACGAACTGTACCAATATCCGGAGCTTGAAAACAGTTATGGATACGACTGGGATGCAGAACCGACTCTGACCGCACAAGATGCAGACATCTATGGAGCAGTCTGCGCAGCAGTAAGGTTCAAATGGTTCGTAAGAGAGGGTGTCAGCCTGTATTCAGCTTTAGGAGTCGGCTTCAGTCACGATGTATTCCTTTCCGACCACAACCTTTACATACCGTTCCCTCTGCCATACATCGCCCCAATCGGCGTCAAATTCGGCAAGGGAAGAGTCTATGGCATTGCGGAAGTCAATCTTTCTGCCGCCAACACATTCGGAATGGCCGGCATCGGAGTAAAACTATAAATCAGACATTATTTTATGGCAATCATCAAGGAACTCAAGGGTGACAGACCCATCATAGGAGAACGCGCGTTTCTTGCGGAGACAGCGACAATCATCGGCACAGTGGAAATGGGAGACGACTGCAGCGTATGGTACGGAGCCGTACTGCGTGGCGACGTAGGAGCAATACGCATAGGCGACCGTGTGAACATCCAGGACAATGCCGTACTCCACGCGACATATCAGAAGTCTGAGTGCATCATCGGCAATGACGTGTCGATAGGACACGGAGCCAACGTTCACGGATGCGTCATCGGAAACGATGTCATCATCGGAATGGGCGCCATCGTGATGGACCATACAATCGTACCTGACGGCACGATCATCGCTGCCGGAGCTGTAGTTCCAGCCAACCAGACACTCGAGCCGGGCATCTATGCCGGCATCCCTGCGCGCAAGATAAAGGACGCATCCGAAGCCGTCCTCGCAAAGGCTCACGCCAACGCACAGAACTACCTGCTTTACAAAAAGTGGTACGAATAATTAAAGAAGTTCGAGGCCAATTCCCGGACGGTCTGACAGTGTGATCTTACCGTCCACGACTTCCATACCTCTGAACAGATCATTGCTGATCAGCAGATTGCCGTCCAAGTCCGCAAAATCGACTGCCGGCGCAAGCTGAGCCGCGGCGGATACGGCACAGGATGTCTCGGTCATACAGCCGATCATCACTTTCATACCTTCCGCGCGTGCATAATTCAGCATCTTCCAGGCCTCGCGCATACCGGTACACTTCATCAGTTTGATGTTGATGCCGTGATAGGCTCCTTTCACTGAAGGGACATCTGCGAGCCTCTGGATCGCCTCATCCGCAAAGATCGGAAGAGGACTGTGCTCTGTTATCCAGGCATTGTCGTCGATCCTCTCCTTCGCCATCGGCTGCTCTACCATCACGACACCGTTTTCCTTAAGCCAGAATATCTCGTCCAAAGCCTGTTTTCTATCCTTCCATCCCTGGTTTGCATCCACAGCCAAAGGAAGATCCGTAACCTCCCTTATCGTGTTGATCATTTCCTTGTCGTTGTCCAGACCGACCTTCACTTTGAGAATGTTGAAACGTTCTGCACACTCTCTGGTCTTTTCACGCACCACCTCCGGAGTGTCAATACCAATGGTAAATGTAGTCGAAGGTGCCTTGGCCGCATCCAGGCCCCATATTCTCCACCAAGGAAGCCCCATCAGCTTGCCCACAAGGTCGTGAAGTGCAATATCTATGGCAGCCTTTGCAGCGCCATCTCCTGGCGACAAGCTGTCCACATAGGCAAGGATGGTCTCCAGCTGGAAGGGGTCCTTGAACTGAGTGAGGTCGACCTTGCTCAAGAACGCCATTACAGTCTCTACGCTCTGCCCCAGGTAAGGCGGCATCGAAGCCTCTCCGTAACCAGTATATCCTTCCCAATCTATCCTGACCTGCACACCTGGCGTTGTCTTACGGGAATATGACGCCACCGTGAACACGTGACGAAGCTGAAGCTCATATGGAGCGAAACTCAATTTCATACTGCCCGCATTACCTGATCGGTTGACGTTGAATCCTCTCGTAGAAGAGTCTGCGAACGAGCATCCGTCCAACAAAGTTCCGGCAGCTGCCAAAGCGGCTGATGTCTTGAGAAAATCCCTTCTTTTCATTTCGCGAAATTGTTTCAGTAAAGATAATGATTATTCTTGCCAAGAAGCATTAAAAGAGTTAATTTTGAAGTTGGATAATATCAGATATGAAAGTTGAAATCATAACATCTGCACAGAATCCGAAGATCAAGGATCTGCTTGCACTCCAGGAGAAATCAAAGGAGAGAAGAAAGAAGGGACTTTTCGTTGTCGAGGGAAGACGCGAACTGCTCCATTGTGTGGAGGCAGGCTATGAGCCTTATGCCGTATTCTATTGCCCGGACATCATATCCAACGCAGACTTCGACGCCGTAGTCGAGAACTGCGACTGCAACTATTATGAGATCCCTCAGCACCTCTATGACAAGGTTGCATACCGTGGAGGCACAGAGGGTGTGATAGCTGAACTTCACTGCAAGGAGATGAATCTCGAATCGCTCAAACTTAAGGAGAACCCTCTCGTGGTAATACTTGAGTCGGTGGAGAAGCCAGGCAACCTCGGAGCCGTTCTGCGCAGCGCAGACGCATCCGGAGTGGACGCAGTAATCGTATGCGACCCGCTGACGGATATGTACAACCCTAACCTCATCCGCTCAAGCATCGGAGCCATCTTCACTGTACCTGTAGCCACAGCTACATCAGAGGAGACCATCAAATGGCTCAAAGACAACAATATAAAGATCTACACCGCCCAGCTGCAGGACTCTGAATGGTACTACGATACCGATATGAAGGGTGCCACTGCAATCGTTATGGGCACAGAGGCCACAGGACTCACCACAGCCTGGAGAAAGGCTGCGGACGCCCACATCAAGATCCCTATGCTCGGAAAGCTTGATTCGCTTAACGTATCGGTTTCTGCGGCCATCCTTATGTTCGAAGCAGTCAGACAGAGAAACGTATGAGATTCGGCCTCATAGGACATCCTATCGAGCACTCGCTCTCCCCTGCCCTTTTCAAGGCGGGGTATGACGGCAGATACCCATACGAACTGATACAGACAGCCGATTTCGAAGAAGCCTACTCACGTTTCCTGGCAGATTACGACGGCATCAATGTGACAGCACCTTTCAAGGAGCTGGCCATCAGGAAGGCAGACATTCTCTCCGAAGAGTGCAAGGCCATCGGAGCCACAAATCTCCTCGTCAAGACCCCGGAAGGCATAAAAGCATACAATTCCGATTACCTCGGTTTACTGATTTGTCTAGACGAGTCATCTGACGAGGCGCAAAGAATACTGGTCGTCGGATTAGGCGGAGCCGGCAAAGCTTCTGCCGAAGCGGCGAAGGCGTTAGGACACGAGGTGGTGCTGATGAACAGGACCAAGTACAGTGATGAGATAAGGCCGCTGAGTCAGTTTGCAGAAGAGTTCAGGAAGGCGGATGTCATCATATACAACCTTCCTGTCAGGATTGACGGGCTGGATGAAATCACAGATGAACTGCTGGCGGAATGCGGTCCGAAAACCATCATCGAAGCGAACTACAGGAACCCTTCATTCGACAGCATACTGATACAAAGGCTGAAAGACGCCAACCCTGAAAGCAGATACATCGGAGGCAAGACCTGGCTGCTGATGCAGGCCGTAACCGGATACGAAATTTTTACAGGAGAAACTCCTGATTTAGGCAAGATGTCTGCGTGTTTGTAAGAAATTATCACTAACTTGCAGAGTTTTTGAAAAGTCACTAAGAAAACTATAGATAATTATGATAAACAAGGTCATTCTCGTAGGAAATGTAGGCCAGGATCCTGAGATCCGCTACACAGGAGATGTCAATAACGGAACAAAGGTTGCGACTCTCAGACTTGCAACCACTGAAAGATACCGTGACAGAAACGGTAACCTTCAGGAGCATACAGAGTGGCACAGCGTTGTAGTGTGGAGAAACACTGCAGACGTTGTGGAGAAATACGTGAAGAAGGGAACACAGCTCTACATCGAAGGTCGCCTTCGCACCAGATCTTGGGATGACCAGACAGGAGCAAAGCGCTACACTACTGAGATCGTAGCCGACACGCTTCAGCTTCTTGGAAGAAAGTCAGATGGCCAGCCTTCACAGGGCAATTACCAGGCGCCTGCTCAGCAGGGTGGATACCAGCAGCAGAACAGCTATCAGCAGCCGTACCAGCAGCCTTATCAGCAGCCTGGCGTGCAGCAGCCATACCAGCAGCCGCAGCCTGCAAAGCCTGTGATCGAGGATCTCCCAGGTGACGACCTTCCATTCTAATTCGAATAACTATTAAGAGCTTATATACAAATGAAACTTGACGTTGTACTCGGCCTCCAGTGGGGCGACGAAGGTAAAGGAAAGATTGTTGACGTACTTGCAGAAAGATATCCTGTAGTTGCAAGATTCCAGGGTGGTCCGAACGCAGGACACTCACTCCATTTTGACGGTAAGAGCTTCGTGCTCAGATCAGTCCCTTCAGGAATCTTCAGAGAGGATGCTAAAAACATCGTAGGAAACGGTGTTGTGCTTGACCCAATCACTTTCAAGGGCGAATGTGACAATATCGCTGCAAAGACAGGCATTCCTGTAACTGAGCGTATCGTGATCGCCAAGAAGGCTCACCTCATCCTCCCTACCCACAGACTCCTTGACGCAGCTAACGAGGCTGCTATGGGAAAGGGCAAGATCGGTTCTACCCTCAAAGGTATCGGACCTACTTACACAGACAAGATCAGCCGTCACGGACTTCGCGTAGGTGACATCCTCGCTCCTGACTTCGCTGACAGATATGCAAAGCTCCAGAACCGTCACATCACCCTTCTCAACCAGATGGGTTACGAGTGCGATCCACACGCTGAGGACGCAGAGTTTATGGCAGCGTGCGAGTACCTCAAGAGCTTTGAGTTCGTAGACTGCGAGTACTACATCAACGAACTCCTCAAGACAAACGAGATCCTCGCTGAGGGTGCTCAGGGTTCAATGCTCGATATCGACTACGGTTCATACCCATTCGTTACATCGTCTACCACTTCTTGCTCAGGAGCCTGCGTAGGTCTTGGTGTAAGCCCACAGAAGATCGGTCACGTATTTGGTATCTTCAAGGCATACTGTACACGAGTTGGCAGCGGTCCTTTCCCTACTGAGCTCTTCGACGAGACAGGTGAGGAGATCCGCAGAATCGGACACGAGTTCGGCGCAGTTACAGGACGTCCACGCCGTTGCGGATGGCTCGACCTCGTAGCATTGAAGTATGCTGTTATGATCAGCGGCGTCACCGACCTCATTATGATGAAGTCTGACTGCCTCGACACATTCGAGACAATCAAGGTCTGCACATCATACATCGTTGACGGTCAGCCTTCAGACCAGTGGCCATTCGACACATTCGCGAACATCGAGCCAGTATATACAGAGTTCAAGGGATGGCACACCGACCTCACTCACTGCCGTGCAGAGGAGGAGCTTCCAGCAGAGTTCCGCGACTACATCGCATTTATGGAGAACTATCTCGGAGTTCCAATCAAGATCATCTCTGTAGGACCAGACCGTGATGCTACTATTATGCGCTAGGCGCATAATAGCAGCAGGTGCATTCGATATACGCATAATAGCAGCAAGACATAAAAAGAACACGCTCCGATCGAAAGACCGGAGCGTGTTTTTTATGCGGTTTAAAGCCGTTATTCAAGACGTTTCATATTGAGAGGAACCTCTGGTACCGCCAGACTGATGGCTGCAGGATTTGAGCCGTTCAGATAGTAGAAGTAGCAGATATTGCGTACAAGGAAGTTGGTACCATAAATATTTACCTCAAGTCCCTCGATTCTTGCTGTCGCAAAGGATACTGTATCAGTGAAGAGGCTCTCCGCCAGCATATGATTCATCGCATCCACAACGATATTGCTGTCATAGTACACAAATGCACCCGAGAAGTAGAAGTCAATGGTCTCATAGTCGGACTGCATTGTATTGACATACTGTGACACGAAATTCATTTTGCCTGTGCTCTTGTCGAAGTATGTCTCGATCATCAGAGTAGAGTCGTATGTGTCGAAATAGAGGTTGTTGCCTTCCCATCCTGCAACATAGTACCACATATTGTTCTCGCTTGGGAGGATGTTTATTTCGAAGAGGTCTAGACCGTTCTTGTCTGACACCATCCACTTGCCGAGCCATCTCTCATACTCCTTTGTCGCCACCTCAGGATCGATAGTGAAGTCGATCTTCTGGTAAAGTCCTGAAAGTTCTCCGTCAGAGTCTACACCTACCATAAAGAGGATCCATTCTCCGGAACGGAGTCTCTGCTCTGTGTATGTAGTGTTTCCAGACTCCAGAACTCCTGCCCACTTGCTGTCGCCTACAGGATAGCCGAAATCAGCAATGTAATCCTCGAACAATGGTCTTATTTCATTTGCATAGTAATATGAGAAATCACTTGTCTTCAACGGAAGGATGACATATGTATTCTCATCGCTGCTTGTGCAGTAGAAGTTGTCATACTCCATACCTGTCTTGTTGTCCTGGGTACGCTCTCCTCTTGTCGCTCCCCAGTTCTCGTTGAGCTCGAACACAGCAGGATCTCTTCTTGTCCTGAATACGAGTTCTGCGGCATCACCATACATTGCACCTGTCTCAGAATCCACTGCCTTGCAGATGAACCTGTAATACTCCTTAGGAAGAAGGTCAGTCACAACCAGACTTCTGTTCTGTCCCTTGTATGCGAGGATCTCTCCTGTGAGTTCCTTTTCCTTGGCAACCTTGGCGTCGATAAGAGCGTCTGCATCCGACTCTAGGTCTGATGTGACAACATATGTCCAGGTAGCCTCACTGCCACCGTTATGCCTTACTCTGAGGCTTGCAGAGGCAAGTGTAACCTCGTCCACATCAAGAGAAATGGTAATGCTGTCGATGTTCACATCAACCTGCTGCTCCTGTTTTTCACAAGAAAGGGACAGAATCGCAATGACAGTTGCCAAAAAGGCCTTAAGAATGTTTTTCATCCTCATAAGAAGGTTATTAGATGGGTTTGCTTAAACATCCAAATTTATGGATTAAGCAAATAAAAAACAAGTAAATACAAAAAAAATCGGGACCGGTAAAATACCGGCCCCGACATTGTCATATTTAAAGTTTCTCTTAGAGATCAGCAAGGTTCTTCTGGTTCTCAACAGATGCTGCAACGAGAATCTCCTGGAACTCCTTCTGGCCTGTACCTGCAGGGATTGGGTGTCCGCAGATAACGTTCTCCTTAAGACCCTCGAGAGTATCGACACGGCCTCTGATAGCTGCCTCACTGAGGACCTTGGTAGTCTCCTGGAATGAAGCTGCAGAGATGAAGCTGTTGGTCTTGAGGGCTGCTCTTGTGATACCCTGGAGTACCTGGCTTGCAGTAGCAGGCTTAGCCTCACGAAGTACCATCATCTTAAGGCCCTGGCGCTCAAGTGAAGAGTTCTCGCCTCTCATCTCACGTGCGGAGATGATGTCGCCTTCCTCGAAGTTCTGTGAATCACCAGCGTCCATCACATAGAACTTGCCATAGATAGCATCGTTGGTGTCCATAAACATCCACTTGTCAACAAGCTCCTCTGGAAGGAACTCTGTATCACCTGGGTCGTTGATCTGTACCTTTCTCATCATCTGACGAACGATGATCTCGAAGTGCTTGTCGTTGATCTTCACACCCTGGAGACGGTATACCTCCTGGATCTCGTTCACGATGTACTCCTGAACCTTGATAGGACCGAGGATCGAGAGGATATCTGTAGGAGATACTGCTCCGTCAGAGAGTCTTGTACCAGCCTTCACGTAGTCATTCTCCTGAACAAGGATCTGCTTGGTAAGAGGCACGAGGTAGTGCTTCTCGAGACCAGATCTGTTCTTGATGATGATCTCACGGTTACCTCTCTTGATCTTACCCATAACAACCTCACCGTTGATCTCAGATACAACTGCTGGGTTAGATGGGTTACGTGCCTCGAAGAGCTCAGTAACTCGTGGGAGACCTCCGGTGATATCGGATGACTTACCGATAGCACGTGGGATCTTGATGATGATGTCACCGACCTTAGCGTCCTGACCGTCCTCAACCATTACGTGAGCACCTACAGGGAGGTTGTAATGCTTGAGCTCCATACCAGCCTCATCAACGATGATGATAGTAGGGTTCTTAGACTTGTCACGAGACTCGATGATAACCTTGTCACGGTTGAGTGAGTACTCGTCGGCCATCTCCTCGCGGAATGTAACACCGTCGATCATACTGTCGAAACGAATCTTACCGGCTGTCTCGATGATTGTGATCGCGTTATATGCATCCCACTCACAGATAAGGTCGCCCTTCTTCACGATTTCGCCATCCTTCTTGTAGAGGATAGAACCGTAAGGAACATCATACTGTGAATATGTGATACCTGTGTTCTCGTCTACGATGCGGAGCTCAGTAGTACGGCTGACAACAACATCCTGTACACCGTCATCGGTAATTCTCTCGATGGTTCTAAGCTCTTCGTACTCGAGCTTACCGTTGTACTTAGATGTGATCGCGTTCTCAGCTGCAGTACTTGATGCTGTACCTCCGACGTGGAATGTACGGAGTGTAAGCTGTGTACCAGGCTCACCGATTGACTGTGCTGCGATTACGCCGACAACCTCTCCCTTCTCGACCATACGGCCTGATGCGAGGTTACGTCCGTAACACTTGGCGCAGACTCCCTTGCGAGACTCACAAGTGAGAACCGAACGGATCTCAACGTGCTCGATCGGAAGTGACTCGATGAGGTTAGCGATGTCCTCTGTGATCTCCTCACCTGCAGGGATGATAAGCTCACCTGTAAGCGGGTTGAAGATATCGTGTACCGAAGTACGTCCGAGGATACGCTCTCCGAGAGACTCGACAATCTCGTCCTTACTCTTGATTGCTGTTGCAACAAGACCACGGAGTGTACCACAATCCTCCTCGTTGATGATGACGTCGTGTGAAACGTCAACGAGACGACGTGTAAGGTAACCTGCATCGGCAGTCTTAAGCGCTGTATCGGCAAGACCCTTACGAGCACCGTGAGTAGAGATGAAGTACTCGAGCACTGACATACCCTCCTTAAGGTTAGAGATAATCGGGTTCTCGATAATCTCTGCACCCTGTCCACCGGACTTCTGAGGCTTAGCCATCAAACCACGCATACCGCAAAGCTGCTTGATCTGT
>JAFYXE010000044.1 GCA_017546275.1 Bacteroidales bacterium | reverse complement strand
TTTTAATTGCAGGACGTATCAAAACAGTTATACATATAGTGATACAAAATTGAGGCAAAAACAACAAAAAACCGCAACAGAAGCACTTCTATTGCGGTTTTGTTGTGGTGCCACCGGGAATCGAACCAGGGACACAAGGATGTTCAGTCCTTTGCTCTACCAACTGAGCTATGGCACCAGATTTTTGTTTTTCAAACGTGTTGTTTTCGTTTGGGATTGCAAAGGTAGACATTTTTTCTTTACCTCCAAACTTTTTTGAGAAAATTTTTACAAAAAATGCATTTTTCTGTGTTTTTCCGAATTTTTGGGCGGATTTGGGCGGTCTCTGGGTGGATTTTGGATGTTTTTTGGTGGATTTTGGGTGGATTTGAAGGGATTTGAAGGGATTTGAAGGGATTTGAAGGTATTTAAAGGTAATTAAAGGGCTTTTCACTGGTTTTCGAGGGCTTTGTCCGGGTTTTCGGGAGAATTTCGTATCTTCGCACAGTCTATGGGAGAGAGAAAATACATATCAGTGATTCTGCCGCTCAAGCTTGAGTGGGAGCCTTGCTATAGTATAGAGGCGAAAGCAGAGGTCGAAGATAGAAGCGAGGTGGAGGTCAGAAGCGAGGTGGAGGATAGAAGCAAGGTGGAGGATAGAAGCAAGGTGGAGGTTGGAGACAGGGTCAGGGTGAAGTTTGCACAGAAGGAGTATATAGGTGTCGTGAGCAAAGTGGATGTGACTCCTGATATTGACCCGAAGAAGATCCAGCCTATCATCCAGGTCGAAGACGGACTTGAAAGAATCTTCCCAGAAGAGATTGAACTTTGGAGACAGGTTTCTGATTATTACCTGTGTTCTATCGGCGAGACCTACAAGGCGGCGTACCCTGTCAGCAAGACCAGCCTTGAGGAGGCTAGGGCTGCGGCAAAGGAAAGAGCAGTCAACAGCAAAAAGAAGATTCTCGACAGCATAGACGCAAAACTCGTCAAACTCCAGGAGAGGGCAACAAAGAAGGCCGAACAGGTGGAGAAGGCAAAGGAAGGTACTAAGACCAGACTCACCCACTCCGCTATTCTCGAGAGAATCCAGGAGGAAATCAAAAGGACCGAAGTCGCAAAGGAAATCGCAGCGGAAAACCTCAAAGCCGTAGAGAATGGAGGCAAGCCTCTGAAGTCATTGACCGGATCAAATAGCACACAGCATCTGCTAGGAGATGACGGCTTCCCAGAGTCTGAATCTCAGGAGGACACTATAGTATTGTCTGATCATCAGAGTAAGGCATATCAGGAAGCGAAGGCGGCCTTCGGGAAAGGCAAGCCTGTGCTTCTGCACGGCGTTACAGGGTCTGGCAAGACGGAGCTGTATATCAAGCTTGCCTTGGAAACGCTCAGAAACGGCAGAAACGTGCTGTATCTTGTACCGGAAATCGCACTAAGCACGCAGCTCGAGGAGAGGCTGACGCAGCATTTCGGCGAAAGGCTTATGACATACCATTCGGCCGAAAGCGCAGCAAGCCGCAGAGCAACCGCAGAGGCCATACGATCGCTGAAGGTCACCAAAGGCTGCGAAGAGATGAATGGGGGCAAGGGCTGCGAAGGGCTGAAGGTCACCAAAGGCAGTGAGGAGATGAATGGGGCCAAGGATCCGAAGGAGACCGAAGGTGCAAAGGGTGCAGAGGGTGCAGAGGCGCCCGAAGGTGCAAAGGGTGCAGAGGAGACGTACATTGCGCTGGGCACACGTTCGTCCCTGTTCCTGCCACACCATAACCTCGGACTCATCATCGTGGACGAGGAGCACGACAGTTCATACAAGCAGGACTCCCCCGCTCCAAGATACAACGGGCGAGATACAGCGTTGATCCTGTCCGTTATGCACAAAGGAAACATCATCCTCGGATCTGCCACACCGTCGTTGGAAGAGATGTACAACTGTCTCACCGACAGACACGTTATGGTCAGCCTCACTGAGAGATATCACGGTTCTGAAAGCGCTGACATAGAGATAATAGACACAAGGGCGGAACGCAGAAAGAGAGGAATGGAGGGCAACTTCTCCAGAAAGCTCATCGAACATATCAGACGGACTCTTAGCGAAGGAGGTCAGGCAATGATCCTCCGCTCAAGGAGAGCCTGGGCGCCTGCTATGCAGTGCGAAAGCTGCGGTGACATTCCTAAATGCCCTCACTGCAACGTCAGCCTCACCCAGCACAAACAGGGAATGATGGTGTGCCACTACTGCGGATACAAGGCAATATATACCGGACAATGCGCAAAATGCCAGGGACCGCTCAAATCACTTGGCGCAGGCACGCAGAAGATCGAAGAGGAGGCGGCAGCGCTCTTCCCGGAGGCTGTCATCGCAAGACTTGACAGCGACAGTGCACAGAATAAGGCATATGAAGCCAAGGTCATCAAGGAATTCAGCCAAGGCAAGATAGACATCCTCATCGGCACTCAGATGCTGACCAAAGGCTTCGACTTCAGCAATCTCAAGCTGGTCGCAGTGATAGCTGCCGACACAATGCTGGGAATGCAGGATTTCCGTGCAGACGAAAAGGCTATGCAGCTGCTGGAACAGTTCCGTGGCAGAAGCGGAAGACGCGACGAAAAGGGTCTCTGTGTAATCCAGACATCACAGCCGGAACACCCTGTATATAAGAGACTTGCAAACGGAGAATTTGTAAACGAAGATCTTCTGGCAGAACGTCAGGACTTTAATTTCCCACCATATACGAGAATCGTTGAACTGACCATCAAGGACATCTACGAAGACAGGGTTGAAAGAATGTCAAAAAAGTTGGCTATGCACATCCTGCAGCACAGCGGCATCAGGAATGAAGGATCCGGGCTCATAGGATCTCCTATAGTGGGACCATATGCACCTGTCGTAGACAAGATAGCAGACCAATACATACGTACCATCAGAATCAGTCTCAAGAAAGACCGCAATCTGAGAACGACAAAAGAGCGTATAAAAGAGGCTGTATTATCGTTTGAAAAGGTGGAGAAATACACCAATCACATCAGCATCAACGTAGACCCGGCGTAAGTACATTTATCTGGTCTGCAAGAACTTCCATCTTGGCAGGAGCACGTCCTATCACCTCACCGTCAACCTCCACAGGCTCCGCATCCGCGTCGCTTGAAGGAAGGATGAGAACCTCGCGGCATTTCGCCTGAGTCAGCACGTCTACAGTATGGAATTTTCCATTGAAAAGTTTCCAGACTTCCTTGGCGATCGTCCACATAGGAATATCCGGAATAACAGTCATATCAAGAAGGCCGTCACCAAGCTCGGCAAGAGGAGTCTGACGCATACCTCCGCCCGAGTATTTACCTACACCGAAAGCTATGGAAAGATACTTTCCGCAGAACACTTCCTCACCGTCGCAAATGATTCTTGCACGGATAGGGACACGATGCTTGATACAATAGGCCAATGCACTGACATAGAGCTGCTTGCCTCGCCTTCCCTGCTCCTTCTTTCTGTTAACGATTTCGCAGACTCTGGCATCAAGACCGATGCCTCCGACATTAACCATATATGAAACTGCGACAGGATCTGAAGACATATCCGAAAGACTCTCGAAAACACTCACTCTGACCACGTCCTGCTTTGCAAGATTACCACCTGCGATGACGTCAACTGCCGCCTTGATATCCTTTGAAATACCGACCGACTTGACCCAGTCGTTACCAGAACCGACAGGTATGGCACCAAGGATAAAATCAGATATGACAACACCTTCAGAATCAGAAGAATACACATAGTGGGCCACACCGTTCAAAACATCGTGGATGGTACCGTCGCCACCCACTGCAATGAACTTGCGGTAACCTGCAGCTGCAGCCTTGCGGCTGAGTTCTTCCGCATTGTATTTTCCACCGGTGAACTTCGCCTTGTATGACACGCCAGCTTCCTCAAGCATCGCCGCTGCTTTTTTCCAGACCGAACCGGCCTTCTTAGATGCCGCGAACACATTGACTACGACCAGCCAAATATCCTTCTTTCTGTCAGTTTCCATATCAATTGAAAAAGTTATCAACAAAAGTAGCAATTCTGAGAGAAATACGGACCTTGAATGAAATAAATTTTGTAATTTTGCGAGGATTATGTCCTTTTATAAACGAGTATGGGAAAAGTAATAGCAATAGCAAATCAGAAAGGCGGAGTAGGCAAGACAACTACCGCCATCAACCTTGCAGCCTCTCTGGCAGTTCTGGAGAAGAAGGTGCTCATCATCGACGCCGATCCCCAGGCAAACACTACGTCAGGACTCAATTTCTCTCCTGACAACGACCAGAAGAGAACATTGTACGAGGTGCTGATAGGTGAAATCGACATCAAGGACAGCCTTATTCAGACAGAGATCGCATCTCTGCATATGATTCCGTCGCACATCAACCTTGTCGGTGCGGAGCTCGAGCTCGTGGAGGATCCTTTCAGAGAGACCTTCCTCAAGAATGCGCTCAGCACAATCAAGGACAACTACGACTACATCATCATCGACTGTTCACCTTCGCTTGGTCTCATTACCATCAATTCGCTTACAGCTGCAGACTCGGTGATCATCCCGGTACAGCCTGAGTTCTTCGCACTCGAGGGTCTCGGCAAACTCCTGCAGACAATCCGTCTCGTACAGAGCGGCCCTAATCCTGACCTCAGCATTGAGGGCTTCGTGGTCACTATGTTCGACGGAAGAACCAAGGTACACAATCAGGTCTTGACAGAGCTCCAGGAGCACTTCAAGGATATGGTATTCAAGACAATCATCCAGAGAAACATCCGTCTCAGCGAGGCTCCGTCACACGGTAAGCCTATCATCCTTTACGATGTGATCTGCAACGGTACGACAAACTATCTCGGATTGGCGAAAGAAGTGCTTGAGAAGAACTCATAACAAAAAGACAGAAGACTATGAGCAAACAGCAGAGAGGATTAGGAAAAGGAATCGGCGCATTGCTTGGCAATGACACAGACCTCAGCAACATAAGGAAGCCGGTCGGCTACATCCACAAAGAGGTGGTGAGCCCGGAGCAGCCGCAGCAGGGAACGGCAGACATTCTCAGAATCCCCGTGGATCTGATCGAGCCTAACCCGTTCCAGCCACGTATGTCCTTCGACCAGGAGGCACTCGAGGAGCTTGCCGACTCGATCAGGACATTGGGCCTCATCCAGCCTATCACAGTACGCAGAAAGGCAGACGGAAGATATCAGATCATCAGCGGTGAGCGCAGGTTCAGAGCCAGCAGACTCGCAGGAATGGATATGATTCCGGCATACATCCGCGAGGCCAACGACCAGGGAATGCTCGAGATGGCTATCGTAGAGAACATCCAGCGTGAGAACCTCGACCCTATCGAGGTGGCTATGAGCTACCAGAGACTCATCGACGAGTGCAATCTTACACAGGAGCAGATGGCGGTAAGAGTAGGAAAGAAGCGTGCGTCAGTGACCAACTTCCTCCGCCTCCTCAAGCTTCCTGCAAAGCTTCAGCACGACCTCAAGGTAGGTCTCCTCAGCGTAGGACACGCAAAGGTCCTCCTCGGACTCGAGGATGTAAAGCTTCAGGAATACCTCTGTGACCTCGTGATCAAGGATGGCCTTTCAGTACGTCAGCTCGAGGATAAGATCCGTCAGATGACACAGCAGAAGCCAAAGCCGGCAGACGAAGGTCAGGAGCTTCCTGACGAGTACTTCAAGGTACTTGAAATCGTAGGTAAATATTTTGAGAACAACATCAGCCTCAAGCGTGCATCGTCAGGCAAGGGCTCGATGACAATCCACTTCAGTTCAGACGAGGAAGTCCGCAAGTTCCTTAAAGCGCTTGAGGATTCGAAGTTCTAAGACAGACAGCCGATGCAGAACAGACTGTTGAAATATATCATAACATTTGTCGTAGGCCTTATCGGGTTTACGACTTTGTCTTATGCACAGTTCAAGGAGGATGTCTTCAAATCGAACGCCGACTCAACATCAAAGGCGGATACGGCAGCAAAACTCTTCGACATCAAGGAGTACATCGGTGGACTTTCTCACAAGAACACGATGAAGATCGGAATGATGTTCGCGGGTTCTGTCGTGTTGCCGGGAACAGCGCAGATCTACAACAAGGACTACTGGAAACTTCCTATCATCTATGGAGGAATCGGTGCGTTGGCCGGAACAGGAGGATATTATCTTCACACATACAACAAAACCAAGAAGGCCTACGACGACTGGGCTGCCAACAAGATCAGCTACGAGGAACAGACAGGTATGGTCTATCCATACGAGACTCCTGTGATCGACTACAAGGCAAAGACAACAGGTACCTGGCTGATGGTCGGAGCCGGACTCGTATATTGGGGTTCATTGCTTGACGGAGTAGTTTGCTACGAATCGACTCAGAAACCTCATCCAGGTAGAGCGACCCTCTACTCCGCTCTCCTTCCCGGACTCGGACAGATCTATAACGGAGAACTTTACAAAGTCCCTATCTATTGGGGAGGTATAATGGTGGCGGTTCACTGTCTTATGAACAACAACCGCAACTATGTGAGATTCAAGAGCATACACAACGAGGCAACAAATCCTGACGTACCATATACAGGACAGATATCAGCAGAGACCGCCAAGTGGTACCGTGATGTCTACAGACGTTACAGAGACTACTCAATCGTTGCCACTGCAGCCTTGTATTTCCTTCAGGTGATAGACGCGAACGTCTTTGCTTATATGCACGACTTCGAGGTAACCGACGACATCTCGATGAAGATCGAGCCTGCTGTGATACCGCCGAACAATGCATACGCAATGCACACTGGAACACCAGCTTACGGGTACAGTTCGAACTCATACGGACTTAGAGTCGGACTCAGATTTTAGGAAAAACAGTAACTATGAACATAAAGAGAATTCTTGCAGCCGCGGTGGCGGCTGTTTTTATTGCCGGAGCAGCAACGTCAGCATATGCGGCGGAGCCACTGAAGCGCAACAAGAAAGCGCTTGAGACAGAGAACAAGGCGCTCCAGACACAGCTTGATTCAATCAGAAGGGAGCTTGAGAAATACAAGACAGAAGCAAGAATCGCTGACAGCTTGGCGATTGTAGCAGAAGAAGCATTCGAAAGCAGCAGACCGATCTGTCCAGAGGAGTACACAACAGAGGTATCTGACAGCCTTCTCAATATCTGGTATGCACATAAGATGACAGAAGTAGAAGAGGAAATCTTCGATATGGACTCAGTACGATTCGAGTCGAATGTTCCTGATTCTGTGTATATCGAAAGACTCAAGAGAATGAACTCTTTCATCACCCTGCCATTCAACGACATCGTTAAGAACTACATCATCAAGTACTCGGAGAAGATGCCTACCGGTATGGCTCACATTCTGGGCCTTTGCGAATACTATATGCCTATCTTCGAAGCGATCTTCGACAAGTATGAAATGCCGGAAGAACTTAAGGCTATGGCCATTATCGAATCTGCCCTCAATCCACTTGCAGTATCAAGAGTCGGAGCAAAGGGTATGTGGCAGTTTATGTATGATATGGCTAAGCATTACGGTCTTCACATCAACTCATTCGTAGACGAGCGTTACGACCCTATCAAGTCCGCAGAGGCTGCTGCAAAGTACCTCAAGGATTCTTACGCCATCTTCGGAGACTGGAACCTCGCCATCGCATCATACAACTGC
>JAFYXE010000002.1 GCA_017546275.1 Bacteroidales bacterium | reverse complement strand
CCAGAACCAGAGCCTGAGTATGAACTCGACGGCAAGCAGTGGCTCCTGAGCGCAAGCGGAATGTATGTTCTCGTTGACCTCGGTCTCTATGAGGAGGACGCTATGGTGATTGCAATTCCTCTTAATGACGGTTCAGGCTTCGGCGCTTATATGTACGGTACATATGAGATCGAGAAGACAAACAACACTTCTGGAAAGATCGTCTTCACACAGTATGACCCTGAGTGGGACGAGTGGATGGAGCCTGTAGACTATGCATATTCAGATCTTTCTGACGAGCTCGTTATGATCAATGCAGAGCCTGTCACAGGTTATCCGGATGCACTTCCTTTCGTAGCGGTTGCTGAGCCTTACGAGATCATCTTCGAGTCAACAGGTGGTGATCCTGTAGGTCCTATCGAGAACGGTCAGTACTGGTTCTTCAACGGTACAAAGGTTATGGCTCCTCTCGCAGAGGGCGTGACAACAGGTACATTCCCTGCAGGTAACGTTATCGACGGTGCAAGTACAGAGAAGAACATCTTCACTCTTATGTATGATCCGGATATGAGCTACTATACAATTATGGACTCATACGGACGTTATGTCGGTCATACTGATTGGGAGTCTGGCAACCTTACAGTTACAGATGTCCTCCCTACAGGTGACGACTATGCATACTATCTCTGGTGTGTAGACAATTCTTATGCAGATGGCACTTGCGACATCTACAATGCAGCAACATATTTCGGTTTCGCTTATTCGGCAACTGAGAACTGCTGGTATGCTGACGAGAACTCTTACGACACAGACGGTATCCGCCCTACACTCGTAGTGGCAGAGAACCCTGTTGAGGAGCCGGTAGAGCCAGCAGGTCCAAAGGTGGTTACAGTCGCTGAGTTCAATGCTGCTACAGATAACACTATCGAGTATCAGGTTTCAGGTACTATCAGCGGCATCTATCAGGCATACAACGCCTCTTACGACAACATCTCTATCTACATTTCAGACGAGACAGGCGAGATGCTTGCTTACAGACTCTCTTGCGCTGGTATCACAGATCCTGCAAACACTCTCACAAAGGGTGACCTCATCACTGTGAAAGGTATGAGAACTCTCTACAATGAGAATCCTCAGATGGCTCAGGGCGGTGTTATCGTTGAGCACACTGACGTAGTAGTGGAGCAGCCTGCCGGATCTGCAGAGCTTTCTTTTGCTGATAAGGCAAACAGAACAGTCTTCACAACTTCACAGCAGGTTTGGGAGCAGAATGGAATCAAGCTTACCAATGACAAGGGTTCTTCAACAAGCAACGTCGCTGACTATGCAGCGCCAGCTCGTTTCTACAAGTCATCTAAGCTTACTGTTGAGTACGCAGGTATGACTAAGATCGAGTTCGTTTGCAACAATAGTTCTTACGCAACAGCATTGCAGAGCTCAATTACAACAGGAACAGTATCTGTAAACGGTTCAGTTGTGACAGTCGTATTGCCTGCAGCTGCAGATTCATACGTGATCAGCTCACTCACAGGTGGTCAGGTTCGTATGGACAGCCTTACAGTTTACGCAGAGTAATCTGAAGATCGCATACATTTATTCAGGCGGCCCGTTGGGGTCGCCTGTTTTTTGTGGACATCTTTCACGGTTTTTGGGGCTTCTATCCAATTATTCCGTAAATTTGTGTTTTGGAACAATATAGCTTGTATGAAAAGAATATTATCTGTGATTTGTGTCATATTGGGCTTCATTGTGCTCTGGAGCTGCGACAAGCCGCAGCCCGTCGAGCCGGAAAAGAATCCTGAAGAGCAGTATGACTTCAAACTGGAAGTGACGGATGTGACATCTACATCCTGCCGTTTTTCGGTAGTTCCTGCAGATGACAAGATGAGTTATGTCGTGATGCTTGTGGAGAAGTCGGAGTATGACTCCTTCGAGGATGAATACAAGTATCAGGATGATGACCTCAGATGGTTTGAGCAGAGAGCGATGGACGAAGGAAAGGACTTGAGCGACTGGCTTGAAGGCTTCCTTCATAAAGGCAGGTTCGAGGATGAGGAAGAAGGACTGATGCCGGGTGTGTCATATTATCTCTATGCCTATGGTCTCGACTATGAAGGTTATTTCACTACCGGAGTCACAAAGTATGAGTTCACTACACCCGGAATTGAGCAGAATGAACTCGGATTCAAGATCGAGGTGACAGATATCGGTTTGACCAAGGCGACAGTAAGCGTCACAGCCGACAAGGAGAATGCCGTGTTCTTTATGAATGTGTTCTCGATGGACCAGTACCAGCAGTGGGGAGGTGACGAGACTGCGTTTGCGACCCACGCTCTTGCCCTTGTGGATTACTATGTCGCTATGGGAAGGACTACAGAAGAAATGGTGGCTAATCTCGGCAGTGTCGGAAGCGAATCCCTTGTGTTTGATGACCTTCTGGATGATACGGAGTACATCGCATACGCTGTCGGCATCGATGACAACTTCTATGTGAATTCTAAGGCTACAGTGGTGACCTTCAGGACAAAGAAGGCTGTCGCTTCGTCGAATACATTTGAAATCAATATCACCGGTACTACATACTGCTCGGTTCTCGGAACGGTCACTCCTTCCAACAACGACCAGTTCATCTGTTCGATCCAGCCGAAGGAGCAGCTTGAGGCGTATGGATCGGATGCTGAGATAATGTATGAACTCGTCGCGACTTACCAGAAGTGGGGCGCGATGGACAAGGTGCTATATGCCGGTGAGGTGGTGGAT